>NZ_JACADQ010000018.1 GCF_016106015.1 Neoroseomonas rubea
CCTCCTGCGCGATGCGCGCGACGATGTCGACGGCGCCGCCGGGCGCGAAGCCGGACAGCACGCGGATCGGCGGCGCCGTTCCCTGCGCCCGCGCACCGCCGGCCGCCAGCGCGGCCGCCCCGCCGAGAAGCCCGCGTCGCGTTGCCTGGATGCGCGCCATGATCCGCCCCCGTCGCTGAGTCATGGCGATCATGCGTCCGTCCCCGGATGGTGGGAAGGGCAGGGCGCGCGCTAGGATGAAGCCATGAGCGGATTCCACGGCGTCTTCCCCTACCTCGTTTCCCCCGTCGCGCTCGACGGCACGGTGCTCGAGGGCGAGCTGCGCCGGCTGGTGGACCACCTGGTCGATGCCGGCGTGCATGGGCTGACGCCGCTCGGCAGCACCGGGGAATTCGCCTACCTGGATACGGCGCAGCGGCGGCGGATTGTCGAGATCGTGGTGGACCAGGCGCGCGGCCGCGTGCCCGTGGTGGCCGGCGTCGCGGCGACCACCACGGCAGATGCGGTGCGCCAGGCGCGCGACTATGCGGCGATCGGCGCGGACGGGATCCTCGCGATCCTCGAAGCCTATTTCCCGGTGAGCGAGGCCGGCATCGTCGCCTACTTCACGGCGGTGGCGGACGCGACCGACCTGCCCACGGTGCTCTACACCAACCCCAACTTCCAGCGATCGGACCTGTCGCTTGCCGCCATCGAGCAATTGTCGCATCACCCGCGCATCGGGCTGATCAAGGATGCCTCGACGAATACCGGGCGGCTGCTGTCCATCCTCAACCGCTGCGCCGGGCGGATGGAGGTCTTCGCCGCGTCCGCCCACATCCCCGCCGCGGTGATGCTGATCGGCGGCAAGGGCTGGATGGCGGGGCCGGCCTGCGCCATCCCGCGGGAGAGCGTGCGGCTGTTCGAGCTCTGCCGCGCCGGACGCTGGGACGCGGCAATGGCGCTGCAGAAGGCGTTGTGGCGGGTGAACGAGCTGTTCGCCGCGCATTCGCTCGCCGCCTGCATCAAGGGCGCGCTGCAGATCCAGGGCTTCGCGGTGGGCGACCCGATCCCGCCGCAGGCGCCGCTCTCCACCGAGGGACGCATGGCGGTGGAACGCGCGCTCGCGCTGGCCGCGCAGGCGCTGGCGGAGGCGCCGGCGGCGTGAGCGGGCCCAGCCACCGGACGCTGGCGCTGATCCTCGGCGCGCTGGCGGGGATGGGGCCCTTCTCGGTCGACATGTACCTGCCGGCCTTTCCGGCGTTGGCGGACTCGCTGCAGACGACGCCCGGCGCGGTGCAGGGGACGCTCGCGGTCTATTTCCTCGGCATGGCGGTGGGGCAGGTCTTCTACGGACCGGTCGCGGATCGCTTCGGGCGGCGCGGGCCGCTCTTCGCGGGGCTTGGGCTGTTCGCGCTGGCCTCGGCGGTCTGCGCCATGGCGCCGGACATCGGCTCGCTCACGCTCGCGCGGTTGGCGCAGGCGCTGGGCGGGTGTTCGGGCATGGTCATCGCGCGCGCCGTGGTGCGCGACGTAACGGATGAACGCGGCGCGGTGCGGCTGATGGCCTCGCTCATGCTTGTGATGAGCATCGCGCCCATCGTCGCGCCGCTGGTGGGGGGCGCGCTGCTGCCGGTGTTCGGCTGGCGCGGCATCTTCGTCCTGCTCGCGCTCTATGGCGTCGCGATGCTGGTGATGATCTGGCTGTTCCTGCCGGAGACGCTGCCGCCCGAGCGGCGCCGTCGCGACGGCTTCGCTGCCACGCTCGGCATCTGGTGGGGGCTGCTGCGCGACGGGCGCTTCATGGGACATGCGCTGGCGGGCGGCTTCATCATCGGCGGCATGTTCGCCTACATCATCGGCTCGCCCTTCGTGTTCATGGAACTGCACGGGGTGCAGCCGGGGCATTACGGCTTCTATTTCGGGGCGAATGCCGTAGGCATCATGCTGGTGGGGCAGGTCACGTCGCGCCTCGCGCAGCGCGTGCCGCCGGCGCGGCTGCTGCCAGTGGTGCTCTCCGTCGCCGCGGTCGCGGGGCTCGCGCTGCTGCTGGTTACGGTGACCGGCGCCTTCGGCTTCCGCGGCATCGTCGTGGCGCTGTTCGGCTATGTCGCGATGATCGGGGCGGTGATGCCGCTGACGGTGGCGCTCGGCATGGGGCCGCATGGGAAGATCGCGGGCAATGCCTCGGCGCTGATGGGCACGCTGCAATTCGGCATCGGCGCGGCGGTGGGTGCGGTGCTGGGCGTGGCTCAGGATGGCACGGCGCTGCCGATGGCGGCGGTCATCGCTGCCTGCGGCGTCGCTGGCTGGTCGGCGCGCATGATGCTGGCCCGATGAGCGTGACGCGGCTGATCCGCCCGGCGCTGGAGGCGCTGGAGGGCTACGCCGCCGCGCTGCGTGCCGGATGGTCGCCCTTCAATGTCGGTGGGGAGGCCGTGGTCCGCGCGCATCTCGAGGCGATCGCGCGCGATGCGGAGTCGTTCCTCGCCAGTCTCGAGGACCCCGAGGCGCGCGGCGGGCCGATCACCCTGCCCGATGGCACGAGGGTGCCGCGGCTGCCCAGCGTCACGCGTTGGATCTGGGATGGCGAGTTCTGCGGCGCGATCCATCTGCGCTGGCAGCCCGGCACTTCCGCGCTGCCGCCGCATGTGCTGGGCCATGTCGGCTATGCCGTGGTGCCTTGGAAGCGTGGGCAGGGGCATGCGACGCGCGCGCTGGCTCTGCTGCTGCCCGAGGCGCGGTCGGTCGGCCTCGCGCATCTCGACCTGACGACCGATCCGGAAAACATCGCCTCGCAGAAGGTAATCATCGCAAATGGCGGCGTGGCGCTCGGCCGTATCCGCAAGGACGCGGCCTATGGCGGCGAGGACGCCCTGCTGTTCCGGATCGCGCTGTAGGAATTGGTTTCCAAAGGCCTTTCGGCCTTTGGTGGGGGAGGTGCCGGAGGGGGCAAGGCCCCCTCTGCCGTGGCTACTGCCGGGCCCTTTCGGCGTGCTTGCCCATGGTCGCATAGGGCGCATAGGGCGGCACCGCGCCGATCGCGCGCATCTCCACCTCGACCAGCGCCGGCCCCTTCACGGCGAGCGCCTGCGACAGCGCCGCGCCCACGCTCTCCGCGCTGCTCACCTTGAAGAAGGGCAGCCCTGCAAGGGCGGCCAGGCCCGCCAGATCCGGCGTCAGCAGGTCGTGTCCGAACTGCCGCCCGTCCGCGACCGCGTCCTGGATGTGGCGGATCACGCCGTAGCCGCCGTCGTTCATCACCATGGTGACGAGGTCCGGCTTCTCCTGCGCCACGGTCCAGAGCTCACACATGCCGAGCGAGAAGCCGCCATCGCCGCACATCGCGATCGTCTTGCGCCCTTCCGCCGCGATCGCCGCGCCGATGCCGAGAGCCAACCCCGGCCCGATCGCCGCGCCCACCGGATGCACGGCGTTGAGCGGATCGTAGATCGGGAAGACGCGGTTGCCCCAGGTGGAGTTGGCGATGGTGATGTCGCGCACCCAGACGCCGTCGCGCGGCAGGGCGGCGCGGATCGCGTCGGGGAAGCCGGCATAGGGGCCGAGCGTGGCGAGATACTCGTCGCGGGCCCGCGTATGCAGGGCGGCGAAGTCGTCCGCGAAGCCGTGGTCCAGCGCCGTGCCGCCCGAAAGCCGCTCCGCGATGCCCTCCATCGCCAGCGCCGCGTCGCCATGGACGAACAGCGTGTTCGGATAGGTGCGGCCATTCGCCGTCGCGTCGCAATCGACGTGGATCAAGGTCTTCGGGAGTTTCAGCGAGAAGTCGCCCGTCTCATGCCCGCGCAGGCGGGACCCCACGACGAGCATCGCGTCCACGCTCTCATAGAAGGACTGCACGCGCGGGGAGCCGTTGCCATGCAGCCCGCCGAGCGTCATCGGATGATCCTCGGGGATGATGCCGCGCCCGTTCCAGGAGGAGACGGCGCCGAAGCCGAGGCCCATCAGGCGCATTGCCGCCGCGCGCGCCCGCTTCGCGCCGTTGCCGAGCCACAGCATCGGCCGCCTGGCCGCGGCCAGGATTTCCGCCGCGGCGTCGAGTTCGGACGGGTTCGGCGGCAGTGGCGCGGCGATGGGCAGCGCCAGCGCATCGAGTCCCGCCGGCCGCGCGATCGGCGCGCGCTGCAGGTCGATCGGGATTTCCACGCTCACCGGCCCGCACGGGGCGGACAGCGCCTCGGCCGCCGCGCGCACCAGCACGCCGAAGGCCTCGTTCGCGCTGCGCACGCGGTATGCTGCCTTGCAGGCGGCGGCCAGCATCGCCGTCTGGCCCGGCACGTCGTGCACCGTACCGGCATCGCGGTCGATGTGCTTCGTCGCGGTCTGGCCGGTGATGTGCAGCACGGGGGAACCCGCGAAGCGGGCTTCGACCAGCCCCGGGATGGCGTTCGCCATGCCCGGCCCCGTGGAGGTGAACAGCACGCCGAGATGACCGGAGACGCGGGCATAGGCATCGGCCATGTGCGCGCCGCCCATCTCGCCCCGCGCCATCACGTAGCGCAGCGCGTTGCGCTGCCCGATCGCGTCCAGCATCGGGATGTTGTGCACCGAGACGATGCCGAAGACCGTCGAGACGCCGATGCGCGGCAGGATGTCCGCGACGAGATCGGCGACCGTGTACTGGCGTTCCATGCGCAACGTTCCCCCGAGAATGCCGGGGAGTGTGCCACGCCGGCGGGGGCTGCAAAGGCCCCCGCCGCGCATGGCGCCTATCTGGCCCGAGCCTCGGCCAGGTGGTCGAAGCGGCGGGTGTAGGTGCCGAGGCCCATGGTCTGGGACCGCAGCTCGATGATCAGGTCGTGCAGTTCCGATTCCGGCACCAGCGCCTGCACTTCGTCCCAGCCCGGCCAGTCGGGCTTTTCCGCATAGCCGAGGATCTGGCCGCGACGCCCTGTCAGCAGGCGTTGCGCCGCCGCCGTGCCGTCCTGCGGCACGAGCACGGTCACCTGGTCGACCGGTTCCAGCACCACCGGCTCGGCCTTCGACAGTGCTTCCTGCATCGCCATGCGCGTCGCGGTGGCGAAGGCCATGTCGGAGGAATCGACGCTGTGGAAGGCGCCGTCGAGCAGGGTGACCTGGACATCGACCACGGGATTGCCGAGCGGTCCCTTGCGCGCCGCTTCCTCCGCCGCTTCCCCCACCGCGGGGATGAACTTGCGCGGTATGGCGCCGCCGACGATGCGGTCCTCGAAGGCGAAGCCGTCCCCGCGCGTGCGCGGCGCCACTTCCAGCGTCACGTCGGCGAACTGGCCGTGGCCGCCCGTCTGGCGGCGATGGCGGGCGTGGTGGCGCGCGGCGTGGCGGATGGTCTCCTTGAAGGCGATGCGCGGGCGGGTGGTCGTCACGCGCACGCCATGCGCCTCGGCCAGGCGCGCGACGGCGTGGCCGAGATGCAGGTCGCCCTGGCCCGCAAGCAGGATCTGCCCGGCTTCCGCATCGTGGATGATGGAGATCGAGGGGTCTTCCTCCGCCAGCCGCGCCAGCGCGCCGGACAGGCGCACGTCGTCCTTGCGGTCCTCGGTCGCGATCGCCAGCGCGTAGACGGGCTGCGGCGGCGCCGGGAAGGGCAGGGCGGGCGCGGTGCCGGACGGGGACAGGACCTGCCCCGTCGCGGCCGCCTCGAGCCGCCCGAGGGCGACGACCTCGCCCATCGCGGCCTCCGGCACCTTCGCGGCCTCCCCGGCGGGGAAGCGGGTGATGCCGCCGATGCGCGCCCCGCCCAGCGTCGCGCCGTCCTTCACGCCGCCGCGCCAGATCCGCGCGAAGGAGAGCTTGCCCCCATGCCCGGCATGAAGCGTGCGGAAGACCTGGGCGAGCGCCTCGCCCTCCGGCGCGATGCCGCGGCGTGCGGCGGTTTCCTCCGGCCCCGGCACGTCGTGGCGCAGCGCCTTCCACAGGCGCAGCACGCCGTGGCGGCGCTCGGCCGCGCCGATCAGGACCGGGTCGAGCGCCCCGGCGACGACATCGGCGTGCAACGGGCGGTAGAGGTCGCCAGGGGTCGGGACCGTGTCCTCGACCACCTTCTCGAGCAGCGAATCGTCGTGGTCGGCCAGCGTCTCTGCCAGCGCGGCGCGGGCCTCGGCCTCCCGCGCCATCATCGATTCGGGGATGCGTATGAGGTCGGACGGGGCGCCGCGGCGCCAGCGATAGGCTCGCTCGCTCACGAGATCGACATAGCCGGTGACCTCCCCGCCCTCCCGGATCGGAACCTGGCGCAGCACGAGCGGCCGGCGGGAATGGGCCTGCAGCGCGGCGAGGGTGTCCCGCACATGCGTCCCGCCCAGCGTGTCGGCCTTGTTGACGAACACCATGGCGGGCAGGCCGGCGGCTTCCAGCGCGTGGAAGGCGGGGGCGAGGGTGGCGGCGCGGCCGGGATCGGGCTCGCAGACGATCAGCGCGAGGTCGGCGACGGCGAGTGCGGCCGCCTGCTCCTGCGCGAACTCGATCGAGCCCGGGCAGTCGAGCAGCGCCCAGTCCTCCCCCATGAAGGTGCAGTGGCCGAGGCGGGCCTCGGTGCCCATGGCGCGCTGCTTCGCATCCCCGTTCCTCCGGCCGGCGGGGGCGCCGGCGGCGGCGAGAAGGGCGTCGTACAGGGTGGATTTGCCGCTGCCCTGCGGGCCGATCAGGGCGACGGCGCGGGGCCGTCTCGACGCGGGGCGGGCCTCATTCGGACCGGAATTCATGGCGTTAGCCTCCCTCCGAGCCTGGGCCGGCCTTGGGCCGGCCGTGTTGGACGGCGGCCCGGCGGAAGGCCGCCGGGGGAGAGACTAGCGTCGCGCGTGTTGGGAGGCTGGGGAAAATCGCGGTCGGGGGCGCCGTACGGTGCCGCCACAGGGTGTGGCATGCTCGCCACACTGGCGCGGATATGTCGGTTCGGGCGGCCAGACCCTGCCCCAAGTCGCGCCGGTTGTGGTTAAAGTCCGTCCGACCCCGGATTGGGGTGGAGTCTCTTGCACCGGCGCGGCCGGTGCGTGATCCGGATGCGAGGAATGACGATGAGCTTCAGGAAGACGCTTCTTGCCGCGACGCTGCTGTCGCTGCCGATGGCCGCGAACGCGCAGAGCTGGGACCCGCGGGTGCAGGGCGTGTATGTCGGCGCCGGCCTCGGCGGCAACTACCTGATGGGCCAGGACGACACGATCGCGAACGCGCCGGTGAACGGCCGTAACGTCGATGTCGGCTTCGAGTGGGGCTGGGCCGGCGTGATCAGCGTCGGCTATGGCTTCGGCAACGGCCTGCGCCTCGAGCTCGAGGGCAACTACCGCCAGAACGACGTGGATACCGTGAAGGCCGCTGGCGTTGGCCGGCTCTCGCGTTCCACGGGCACCGCGCGCTCCTACGGCGCGATGGTCAACGCCCTGTATGACTTCAACCTCGGTGGCATCGCCCCGTATGTCGGCGTCGGCGCCGGCTACGTGATCCACGAGCACGACGATGCGGGCGCCAATGTCGGCAACACGCGCGTCCGCCTCGACGGCGACGAGGGCAACTTCGCCTACCAGGCGATCGTCGGCGTCGCGCTGCCGATCGACCCGGTGCCGGGCCTCGCGCTGACCGCCGAGTACCGCTTCATGGGCACGCTCGGCCATGACATCTCGGGCACGGTGGCGACGCCGGGCGCTGCGACCACGCGCTTCACGTTCGAGGCGGACAACTTCAACCACTCGATCATGTTCGGCGTGCGCTACAACTTCGGCCGCTCGGCCGCCCCGGTGACCGCGGCCGCCGCGGCCCCGGCGCCGGCGCGCACCTTCCTGGTGTTCTTCGACTGGAACCGCGCCGACCTGACCGCCCGCGCGCGTCAGATCATCGGCGAGGCCGCGACGGCCCGTCGTTCGCAGCAGGTCACGCGCATCGAGGTGAACGGCCACACCGACACCTCGGGCTCCGCCCGCTACAACCAGGGCCTGTCCGAGCGTCGCGCCGCCGCCGTCGCCGGCGAGCTGGTCCGCCTGGGCGTGCCGCGGAACGAGATCGTCACCCGCGGCTTCGGCCAGAGCCAGCTGCTCGTGCCGACCCCGGACAACGTGCGCGAGCCGCAGAACCGCCGCGTGGAGATCGTCCTCCGCTAAGCGGGGGCGCTCAACGCGACATCGTACGGGAAGGGCCGCCGAAAGGCGGCCCTTTCTGCGTTCAGGGGAGAAGCGCCGCGCCCGTGATGCGGGCAGCGCCGGACAGGCGCAGCGCCGCACCCAGGATCAGCCCGGCCGCGCGGAAGGCTTCGGCACGCGCGAGGCCCGCATCCAGCGCCGCCGCGACCTCCGCCGCGTCCAGCGGACCGACCGCCTGCGTGACCAGTCGCTCCCCCAGGTCGCTGTCCGGATCGAGGCTCACCGCCGGCGCCCGCCGCACCGCCGCGCTGTCCACATCCACCGCATTGGCGATGAGCGTCGCCGCCGCATCCGCCGTCGCCGCATCCTGCGCCAGCACCGTCACGGCATCGGCGATGCCGAGGGAGAAGGACCGCCCATGCCGGCCGGAGGTCGCGACTCCGCCGATGCCGCTTTTCGCCGTCACGAGCAGCGCGCCGTCCATGGCGAGCGACTCCGGAGTCGCGGCGAGGCCGATCGCGAGCGATTCGCCCGGCGCGACATACAGCGCGATATCCCCGCCGTCGTTCACATAGGCCCGGGCGAGCGGCGCCGCCGCCAACATCGCCGCGAGCACATGGTCCGCCACGGACCCGGCCACCGCCGCCATGGGCGTGACGAATAGCGGCGCGAAGGGCGCGCAGGCCGTGACCATCCGACGCGCGACGGCATGCGTCACGCGCGGCGCGCGATCCATCGGCTTGCGCAGCTCGCCCAGTTCCGCCGCGAGGCCGGGCAGGATGCCCGGGAACAGCGCCATCGCCGCGCGCTCGGCCGCCGCGATGTCCTCCGTCTTCCCCCAGGTGCCGATCACCAGGTCGATCGGCCCGTGGCTCAGATGCAGCCGGCCATCCGCAAGACGCTGCGCGACCGGCGGCTGCATCGCCTCAGCGCGGGAAGGGCCAGGGATTGCCCTGGTGCAAGGTCTCGACGCGGAGGTCCTCGCCGAGTGCGCGCAGCACCTCCTCCACCGGCTGCACCTGGTCCATATGGCCGCCGAGTCGCCGGTAGAGGTCGCGCGGCAGGGTGAACTCGATGGGTGCGACCATCGCCGGCGTCGGCACCGTGCCGAAGGCGCGCCTGGGCATGCGCAGCACATCCGCCATCACCGTGATGCCGCCGCCCGGCCAGAGATAGACCGGCGCGCCGCCCATGGTGACGCGCACCTCGCCCGCCGCGACGGCACGCGTCAGCAGCACGGGGTTCTCCGTGACACCCGCGCGCAGCGACCCGCCCGCACCTGCCATGAACACCACCGAGCAGAGCGACGGCTCGCAATTCTCCCCGATGCGATCCACCACGCGACGCACGGCCTCGGGTATCTCGGTCTCGACCGGGCGCAGCGCTTCGTTCAGCACGAAGTACAGCGCGTGGTCGCCGGTCGTGCTCGTCATCAGCAGGCGCAGGCCGGGCCAGGCGACGGCCGGGTCGATGCGCTCGATGATCTCGAGCGGGTCGGTGATGTCCGTGCCGCCCCAGCCGAGGCCCGGACGCGCCACCTGGAAGTAGCGCCCGGGCGTGGACCGCCGCCCGCGCACGCGGATGCCCGCGGCGCGCATGTGCAGGACCTTCCCGGCCTGGTGCTCGCTCAGCACCCCGGTGATGTGGTCGTCGACGACGATCACCTCGTCCACATGGCCGAGCCATTGCTGCGCGAAGATGCCGACCGCGGCGCTGCCGCAGCCGACGCGCATGCGCGTCTCCGCCACGCCGTCCACGATCGGCGCGGCGCCGGCCTGGACCACCACGCTGTGTCCGCCATCGATCGTCATCTCGACGGGCGCTGCCTCGCACAGCTTCAGCAGCGTGTCGCAGGTGACGACGCCTTCCTTCTTCGACCCGCCCGTCAGGTGCCGCACGCCGCCGATGGACAGCATCTGCGATCCGTACTCGGCCGTGGTGACGTGGCCGACCTGTTCGCCCTGCACGCGCACCGGCGCGGCCTCCGGGCCAAGGTGGCGGTCCGTGTCGATCTTCACCTTCACGCCGCAATAGCTGAACATCCCCTCCGTCACGACGGTGACGGTATCGACTCCGGCATGGCTGGCGCCGACGATGAACGGCGCGGGCTTGTAGTCGGGATAGGTGGTGCCGGCACCGACGCCCGTGACGAAGACCCGCGAAGGATCGATCAGCGCGCCGTCCCAATCCGCCTGCGCGAAGGGCACCAGCGGCGCGTTGCCCTTGATGGCCTGGGCGAGGGCGAGCGCGGGATCGGTGCGCACCAGCACGCCGTCCTGGTTCGCGTAACGCGAGCACGCCCCCGCGCGGCCGGGGCGGATGCGGCAGAGCACGGGGCAGGCATCGCAGCGGATGATGCCGTCGCCTTCGGCGGCGCCGAACTTTTCGCTGCGTTGGGCGCGGGTGGTCATCGCGTTGCCTCCGGCGGCAGGGGGGAGAAGAGAACTTCTCCCCCCTGACCCCCCTCAACCTTCTTTGTCTCTTGGGCACCGACCATGGCCGTCAGTCCCCAACAGACAAAGAAGGGAGGGGGGCCGGGGGAGGTTCTCCTCCCCCGAGTCGTCCCAGCAACCGATGCGGCAGCAACGGCACCTCCGTCATGCGCACCCCGGTCGCGTGCCGTATGGCGGAGAGGATCGCCGGCGCCGTCGGCACCAGCGCCGGCTCGCCCACGCCCTTCGCGCCGAAGGGACCTTCGGGTTCCGGATCCTCGATCAGGTGGATGCGGATCGCGGGCATGTCGCCCGCGGTCGGGATCAGATAGTCGTGCAGGTTCTCGGTGCGGCCGGGGATGAATTCCTCCATCAGCGCAAGACCGAGCCCCTGCGCGACGCCGCCATGGATCTGCCCTGCGACGAGCAGCGGGTTCACCGCGCGCCCGACATCCTGCGCGACCACGATCTCCTCCACCTTCACCGTGCCGAGCGCCGTGTCGACGCGCACGAGCGCGAGCTGCGCGGCGAAGCCGTAGGTCGCGTAGGGAACGCCCTGGCTGTCGGCATCGAGCGGCACGGTCGGTGGATCGTAGCGCGCTTCCGCCACCAGGTCGGCATCCAGCGCGGCGAGGTCGATGACGCGCGTGGTGTGCGAGTCCCGCACCGTCAGAAGCGTGCCGTCCAGCGCGAGCGTCGCGCCGTCGCCGGCATTGGCCAGCGCGAGGATGCGCGCGCGCAGCGCCTTCGCCGCCTCGGCCGCTGCGCGGCCGCTGACGAAGGTCTGGCGGGAGGCCGAGGTCTTGCCCGCATCGGGGGTGAGCGCCGTGTCGCCCAGCACCTGGCGCAGGGAGGACAGCGGCAGGCCGAGGGCGTCGGCGGCGATCTGCCCGATCACCGTCGTGCTGCCCTGGCCGATATCGACCGCGCCGTTGAACAGCGTGAGCGTTCCGTCGCGCGCCAGGCTGATGCGCATGGTGGACGGGTTCGACAGTGCCGTGTTGCCGCAGCCGTACCACATGCAGGCGATGCCGGCGCCGAGGCGATGGCGCGCATGCTTCGTGTTGTGCGCGGCCACGCGCGCAAGCGCCGCTTCCCATTCAGGCTTCAGGGCATCAAGGCAGTCCGGCAGCCCCGCCGAGGCGTGCAGCACCTGCCCCGATGGCGTGACGTCGCCCTTGCCGAGCGCGTTGCGCCGCCGGATCTCCCACCGGTCGATGCCGAGTGCGATGGCCAGGTCGTCCACCAGCGCTTCCGTCGCGATCGCCGCCTGCGGCACGCCGAAGCCGCGGAATGCGCCGGCCGGCGTGTCGTTGGTGTAGACCGCGCGCGTGCGGTTCAGCACGTTCGGCACGCGATAGGGGCCGGAGGCGTGCACCGGCACGCGGTTCGCGACGGTCAGGCCCCAGGATGCGTAGGCGCCGGTGTTGAAATCGCCGTCGAGCATGAAGGCGGTGAAGCGCCCCTTCGGATCCGCCGCCATGCGCGCATACAGGATGGCCGGGTGGCGCTTGGTGGAGGCCGCCATGCTCTCCGTGCGCGTGTAGGTCATGCGCACGGGCCGGTTCGCGACGCGCGCCGCGACGGCGAGCAGCGGCTGGACCGACACGTCGAGCTTGCCGCCGAAGCCGCCGCCGCAGGCGGTCGGTACGATTCGCACGGCCTCCTCCGCCACGCCGAGGACGCGCGCCGTCTCCTCCCTGTCCATCACCGGCGCCTGGGTGCAGGCGAGAATGGTCATGGCGCCGCCCTCGCCGGGAATGGCATGGCCGGCCTCGGGCTCGATATAGGCGTGCTCGACGAAGGCGGTGCGGAAGGTGCCCCCCGCGCGCGCGGCGGCGTTCGCGAAGGCGGGTTCGGCATCGCCGGTTCGCAGGTGCCCGCGCACCAGGATATTGCCGGGCGCGTGGTCGTGCAGTTGCGGCGCATCCGGCGTCAGCGCGGCCTCGACACCGTGCAGCGCCGGCAATATCTCCCAGGTGATCGGCAAGTCGGCATCGCGCACGGCGGCGACGACATCGCGGTCGCCCAGCAGGCCGAGAACCGCCTCCCCGCGATAGCGCACATATCCGTCCGCGAAGACCGGCTGGTCCTTCAGGTTCGGCATGATGCCGAATCCGTTCAGCCCCGGCACGTCGCGCGCCGAGAGGATCGCAAAAAGGCCCAGGCGGTGCCGCGCGCCGTCGAGGTCGCCCAAGGTGAAGCGCGCATGGGCGTGCGGGGACCGCACGACGCGCAGCCACAACGCATCTTCAGGCGCGTCATCGGCGCCGTACAGTTCCGTGCCTGCGACCTTCGGCGCGCCGTCCAGGCGCGGGATCGCGGCGCCGACGCGCCCATCGGCCGGTGCCGCAATGACGGTGCCGCGCGCCGCGTCCAGTACCGCATCCGCGATCTGCAGATAGCCGGTGCAGCGGCAGAGCACGCCGCCCAGCGCATCCTCCACCGCCGCGCGGTCGGGCGCGACATCCCGCCGCAGCAGGTCGAGCGCCGCCATCAGCATCCCCGGCGTGCAGATGCCGCATTGCGCCGCGCCGCGCGCGAGGAAGGCGGCGCGCAGCCGGTCGAGCAGCGGGTCGGCGGCCTCGATCGTCGTGATCTCCGCCCCCTCCGCCTGGGCCGTGGAGACCAGGCAGGCGCAGACCTGTGCGCCATCCATCAGCACGGTGCAGGCGCCACAATCGCCGGCGTTGCAGCCTTCCTTCGTCCCGGTCAGGCCAAGCCCCTCGCGCAGCGTGTCGGAGAGCGGCGCGAAGGGATCGGCCGCGACGTCGTGGCGCGTCCCGTTGACGGTCAGGGCGATCATGCGGTGAACCCCGCGAGCAGGTCGCGCAGCAGCACGAGCGCGGCATCCGTGCGGTAGGCCGCGGTGGCGCGGATATCGTCGATCGGCGCGAGCGGCGTGAGATGCGCCGGCTGCGGCACGCTCGCCATCTCGGACGGATGCTGGCCGACCAGCGCCGCTTCGAGCGCCGGCAGGCGCCGCGCGACGGGCGAGCAGGCGCCAATCGCGATGCGCGCCTCCGCCACACGATCGCCCTCCATCGCGATCACCGCCGCCGCCATGGCAATGGAGATGACGAGGTATCGCCGTGCGCCGAGTTTCTCGAAGCGCCCGCGCGCATGGTCGAGACGCGGCACATGCAGCGCCGTCACGATTTCCTCCGGCGCGAGCGCCGTCGCGCGGTAGCCGGTGACAAATTCCGCAACCGGCAGGCGCCGAGTCGCGTCCCGCGATGCCAGCTCGACTTCGGCCTCCAGGGCCAGCAGGTTCGGAATGCCGTCCCCGGCCGGCGACGCGGTGACGAGGTTGCCCGCGATGGTGCCGCGGTTCTGCACCTGGCGGCCGCCCACCTCCCGCGCCGCGGCGCGCAGCCCGTCAAACAGTGGCGGCAGCGCGGCCTCCGCGATCGCGGTCCAACTCGTCCGCGCGCCGATGCGCCAGCCGGTGGCATCCTCCTCGATTCCGTCGAGGCCCGGCACGGCGGAGAGGTCCAGCACGGGCATCGTCCAGGGCTCCCCCCAGGCGGCGCGCGCGGTGCGCAGCGGATGGATGTCCGTGCCACCGGCCAGTGGCAGCGCACCGGTCTCGGCACGGATGGCGAGTGCCTCATCCAGGCTGCGCGGGCGGTGGTATGCAGTCATGCGGCGCGGCTCCGGCGCAGCGTGGCCGTCGCCGCTTCGTCCAACGTCCCGTCGCGCAGCACCACGCCCCACAGCGCGGCGGCCTGCGCGGCATCGTAGGTACCACGGCGCACATCGCGCGCGACGAGCGCAGGATCGCGCCCAAGCGGGTCGCCGTAGCCGCCGCCGCCGGGCGTCTTCACCTCCACCCTGTCGCCGGGCGCAAGGGCGATGCCCTGGTCCTTCGACAGGTGCAGCGGGATGGTCGTGGTCCCGCCGCGATGGATGCGGACCTCATTCGGCGCGCCGTCGCCGCCGCCCAGCACGCCGGGCGGGCCGAAGCGGCCATGGTCCATGACGAAGGAAGCGCGCGCTTCCCCGCGCAGCAATTCCACCTCGTAATGCACGCCGAAGCCGCCGCGATGCATTCCGGCGCCGCCCGAACCTTCCCGCAGCGCGAAGCGGCGGAACAGGATGGGGTAGTATTGCTCCATCACCTCGACCGGCGCCGTCTTGCTGATACCGATGGTCGAGCAGCCGTTCGACAGCCCGTCCTCCCGCGCATTGCCGCCATAGCCGCCGCCGGTGATCTGGTACATCACGTAGCCCGCGCCGCGCGCGGGATCGACGCCGCCGAGCGCGAAGTTGCCGGAGGTTCCCGCGGGGGCCGCGGTCACTTCCTCCGGCAACGCCTGCACCAGGCACAGGAACACCGCTTCCGCGATGCGCTGGCTGACTTCCGCCGCGCAGCCGCTGACCGGCCGCGGGTAGCGCGCATCGAGGAAGGTGCCCTCGGGGCGGATGATTTCGAGCGGCGCGAAGGTGCCGGCGTTGATAGGGATGTCGGGGAAGATGTGCTTCACGCCGAGGCAGACGGCCGAATAGGTGGTGGCCCAGACGGAATTCATCGGCCCCGCGCAGGGCGGGGAGGAGCCGGCGAAGTCGAACAACAGCGCATCGCCGCGCCGCGTGACCGAGAGCGCGATTCGCAGCGGCTCGTTCACCACGCCATCGGAATCGACGAAGGCTTCCGCGCGCCAGGTGGCTTCCGGCATGCGGCGGATCTCGGCGCGCATGCGCTCGGCCGCACGCTCGCGGATCAGCGCGATGGCATCCCGCAGCGTGGCGGCGCCGTAGCGCGCGATCATCTCGGACAGGCGGCGCTCGCCCACCAGCAGCGCCGCGGCCTGGGCCTTGATGTCGCCGATGCGCTGGTCCGCCACGCGGATGTTGGACTGGATGATCGACAGGATCTCGCGATCCATCTCTCCGCGCTTGAACAGCTTCACCGGCGGCAGGCGCAGCCCTTCCTGCTCAACCTCGGTCGCATGCGCCGAGAAGCCGCCGGGGACCATGCCGCCCGTGTCCGGCCAGTGGCCGGTGTTCTGCAGCCAGCAGAACAATCCGCCATCAACGAAGAACGGCCTGGCGAAGCGCACATCCATCAGATGCGTCCCGCCCAGATAGGGGTCGTTGACGATGTAGATGTCGCCCGGTTCCGGCGGCGCGACGGCGCCTTCGCGGATCAGACGGATGATGTGCCCCGCGCTGTGCTGCATGGCGCCGACGAAGACCGGCAGCCCGCCTTCGCCCTGGGCGATCAGTGCGCCGTCTTCCGCTGCGTAGATGCCGTCGGATCGGTCATCCGCTTCAGCGATCACCGGCGAGAACGCAGCGCGGGAGAATGCCAGGTCCATCTCGTTGCAGACCTGGGTGAGGCCGGCCTGGATGACGGCGAGGGTTAGGGCGTCCATCACGGTGAAAGGTCGAGGGAGTGAACTCCCCCGAGCCCCCTCCTTTTGTTGTCTGTTGGGGACTGACGGCGGCGACCGGTGCCAGAAGACAAAGAAGGGAGGGGGCTCGGGGGAGGTTCACCCTCCCCCGACCTGCTCTTCGTGCACATCACGCCCGCACCCTGAGATTGCCGAGCCCATCCACCACCGCTTCGCTCCCCGGCTCGAGAATGATCGTCGCATCCGCCTGCTGCAGCACTGCCGGCCCCGCGATGCGCGCGCCTTCGGCCAGCGCCTCCCGCCGCCAGACGCTCGCCTCGTGCCAGGCGCCGCCGGCATAGAGGCGCCGTGTGCCGAGCCGTGCCTCCCCCTTCGTTCCGGCGGAGAGCGCGCGCAGGTCGAAGGGCGGCCGCCGGCCGACGACGCTCGTCGTCAGGTTCACCAGCACCGCGCGGATTTCCGGCAGGCGCACCTGGAAGCGCGCGAAATAGGCCGCCTCGAAGGCCGCCTGCACCTCGGCCCGCGTGGGCGCCGCGGAGGCAAGCGCCACGCGGATCAGATGCGTCTGGCCGCGGAACTGCATCTCCGCGACGTGGCGGACCTCGACGCGCTCCACCTCCGCGCCGCCGGCCTCGACGCCTGCGCGGCCGCGCGCGACCTGCGCCGACAGCACCTCCGCGATCTCCGCCTCGGCAATGTCGTCGAGGCCGCGGTTCAGCGTGTTCACCACATCCTGCCGCAGGTCCGCGACCAGGCAGCCGAGCGCGTTGGTGAGCCCCGGGCGGAAGGGGACGAAGACCTCCGGGATGCCGATCTCGCGTGCCAGCGCGATGGCGTGAAGCGGCCCCGCGCCGCCGAAGGCGAACAGCGAGAAGTCGCGCGGGTCATGGCCGCGGGACAGCGAGACCATGCGGATCGCACCCGCCATCAGCACGTTGGCCAGGCGGATCACCGCTTCCGCCGCCTGCTCCGGCGCCATGCCGAGCGGCGCGCCGATCTCCCGCGCGAAGGCGTCGCGCACTTCCTCGACGCCGACGCGCCGACCCGTCGTGAGCAGCGCATCGGGATCGAGCCGCCCGAGCAGCAGGTTCGCATCCGTCACCGTCGGCCGCGTGCCGCCGCGCCCGTAGCAGATCGGCCCCGGGCTGCTGCCGGCGCTTTCGGGGCCGACGCGCAGCATGCCGCCGCGATCGATCCAGGCGATCGATCCGCCGCCGGCGCCGACGGTGCGCACATCGACCATCGGCAGGTGGATCGGCAGGCCATAGGCGATGGAGAGTTCCGCCGAGACCTCCGGCACGCCGCCCGCGATCAGCGCGACATCGGTCGAGGTGCCGCCCATGTCGCAGGTGATGGCGTTGGCCACGCCCGATTGCGCGAGCGTGGCGGCGGCGGCCATGACGCCGGAAGCCGGGCCGGACATCACGGTCTTGGCGGCTTCGGCGGCGACGGCGCGCGCCGGCACCGTGCCGCCATTGCCGTTCATCACCAGCAGGTCGCGCGCATGCCCGGCTTCCGAAAGCCGGTCCTGCAGATGGCGGATGTAGCGATCGAGCACCGGCTGCACCGCGGCGTTCACCGACGCCGTCGTGCCGCGTTCGTATTCGCGGAACTCCGACAGCAGCGCGTGGCCGAGCGTGACGTAGGAATTCGGCCAGATGGCGCGCGCGATCTCGCCCGCGCGGCGTTCATGCGCCGGGTTGGCGTAGGCGTGCAGGAAGTGGATGACGAGCGCCTCGCAGCCCTCGGCGAGCAGCGCGCGCACCTCCCGTTCCACTGCGGCCTCATCCAGCGGCGTCACGACCGCGCCGCGCGCATCCATGCGCTCCGTCACCTCGCGCCGCCATTCGCGCGGGATCAGCGGCTCGAAGGACCCGGTCATGCCATAGGCGCGCGGGCGCGTGCGGCGGCCGAGTTCCAGCACGTCGCGGAAGCCGTCCGTCGTGATCAGCCCGACCTTGGCGAGCTTGCGTTCCAGCACTGCGTTCGTCGTCGCGGTGGTGCCGTGCACGATCAGGTCGAGCGCGGCGGGCGTGGTGCCCGCGGCCTCGATCGCGGCGAGCACGCCGCCGGCCTGGTTCACGGCCGTGGTCGGCACCTTGGCGATGCGGATCGTGCCGTCTTGCTCCTGCATCACCAGGTCGGTGAAGGTGCCGCCCACGTCGATGCCGGCGATGCGTCGTGCCATCCGGGTCACACCGTCAGGTAGGCGCGGCGGACGTCCTCGTCCGCCTCGAGCGCCGCGATGGACCCCTGCCAGCGCACGGTGCCTTTCTCCAGGATCAGCGCCCGGTCGGCGACGGCGGCGGCGAAGTCGAGATTCTGTTCCGAGACGAGCACGGCGATGCCTTCCGCCTTCATGCGCAGCACCGCGTCGGCCATCTGTTCGACGATCACGGGGGCCAGCCCCTCGGAGGGTTCGTCGAGCAGCACTGCCTCCGGATTGCCCATCAGCGTGCGCGCGATGGTCAGCATCTGCTGCTCCCCGCCCGACATGGCGCTGGCGCGGCGATGGCGCATCTCGGCGAGGTTGGGAAACACCTCGAACAGCCGCTCCGGCGTCCAGGGCGCGCGGCCGGCGGGCGGTGCGCGGCGGCCGACCTCGAGGTTCTCGAACACCGTCAGGTCGGTGAAGATGCGTCGTTCCTCCGGCACGTAGCCGAGGCCAAGGCGCGCGATGCGGAACGGCGCCAGGCCCGCGATCTCCTGCCCGGCGAAGCGGACGCTTCCCGCACGCGGCGGCAGCAGCCCCATGATGGCCTTGAGCGTGGTGGATTTTCCCGCGCCGTTGCGGCCCATCAGCGCCGCGACCTCGCCGCGGGCGAGGTGAAGTTCCACCCCGAACAGCACCTCCGCCGGGCCGTATCCCGCGCGCAGGCCGGCGACGTCCAGGACCGCGTCAGCCATGGGCGCGCCGCGCGCGTTCGGCCGCGCGCGTCCCGGAATGGCCGAGATAGACGCGCTGGACCTCCGGGTCCGCGCGGACTTCTTCCGGCGTGCCGCGGGCGATGATCTCGCCCCGCACCAGCACCAGGATGCGGTCGGCATGGGCGAAGACGGCGTCCATGTCGTGTTCCGTGAACAGCACGCCGATCCGTTCCGCCCGCGCGATGCCGGCCACCAGCGCCATCAGCGCGCTGCGCTCGGCCGGCGCCATGCCGGCGGTAGGCTCGTCCATCAGCAGCAGGCGCGGTGCCGCGGCGAGCGCGATGGCGAGCTCCACCCGCTTCACGTCGCCATAGGCGAGTTCGCCGATCGGGCGATCCGCCTGCGCCGCCATGCCCACGCGCTCGAGCAGCGCGAGCGCCGCGTCCTGGTGCATCGCCATCGCATCCGGCAGCAGCATCCTCGTCTGGCCATGATGCGCGATCAGCGCCATCTGCACATTGCCGATCACGGAAAAGGACAGGAAGGTCTGCGCCACCTGGAAGGTGCGCCCGACCCCCATGCGGCACACCGCGCGCGGCGGCATGCCGGTGATGTCCTGCCCGGCCAGTGTCACGCGCCCCGCATCCGGGCGCAGCTGCCCGCCGACCATGTTGAAGGTGGTGGATTTCCCCGCGCCGTTCGGGCCGATGATGGCGAGCATCTCGCCGCCTTCCAGCCCGAAGGAGACATCCTTCGCGGCCAGTACGCCGCCGAAGCGCTTGGTCAGCCCCTCCGCCGAGAGCAGCGTCATGCGCGCCGCCTCCTCAGCGTGTCCCAGGCGCCGGCGAGTCCGCGCGGGAAGACCAGCACCATGGCGATGATCGACAGGCCAAGGAACAGCCGCCAATGGTCGGTCAGCGGCATGAAGAAGTCCTTCGCCGCATGGAAGGCCGCGGTGCCGGCCACCGGCCCGAGCACCGACTGGATGCCGCCGAGCAGCAGCATGGACAGGAAATCGACGCTCATCGGAATGCCGAGCAGCGTCGGGTCGATCGAGCCCTTGGAGAAGGCGTAGAGCCCACCGGCCAACCCCGCCGCCGCACCCGCCAGCGTGAAGCCGAGCCAGCGATGGGTGCGCACATCGACGCCGATCGCATCCGCGCGCTGCGCCGAATCCCGCGCCGCGCGCAGCGTCGCACCGAAGGGCGCATGGATCACGCGCCGCAGCAGGATGATGGCGGCGACCGTCACGGCGGCGACCAGGTAGTGATAGACCTCTCGCGACGCCGCCCAGCGCGACGGCCAGACGCCGACCAGGCCGTTGTCCCCGCCCGTCACCTCCACCCATTGGAACACCACGGCATAGGCGATCTGCGCGAAGGCGAGCGTCAGCATGGCGAGGTAGATGCCCGACAGCCGCACGACGAAGAAGCCGAACAGGGCCGCGAAGGCGCCGCCGGCGATGGGGGCTGCGAGCAGCGCCGGTTCCATCGGCAGCCCCGCCTTCACCACCAGCAGCCCCGCGCCATAGGCGCCGAGCCCGAAATAGGCCGCATGGCCGAAGGAGACGATGCCGCCATTGCCGACCAGGAAGTTCAGCGAGAAGGCGGCGAGCGCCAGGATCAGTACCTCCGTCCCCACCTTCACCGCATAGGCGTCGAGCAGCGGCAGCGCGAGCACCGCCGCCAGCCCCAGCGCCGCCAGCATCTTTCCCGCGCGGTCGAGCGGGCGCGGGTCGAGGATGCCTTCCGGCAGCACCACGCGCCCCGCCGCGGCCTCGGGCTTGCCGAGCAGCCCCCAGGGCTTGATCACCAGCACCACGGCCATGAGCAGGAACACGAGCACCAGCGTGATCTTGGGGAAGATCAGCACGCCGAAGGCCTGCAGCTGGCCGATCAGCAGCGCGGCGATGAAGGCGCCCGGCACGCTGCCCATGCCGCCGATGACGGTGACGACGAAGGCCTCGGTAATGATGGACAGGTCCATCTGGGAATTGGCGCTGACGCGCGGGATCTGCAGCGCGCCGCCGAGGCCGGCGAGCGCGGCGCCGAGGAACAGCGTGCCCGTGAACAGCATTGCCTGGTTGACGCCGAGCGCGCCCACCATTTCCCGGTCCTGCGTCGCGGCCCGGATAAGTACGCCGAAGCGCGTGCGGTGCATCAGCAGCCACAGCAGGCCGAGCACCGCCGGCCCGACCGCGATCAGGAACAGCTCATAGGCCGGGAAGCGCTGGTCGAGGATGACCACGCCATGCCGCAGCCCCGGCGCGCGCGGCCCGGGAATATCCACCGGCCCCCAGACCAGCAGCACCAGGTCCTGCACGATCAGCACGACGCCGAAGGTCGCCAGCAGCTGGAACAGTTCCGGTACGCGGTAGATGCGCCGCAGCAGCAGCATCTCCATCAGCACACCGAGCGCGCCGACGGCCAGCGCCGAGACCAGCACGCCCACGAAGAACAGCCAGGGCGAGCGATCGATCTCCAGCAGCCAGGGCACGACCGTGACCGCGATATAGGCCCCCAGCATGTAGAAGGAGCCGTGCGCGAAGTTCACGATCCGCGTCACGCCGAAGACGATCGTCAGCCCCGACGCGATGACGAAGAGCGAGGAGGCGCTGGCCAGCCCAGACAGGGACTGGACCAGCAGGAAGTCCCATTGCACGAAGGATCAGGTCCGGCGCGCGGCGCGCACTTCCTCCTCGGAGAACATGTAGTCGGCGCCGTCGGCGTAGCGGATGTTGCGCATCGCACCCTGCCGGCCACGCAGCGTCGTCTCTCCCACCCAGGTGCCCATGGTGCCCTGCTGGTCGATGCCGCGCATCGTCACCGGGCCGACCACCGTGTCGGTGCGCAGGTCGCGCAGCGCATCGACCAGCGCCTCGTTGTCGAGCGTGTTCGCCTTGTTCAGCAGGTTCGCGATCACCTGCACCGTGACATAGCCGAGCAACGAGCCCTTGCGCGGCGTGTCGTTGAAGCGCGCGCGGTAGCCGTCGACGAAGGCTTGGTGCGTCGGCATGCCCGTCACCTGCTCCCACGGATAGCCGGTGACGATCCAGCCTTCCGGCGTCTCCTCCCCCAGCGGGATCATGTATTCGGGCTCACCCGTCAGCAGGGAGACGACGGTGCGGCGCTCGAACAGGCCGCGCGTGTTGCCTTCGCGGACGAAGGCGGTCAGGTCCGCGCCGAACAGCACGTTGAAGATGCCATCCGGCCGCGCCTGGCCGAGCGCGCCGACCGTCGCCCCCGCATCGACGCGGCCGAGGGCGGGGAACTGCTCCGCCACGATCTCGGCACCCGGGATGGCGGCGGGGAGCAGGCGCTTGAAGTTGGCCGCGGCCGACTGCCCGTATTCGTAGTTCGGCGCGACGATCGCCCAGCGCCGCACGTTCCGGCCGCGGATCGCCTCGACCAGCATGCGCGTCTGCATGAAGGTGCTGGGACGCAGGCGCCAGGTGTAGCGGTTGCCCTGCGCCATGGTCAGCGCGTCGGTCAGCGGCTCGGTCGCCAGGAACAGGCGCTTGCGCTGGTTCGCGAAATCCGCGACCGCGAGCCCGACATTCGACAGGAAGGTTCCGGCGAGAAAGGCGACGTTCTCGCGCGTCAGCAGTTCCTCGGCCACGCGCACGGCGTCGCCGGGCGTCGACCCGTCGTCGCGGAAGACGAATTCGATCCGCCGTCCGCCCATGACGCCGCCCGCGGCGTTCACCGCATCCTGCGCCTGCTGCATGGCGTTGCGGTAGGGCACCGCGAAGGCCGCCATGCGCGAATACGAATTCAGCTCCCCGATGCGGATCGGCGCGTTCTGCGCGAAGGCCGGCCGCGCGAGCGGCAGCAGGGCGGCCGCGCCGAGGGCGCGGCGGGAAAGCGCGAAGCGGGACATGCTGAGCCTCCTGTCGTTGGGCGGATGTTCGCATGTGCGCCGTGCTGCGCAATGGGGTCGTTACGCTTGACCTTGCCGGGCGCGGCATGGCCATGTCCCGGGCCTCATGGAAGCGGATGCCGACCTACCCGCGCTGCTCGCCGCCGTGGCCGCCGGCGACCGCGCCGCGCTGCGCCGCGTGTATGAACGGCAGTCGGTTCGCCTTTTTGGTGTGGCGAACGCCATCCTGCGCGATCGGGATGCGGCGGCGGATGCGTTGCAGGATGCCTTCATCAAGGTCGCGCGCCGCGCCGGGCAGTTCGACCCGGCGCGCGGTTCGGCCGAAGCCTGGCTCGGCTCCATCGTCCGCCATGCCGCGCTCGACATCATCCGCGCCCGGGGGCGGGAGACGCCAACGGACGACCCGACCCTCGGCGACGAGGCCGTGGCACCGGAAGCGGAGGAAAGGCTCGCCGCGAGCAGCGAGGGCCGCCGCCTGCATGAATGCCTGGCCGGGCTGGAGCCGAAGAATCGCGAGGGCATCGTCCTCGCCTTCGTGCACGGCCTGTCGCATCCGCAGATCGCGGCGCGGCTCGGCATGCCGCTCGGCACCGTAAAGTCCTGGATCCGGCGCGGGCTCCTGGCGCTGCGGGAGTGCCTGGCATGATCCCGACCGACCCCGCCGAACGCGACGCGCTGGCAGGCGAATACGTGCTCGGCACGCTCGATGCCCGCGCGGCGGCCGAGGTGGCGCGCGCGATGGAGACCGACCCGGCCTTGCGCGAGGCCGTCGCAGCCTGGGAGGCGCGGCTCGCGCCGCTCACCGCCCTCGCGCCGCCCGAGGCGCCGCCACCGGGGCTGTGGGAGCGCATCGCCGCGTCGCTCGACGGGCCACGACAGGCGCCTGCCGTCGCGAAATCCCGCTTCTTGCGCGTCTGGGCGCTTGGCGCGAGCGCGGTCGCGGCTGGGCTCGCCGTCCTGCTGCTGGTCCGCCCGGCGCCGGAGCAGCGGCTGATGACCGTGCTGTTGACCCAGCGCGACCAGCCCGCCTGGCTCGTGGAGGCGCAAGGCGGCGCGCTGCGCCTTGCCTCTCTGAACCCGCAGCCAGTGCCGTCCGACCGTGTCATGCAGCTCTGGGCGCTGCCGCAGGGGGCGAGCGCGCCGACCTCGCTCGGCCTGATCCCGGCCGAGCAGGGTCGGCTGACCGTGACGCCATCCACCATCCGGCCGGAGCCGGGGATGCTGATCGAGATCACGCTGGAACCGCCGGGCGGGTCGCCCACCGGGCGGCCGACCGGGCCCATCCTCTTCATCGGCCGGTTGGCCGCCGCGCGCGGCACCTAAAAAATCCTCGCTCGCCTGCATCCGCCCGCGCATGCGGCCCGTAAGGCGGTCAGCGGGGCCGAACGGCCTCGCCTGGGAACAGGAGAGACCGCCATGACGACCCACCTTCGCCTCGCCCTCGCCGCCTTCGGGATGATCGCCACGGCCAGCCAGGCCCAGGCCGCGACGCTGATCGGCCTGACCGTCGAGAACGCACTCGTCAGCATCGACAGCGAGACGCGCCGCGCCGGCGCACCCATGCGCATCACCGGTGCGGATGGCCGCGTGCTCGGCATCGACCAGCGCCCGCAGGATGGCCGCCTCTATGGCGTCACCGAGCGCGGCCAGATCGTGACGATCGACCCGGCGACGGGCCGCGCCACGCAGATCAGCCGGCTGAACACGGAATTCCAGTCCGGCGGCCGCGCGGTGGTGGACTTCAACCCGGTCGCGAACCGCCTGCGGCTGATGGGCATGAACGGCACCAACCTGCGCGTGAACGTCGATACCGGGGAAGTCGCGCAGGACGGCCAGCTGAAGTACGCCGCGGGAACGCCCTTCGCCGAGACGATGCCGCGCATCGTCGCCGGCGCCTACACCAACAGCGTCACCGGCGCGCAGGCGACGGCGCTCTACACCATCGACACGCTGACGCGCTCCTACAACCTGCAGGCGCCGCCGAATGACGGCGTGCAGCAGCCGCGCGGCCAGGTGGCCGATTCGCTGCCGCCGGGTGTCGCCTTCGACATCCTGGCAGATGGGCAGGGCGGCAACATGGGCTTCGCGCTGATCGGCGGCACGCTGCACCGCGTGAACCTCGAGACCGGCGCGGCGAGCGCGCTCGGCGCCGTCGCCGGCCTGCCGGCCGCCGAGGTGATCGACATCGCCGCCACGCGCTGACGGCCCAAGCGCGCCCTCGCCCGGCCCGCCAACGGCCCCACGGCGGAGCCCTCCCGCCACCGGGCCGGCGCGAGGGAAAGCGCCACCGCCCCCGATCGGGGGCGGTGGTTGCACGTGTGAAGGCAACGGGCGGAAGGCGCCGGACCGCCGCACGCGGCAGCATCGCCGCATGAGCACCTTCCGCTGCATCCCCATCGACACCGCCGCCGCCGCCCGCTTCCGCGCCACCGGGCGCGACGACCGCGGCGGGCCCGTCCATCTCCGCGAGGTCACGGGGTCGGGCTTTCCCTGCCGGCACTGCCTGCGGCTCGGCCGGCCGGGGGAGAGGATGATCCTCGCCTCCTGGGACCTGCCCTTGCCGCAGGGGCCCTATTGGACGCCGTCGCCCGTCTTCGTCCACGCGCAGGATTGCGCGCGCCGGGAGACGGTGGATGCGCTGCCGGAGACGGTGACGCAGAACGCCATCGTCTCGCTGCGCCACTACGACCGGGATGGGATGGTGCTCTACGACCTCGGCGTGGTGGTGCCGGGGGAGGAGGCGGAGGCGGCGCTACGCGCGCGGATCGACGACCCGCGCGTCGCCTATGTGAACATCCACACCGCGCGGCCGGGCTGCTGGCTCACGCGGGTGGAGAAGGGCTAGAAGCCGACCAGGTCGCCGCCCTTCAGCTTCAGCATCGCGCGGGCCTCTGCGGGCGTGGCGATCTCCAGCGACAATTCCTCGAGGATGCGGCGGATCTTCGCGACCTGCTGCGCATTGGACGTCGCCTGCTGGCCCTTGCCGATCCAGAGGCTGTCCTCGAGCCCCACGCGGACATTGCCGCCGAGCATGCCGGCCATGGTGCAGAAGGGCATCTGGCTCCGCCCGGCGGCGAGCACGGACCAGACGTAGTCCTTGCCGAACAGCCGGTCCGCCGTCTCCTTCATGAACATCAGGTTGCGCGGCTCGGCGCCGATGCCGCCCAGGATGCCGAAGATCGTCTGGGTAAACAGGGGCGGTTCCACCACCTTGCGGTCGAGCATATGCGCCAGGTTGTAGAGGTGCCCGACATCGTAGCACTCGAACTCGAAGCGCGTGCCGTGGCCCTTGCCCAGCCGCTCCACGATCTGCTCGATGTCCTGGAAGGTGTTGCGGAAGATGTAGTTGGTGGTGCCCTCCAGGTAGGGCTTCTCCCAATCGTGCTTGAAGTGCTTCACGCGCGCGGCGGAGGCCGAGATGTTGAAGTTCATCGAGCCCATGTTGAGGCTGCACATCTCGGGCTTGGCCAGCAGCGGCGCGGCGAGCCGCTCATCGACCGTCATGCCGAGCCCGCCGCCGGTCGTGATGTTGATGACCGCGTCGGTGGACTGCTTGATGACCGGCAGGAACTGCATGAAGACCGCCGGGTCGGGCGTCGGGCGGCCGTCGATCGGGTCGCGCGCGTGCAGGTGGATGATGCTCGCCCCGGCTTCCGCCGCCGCGATCGACTGCTCCGCGATCTCCTGCGGCGTGATCGGCAGGTGGTCGGACATGGACGGCGTGTGGATCGCGCCGGTGACGGCGCAGGTGATGATGACCTTGGACATGGCAGGTTCCTCCGCGATGTGCGCGATCCTGCCCCCGGCGCGGCCGGGCCGGAAGGGGGGGCGTGACGCGGGGCACGCCGATCCCCTAGCGTTCCATGAGCGCAGCAGGAGCCCGCCATGACCGTCACGCTCGTCCGCGGCCGCCACGTGATCGAACGCGTCGTCGATCGCGACACGGCCGTGATCCACGACGACGGCGCCGTCGCCGTGCAAGGGGACCGCGTGATCGCCATCGGCCGGTTCGCCGACCTCTCGGCGCACTACCCCGGCGCGGCTGTGCTGGGCTCCGACGGCCACGTGGTCCTGCCGGGCCTGGTGAACAGCCACCATCACGTGGGGCTGACGCCGGTGCAGCTCGGCTCGCTCGACCAGCCGCTCGAGCTCTGGTTCGCGACGCGGATGGTCGCGCGCGATGTCGACCTGCATCTGGACACGCTCTACGCGGCCTTCGAGATGATCGGATCGGGCGTCACTACGGTGCAGCACCTGCACGGGCGCGCGCCGGGCGCGATCGGGGATGTGGAGCGCGCGGCGCGGCAGGTGATCGGCGCCTACCAGGCGATCGGCATGCGCGCTTCCTACTCCTACGCCTTCCGGGACCAGAACCGGCTCGTCTACGAGGACGACGAGGCCTTCATCGCGCGCCTGCCGCGGGAGCTCGGCGCGCGGCTGGCCGAGACCCTCGCCCGCTTCCACATCACGGCGGAGGAGTATTTCGACATGGTGCTGCGGCTCGCAGACCATGTCGCCGGCGATCCGCGCATCGCCATCCAGCTCGCGCCCACCAACCTGCACTGGGTGTCGGACAAGGCGCTGGACGGGTTCCGCGAGGTCTCGGCGCGGCACGGCCTGCCGATGCACATGCACCTGAACGAGACAGCCTACCAGAAGCGCTACGCCAGGCTGCGCGGCGGCGGCACGGCGGTCGAGCATATCGCGCGCCACGGGCTGCTCGGCCCGCGCATGACCCTGGGGCACGCCGTCTGGCTGACCGAGGCCGACATGGACCGCGTCGCGGAGAGCGGCACGCTGATCTGCCACAATGCGAGTTCCAACCTGCGGCTGCGCAGCGGCGTCGCCTGCCTCGGCTGCTTTTCCCGCCGCGGCATCCGCGTCGCGATGGGCATGGACGAGGCCGGCATCAACGACGATCGCGACATGCTGGCCGAGATGCGGCTCGTGCTGCGCTTGCATCGCACTCCTGGCATGGACCCGGCCGAGGTGCCCTCGGCCCCCGAGGTCCTGCGGATGGCGAGCGAGAATGGCGGCCTGACCACGCCCTTCGGCGCCGCGATCGGCACGCTGCGCCCGGGGTCCTTTGCCGACCTGTCCCTGATCCGCTGGGACAGCCTCGCTTCGCCCTATCTCGACCCGCTGATCCCGGTGGTCGACGCCGTGCTGCTGCGCGCCAAGGCGGAGGGGGTGGAGACGGTGATGATCGGCGGGGAGGTGGTGATGCGCGACCGCCGCTTCACGCGGCTGGACCGGGAGGCGGCGCTGGCCGAGCTCGCCGCGCAGCTCGCCCTGCCGCTGCGGCCGGAGGAGGAACGCCGGCGTACGCTGGCCCGCGACCTCCTGCCTCATGTGCGGGATTTCTACGCGGGCTACCTCGATGGCGAGGTGCGGGAGCCCTTCACTGCGCCGAATTCGCGCATCTGACCGGGCAAAGAAAAAGGGCGGCCGCCCCGCGGGGCGCCGCCCTTGCCGATGCCGGCCGGGAAGGGGCCGTCAGGCCGCCTTCTTGGCCTGGGCGCGCTCGAGCCGGCGCTTCAGCAGGCGCGCCTCGTCCGGCAGGCGCCGGTCCGGCGTGCCGAGGAGGAAGGCGTCGAGACCGCCATTGTGCTCCACCGTGCGGATGCCGTTGGTCGAGAGGCGCAGCTTGATCGGCGCGCCGAGGATTTCCGACCAGAAGGAGGTTTCCTGCAGGTTCGGCAGGAAGCGCCGGCGGGTCTTGTTGTTGGCGTGGCTGACGTTGTTGCCCGTCAGGACGCCCTTGCCGGTGATGCCGCAGCGGCGGGCCATGGTGGTCTTCCCGAAACGATCAGGGCGCACGGGACAGGCCCTGCGCGCCGGTGGATGCGATGGAGGCGCGGCTTGTGGCCCAGACGGGCCGGTCCGTCAAGCCTGCGCCGGGGGGGGCTGGCGCGCCTCGGCCAGCTCGCCGCTCTCGACCGAGGCCAGCGCGTTGCGCAGCACGGCGGCGACCGCCCGGTCGTCCATGGTCCGCGCCAGCAGCCCCAGCGCGCCGCCGAGCAGGGCGGAGGCGATGGAGATCGGGGCGATGTGCTGCTCGATCATGTACTCGATCGCCTTGTCCACCACCGAGCCGGCGTGGCTGAGATCCTCGGGCGCGCCACCCATGGCGTCCTGCTGCATGCGGCGTTCTCCTTCTTTCCAGAGCAATATCGGATCAGCCGGAAGCGGCTGATCGGATTTCTTGCTCTGGAAACCGTTGATGCTACAGCACGAAACCCGATCACACTGGTTCAGTGTGATCGGGTAGTGCTGCAGGCCAGATGGGGCGGGCGGGGGCGGTCTGTAACCCCCTGTTACGCGACGGATTCGCCAAGCCGCCCGGCGCGGGGGCGATCGAGGTCGGCCTCGGCCTGGGCGCGCGCGGCGGCCTCGGCGGCTGCGACCGCCTGGGCCTGGCGGCGCCACATCTCGGCATAGAGGCCATCGGCGGCGATCAGCTCGGCATGGGTGCCGCGCTCGGCGATGCGCCCGTCCTGGAGGACGATGATCTCGTCCGCCTCCACCACCGTGGACAGCCTGTGGGCGATGACCAGGGTGGTGCGATTGCGCGCCACGTCGCGCAGCGCGGCCTGGATCTCCTGCTCCGTGCGCGTGTCGAGCGCGCTGGTGGCCTCGTCCAGGATCAGGATGCGCGGGTCCTTGAGGATGGTGCGCGCGATCGCGACGCGCTGCTTCTCGCCCCCCGAGAGCTTCAGCCCCCGCTCGCCCACCCGGGTCGCGTAGCCCTCGGGCAGGCGGATGACGAAGTCATGCACCTGCGCGGCGCGGGCGGCGGCCTCGACCTCCTCATCCGTCGCGCCGGGGCGGCCATAGGCGATGTTGTAGCGGATGGTGTCGTTGAACAGCACCGTGTCCTGCGGCACGACGCCGATCGCGCGGCGCAGGCTGCCTTGCGTCACGGACTGCACGTCCTGGCCATCGACTGTCACGCGCCCGCCGGTCGCGTCGTAGAAGCGGAACAATAGGCGGGAGATGGTCGATTTCCCCGCCCCCGTCGGCCCGACGATCGCCAGCATCCGCCCCGGCGGCACGGTGAAGGTCACGCCTTTCAGGATCTCCCGGTCCGGGCGATAGCCGAAGCGGACATCCTCGAAGCGGATCTCCCCCTGGCCCTTCGCGAGGTCCGGCGCGCTGGGCGCGTCGCGCACCTCGGCCGGGACCTCGAGCAGCGTGAACATCTGCTCCATGTCCGTCAGCCCCTGCCGGATCTCGCGATAGGCGAAGCCGAGGATGTTGAGCGGCAGGTACAGCTGGATCAGGTAGGTGTTGACCATGACCAGGTCGCCCACCGTCATGGTCCCCGCCGCGATGCCCGACCCGGCCAGCAGCATCGTCACCGTCAGGCCCACAGCCATGATGAAGGCCTGGCCCGCATTGAGCATGTTGAGCGTGGTCTCGGATCGCACATAGGCGCGCTCGTAGCGCGTCAGGCTGTCCTCGTAGCGCCGCGCCTCATGCGTCTCGTTGTTGAAGTACTTCACCGTCTCGTAGTTCAGCAGGCTGTCCACCGCCTTGGTGTTCGCTTCCTCATCCGTCTGGTTCATCTGCCGGCGGAAGCGCAGGCGCCAATTGGTGAAGGTCAGGGTGAAGGCGACATAGGCCGCGATGGTGCCGAGCATCGTCAGCGTGAAGGACAGCGCGAACATCCACCACAGGATGACGGCCACGAACAGGATCTCGACGATGGTCGGGATGATGTTGAACAACAGGAAGTTGAGCGAGGTGGCGATGCCGCGCACGCCCCGCTCGATCACGCGCGACAGTCCGCCGGTCGCGCGGTCCATGTGGAAGCGCATGGACAGGGCGTGCAGGTGCTCGAACACCTCGAGCGCCACGCGCCGCCCTGCGCGGGCCTGCACCTTGGCGAAGATCGCGTTGCGCAGTTCCGCGAAGGCGGAGGACATGACGCGCAGCAGCCCGTAGCCGAGCAGCAGCGCGACCGGCACGGTCGCGGCCGCGGCCATGCCCGATTGTGGCGCGAGCGCATCGACCGCGCGGGCATAGGCGATCGGCACCAGCACGTTCGCCGCCTTCGCGGCCGCGACCAGCACCAGCGCGGCGACCACCCGCAGGCGCAGCTCCGCCTCTCCCTTCGGCCAGAGATAGGGCGCGATGCGCAGCAGGGCGCGCATGTGGCCGCCTTCGGCGGCGGGCTTGGCAGGGGGCAAGCGATGGACTCCGGTCTCGGCGGTCGGACATGGGGCCGCCCGCCCCGCATGGGAGCCATCGGCGCGCCGGATGCAAGCCCCCTTCAGCCCGCAGGGCGCCGCGCCGCCATCAGGAAGCCACCCGCCGCCGCGGCTGCCACGGCGACCAGCAGCCAGGGCACGGGCCCATAGGCGCCCGCGCCATCCCACAGCAGCGCCAGCACGAGCGGGGCGAGGGTGCGCGGCAGCACCGCGAAGGCGGACAGCGCGCCGGTCACCGTGCCGTAGCCGTCGCGCCCCAGAATCTCCGCCGTGCCGGCGGCGCGGACGATGGTCAGCAACCCGTCCGCCACCGCCCAGAGCAGGACAAAGAGGATGGTGAGCGCGAGGCTCCCCGGCCCCAGCGCCAGGCACAGCATCCCCGCCGGCAGCAGCCCGGTCGCGAAGCGCCCGACGGCGCGCATCGTCACCCGGCGCCCCACGGCGTAGAGCAGCACGCGTGCCGCCACCTGCGCCGGGCCATGCGCGGCGGCGAGCAGCAGCACCGTCGCCTCCGGCCAGCCGCGTTCGCGCAGCAGCGGGATCAGGTGGGCGGCGAGCCCGGTGCCGAGGAAGGCATGCGCGGCGAAGCACAGGGCGAGGCCGAGGAAGGCGCGCTCGCGGATCCTCTCGCGCAGCGGGCGGCCGGTGGGGGCCGTGGCGCCGCGCGGCGGCACCCGCGCCTGGCGCAGCATGGCGAAGGTCAGGACCGCCGCGCCGGCCTGCAGTGCGGCCAGCGCGCCCA
>NZ_JACADQ010000180.1 GCF_016106015.1 Neoroseomonas rubea
TGCCGGTGCGGCGCGCAAGCGCCTGACGGCCGCGCGCCCCCTGGGGAAAGCCTGAGGCGCGCCCGGCCCGCGAAGCGGCCGGGCGTGCAACCCGAAGGCGGACGCCGCCGGCCGCGGATGCGATGCCGGCCGCCGGGTTCAGCCGCGCCGCTGCGGTTCCCGCGACAGGCCGCGCGCGCCGAGTTCCGCGACGTAGGTCGCCCAGCGCGCCTCCTGCTCCTCCCCCAGTGTGCGGAGATAGGCCCAGGAGTAGATGCCCGTGTCGTGCAGGTCGTCGAACACGATCCGCACGGCGTAGTTGCCCACCGCCTCCACGCGCAGGATGCCGACATGGCGGCGCCCGGCGACGATCACCTTCTGGCCGGGGCCATGGCCCTGCACCTCGGCGCTCGGGCTTTCCACGCGCAGGTATTCGGCCGGCAGGCGGAAACGGGCGCCGTCGGGGAAGGCGACGTCGATCGCCTGCTCGGCGCGCTTGAGGCGGATCTCGGTCGGCGCGGCCGACATGGTTCTCAGCCGTTCAGCTTGCGTGCCTCGTCCGGCAGCATGATCGGGATGCCGTCGCGGATGGGGTAGGCGAGGCCGGCGCGCTCGCTGACCAGCTCGCCCTTCTCCCGGTCGTAGCGCAGCGGTCCCTTGGTCACGGGGCAGACCAGGATCTCGAGCAGCCGCGGGTCGATCGCTTCGGGGTGGGTCTCGGGCACGTTCGGCGCCTCCTTGTCGATGCGGGCGCGTCGGCCCGCCGGGATGTTCAGCTCGGCCGGCCTTCGGGCGGCGGGGCGTTGGCGGCGGCCCCCATGCGCATCAGCGCGACCAGCATGCGCGCCCGCTCGCCGCCATCGGGGGCTTCGAGCAGCGCCTGCTTCTCCGGCACATCGAAGGGGCAGACCATGGACAGGGTGGTGACGAGCGTGGCGTCGGCCATCTGCTCCACCGCCTCCCAATTCGCGTCGATCCCGCGCGCACGGAAATAGGGGCGGAGCGCACCGAGCAGCTCCTCCCGGTCGAAGACGGGCGTGGGCCCGTCCAGCAGCAGGTCGCGCGAGAAGGCGCCGTAGTCCGCCCGCACGCGCCGGTAGCCGCCCTCGGCGAGCGGCAGTTCCTCGGCGATGCGGAAGCGGATCAGGCCGGTCAGCGTGATCAGCAGACGCCCGTCATCCGTCTCGCTGAAGGATGACAGCCGCCCCAGGCAGCCGGTGCGATAGAGCCCCGGCCCGGTCGCCCCGCGCGGCGCGCGCGGGTCGGCCTGCACCATGCCGAAGACGCGTCCGTTCGCCAGGCTGTCGAGCGTCATGGCGAGATACCGCGGCTCGAAGATGTTGAGCGGCAGCCGCCCCTGCGGCAGCAGCAGCGCGCCGGAGAGCGGGAAGACCGCGATCTCCTCCGGCAGGTCCGCCAGCCGAGGGTGGAAGGGCGCCATGCGGCGGTCAGCTGAACAGCAGGGTCGAAAGCTTGCGCCGGCCGGCCTTGCTCGCCGGGTCGTCGAAGCCCCAGGCCTCGAAGAACTTGAGCAGCTGCTTGCGCGCCGCCTCCTCGTTCCAGGCGCGGTCGCGGCGGATCGCCTCGATCAGCGCATCGACGGCGCCGTCGCGGTCGCCGGCGGCGTTGAGCGCGGTGGCGAGTTCGATCCGCGCGGCGTGGTCGTCCGGGTCGGCGGCGATGCGGCCTTCGAACTCGGCGCGCATCTCCCGCGCGCGGCGGCCCTCGACCTCGAGCTCGATGGCGCTGCGGGCGGCGGTGATCTCGGCCGCCTCCCTGATCTTGTCGGGCACGTTGTCGAGCACGGCCTTCGCCTGCTCATCCTCCCCCAGCGCGAGCAGGGCGCGGGCGACGCCGGCGAAGGCCTTGGCGTTCTCCGGTTCCTGCTGGGCGAGCGCGCCGTACAGTTCGAGCGCAGCGGCATGGTCGCCCTGCGCGACGGCGGCTTCGGCTTCGGCCAGCAGGTCGGCGCCGGGCATCTGCCCGCCGGCGGCCTTGAGCAGCCCCTCGATGAAGCGCTTCACCTCGGATTCCGGCAGCGCGCCCTGGAACAGGTCCAGGATCTGGCCCTGCCAGAAGGCGACGACGGTCGGCACGGATTGCAGCGGCAGGCCCATCTGCGTGAGCTGGGCGACCAGCTGGCGGTTCTTGTCGATGTCGACCTTGACCAGCCGCACGCGGCCGCCCGCGGCGCGGACCACCTTTTCCAGCGCCGGGGTCAGCGTCTTGCAGGGGCCGCACCAGGTCGCCCAGAAATCGACCAGGACTGGGACCTCGCGGGAGGCCTGGACGACGTCCTGCATGAAGGTCTTCTGGTCGCCGTCCTTGATGACGTCGTCGCCGGCCGCGCCGGGGCCGGCTTGTCGGGCGGGGTCGAACAGGACTTCCATGGCGGGCATTCCTCTAGTCTTTGCGAATAGATGCGTCGCCGCGCCGGTTCGGCAAGCGGCAACGCCGTTCCGGGGGACATACGCCGGGCCCGGCCGCCGGTCGAGGCGCCCGGTCAGCCGAGGTCGAGCAGCGTGGCGGGATGCCCCAGCCCGGCCAGGAAGCCCAGCAGGTCCGCCGGCGCGAGGCCCGTGCTGGCGGCATTGGTCAAGGGATGCACCCAGATGCGGTCGAAGCCTTCGGCCAGGTGCCGGTCCATCACGAAGCGCACGCTGCCAGGCGCGGCGTTGACCAGGCCGAAGGGCGTCACCGACCCGGGCGGGACGCCGAGGGTCGCCATCAACTCCTCGGCACTCGCCATGCGGACCTTGCCGGCATCGGCGATGCGGGCCAGCGCGTTGATCGAGACCTGCCGTTCCTCCTCGAGCGTGGCGAGGAGGAAGGGCCCCTCCCCCTTCGCCGGCTTGAGGAACAGGTTCTTGGTGTGCCCGCCCGGCAGTTCGCCGCGCAGGTCCCGGCTTTCCGCCACGGTGAAGACGGGCGGGTGGTGGCGCGTCTCGGCCGCGATTCCGGCCGCCGCGAGGCGGGCGAGCAGCCCTTCCGGCGTCTCGGCCATTCAGTCGAGGCGGATGTTGTTGGCGCGCACCACGCCGGCCCAGACCTCGATCTCGGCATCCAGCCAGGCGCGGAAGCTGGCGGGCCCCTCCACCTTGTTGACGGCGCCGAGGGCGGTGATGCGCTCGGCCGTCGCGGGCACGGCCATGGCGGCGCGCAGGTCGGTGGCGAGGCGGTTGACCATGGGGGCCGCGGTACCGCCCTGCGCCAGCACGCCCTGCCAGGTGCCCGACTGCGCCGCGGGCCAGCCGAGTTCGGCGAAGGTCGGCACGTCGGGGAAATCCGCCAGCCGCGCCGGGCCGGTCACCGCGATCGGGCGCAGCGTGCCCTGCTTGCAGAAGGGGGCGGTGGCGGTGGCACCGTTGATGATCATCTGCGCCTCCCCCGCCGCGACGGCGGTCAGCGCGGCCGCACCGCCGCGATAGGGCACCTGCGTCAGGTCCGCGCCCCAATGCTGGGTGAGCAGCAGGCCGGTGAGGTGGTTGCCCACGCCGATGCCGGCATGGCCGACATTGACCCGGTTCGGATTGGCCTTGGCATACGCCACGAGTTCCGCCGCGTTGCGCGCGGGGACCGAAGGATGCACCGCGAGGATGTAGGGCGCGTAGATCAGCATGGTGACCGGGGCGAGGTCCCGCTTCAGGTCGAAGGGCAGGCGCGTGTAGAGCGAGGGCGCCGTCGCCAGCGTCGAGACGTCGATCAACAGCAGCGTGTGCCCGTCCGGCGCCGATTTCGCCACCAGGTCGGCGCCGATGTTCCCGCCTGCGCCGGTGCGGTTTTCCACCACCACGTTCTGGCCGAAGGACTGCGTCAGCGCGGGCGCGAGCAGCCGGGCGAGGATGTCCGAGGTGCCCCCGGGGGCGAAGGGCACGACGATGCGCACGGGCCGGTCGAGCGGCTGGGCGGCGGCGGGCCGGGCCGCGGGCAGGGCAAGGGCGCCGGCGGCGGCGCCGAGGAGCGTGCGACGGTTCATGGTGGTCTGTTTCCTCCCGGCGGTGTGCCGTTGGGCGGCAGGATCGCGCCGGCGCGGCGGGCGTGTCGAGGGGGCGCTCCGGCGGGTTGCGCGGGGTGGGTTGCAATCCCCCGCGACCCGTGCCATTAGCGCCGCCCGCACGGAGCGCGGGCGTAGCTCAGGGGTAGAGCACGACCTTGCCAAGGTCGGGGTCGAGGGTTCGAATCCCTTCGCCCGCTCCAACCTTCTCTCTAACAACCTGTCTCTCCTGGTTCTGGCACCGCGCTGAGGCGCAGGTTTGGCCAGGGTTCGCGCGTGGACCTTGATGGTTCGACGGCGCAACCAGCGCCGATCTTCGGCCGGAGAGAGCCGAATGTCTCCGAACCTTGAGGGTAGGCCGATTTCACCCTCAAGCTTAAGTCATTGAAATTCGGCCTTATTTTTCAGGGTATGCCGGCGGAATTCAGTAATGCGATCGCCCCAACAGCCTCGGCGCCGGCAGCTGGTTCGACGGCATCGGCTCCTGGCTCGGCGGGCTGTTCCGGGCCGAGGGCGGGCCAGTCGCGGCCGGCCAGCCCTACATCGTCGGCGAGCGCGGCCCCGAATGGTTCGTGCCGGATCGCGGCGGGACTGTGCTGCCCAACGGCATGGTGCCCGGCGGCCCGGTCATCCAGCAGACCATCAACATCGACGCGCGCGGCGCCGATGCCGGCGTTGAGACGCGGCTGCGGCTGCTCGCGGGCCAGATCGCACGGCAGGCCTCGGCCATGACGCTCGACGCGATCCGCCGCGGCGGCAGCGCCTACGAGACGGTGCGCGGATGACCGAATACGCCTGGCCCGAGGCGCTGCGCCCGACGCGGCTGACCTTCTACCTGCAGCACAACACCACGCGCTTCGTCTCGCCGGTCACGCGCGCCACCCAGGTGCTGCGGCGCGAGGGTGCGCGCTGGGTGGCGCAGGCGACCTTCGACCCGCTCGACCGCGTGCGCGCGGGACTCCTCGAAGGGCTGCTCGCCGCGCTGGCCGGCTCGGTGAACACGGTCCGCATCTGGGACTGGCGGCGGGAGTTCCGCACGGGCGACCCGCGCACGCAAGGCGACGTGCCCACGGGCCCCTTCTCCTTCAACGATGCGACGATCTTCACGGACGGCACCGGCCTGGTGGTCGGCTCCGGAAGCCCATCGCTGGCGACCGGTGCGCCGCGCGGGGCGCTTGCCATCCAGACCCAGGGCTGGTGGCCGAACGGCATTGCGGTCGGCGCCGGCGACCTGATCGGCCTGGCGGGGCGGCTGCATATCGCGACCGAGACCGTCACCGCCTCCGGCGCCGGCACCGCCACCGTCCCGATCGCGCCACCGCTGCGCGAGGCGCTGCTGATCCACCAGCCGCTGGTGCTGACCAAGCCCACCGTCGCCATGCGCCTGGTCTCCGACGACGAGGCCGCCAACCCGACCCGGCCGGGGCGCTTCACGGCGATCACCATCCGCCTCGAGGAGGCGCTGTAGTGTCCTACTTCTGCGCCAATCAATCACAGGAAACGGATCGACTATGAGCAGATACCTGCACTGGTCCCGACGGACCGGCGCGGGTGTATGCGCGCACCTGGGCTACACCAGAGCACTCGCCTCCATCGCGCGGAAGGGCGCCCTCCACACTGTCACGATCCGCACGTTGCTCGAAGTACTCCCGCACCCGCGCTCGCCATTCCGCATGCCCGGGCGCGTTGGAGTTGCGGTACGGGACCGAGCCGATGGCGGCTCGCACGTCGAACTCGGACCACTCCTGCGGCGGTGTTTCGGCGAGACGGGCCAGCGTGGCAGCCTCGCGTTGCCGAGGCGTGCCGGCGCGCTCCGAGAAGGCCACACTGAATCGCTCATCGCCGAATTGGTAGGAACTCGCTGAGGGAATATCAGTTGGCCATGCAACGGGCAGGGTCCGGTTCAGGCCGCGCCGCGCCCGCGGCTCGGTCCAGCCTTGAGGAAGCCACACAGGCGTTCCGTCGGCACCGCTGCCGCCAGCGCTGACTGCACTGTCGATCGCCGCCCGAGCAAGGCGGACAACGTCCTCGTAGCTGCGGGCCTCCGCTCCGATGGCGAGGCCGATCGCATTGTTGTGGTCGTCCATTCTTCGAAGATGGGCAGGGTGGCTGCGGAAATGTGTCCCCAGCACCTCGTTGGCGGTGACAATGCCGAACGCCGTGGCCCAACCGAACCGGCGGCGCAATTCCGCAGTACCGACGATATGTCGATATGCGTCGGCGGGCCCGTCATAGAACCCTGGCAGGGGAGAAGCAGCCGCTTCGGCTTCCGCTGCTTCCTGGACCGACCGCCAGAACATGAAACCGCTCATACGAATGCCTCCTCGCTGATGAGCGAGGCGACCGCCTCACTCGAAGTGACAGGTCCACCAGAACGGTGAGAGCGCGTCGGTCGTCTCCGGTGGGAGCGCACGACCTGCTGCGTCAATGCGCAGGACATAAAGGCAGCGCCTGTGGTCAGTCTGTCGCATCGTTCGCGAAACCGAAGTGCGACCCTCGCTCGTCTCCCAGGACACCGACAGGGTCGGTTCGAACGCTCTCGTTCTGAGGGGCGTGAACGTCGCGTAGGTCGGCGCAGCGCCTGGACCCCAGTTCGGCCGCGGTAGTACCTCTCGATCGTCGTAGGTCACGCGCACGCGAAGAAGCGGCGTGTCGGACACCAACACGAGTTGCGCTTCATTCGGGCCGAAGAACTCATCGATGAGATCGCGGACCGGCGGGATAGCCCATCCCGTGACGAGAAGGGCGTAGACGCCAACGATCCCCAACAGGACGCGTGTCGTCCGTTGCTCTCCATCAGATGCCACGAACCGCTCCAGAAAGAACGATATAATTCCTATGGCGCGAAGGTGCCCGCAAGGAAAGCCGGACCTGCCGCTGCTCCGCAAAGGATAGACGAAGGAGGAGGGAAATGTCCGATGGCAATGGCACCCCGCGGCGGTCGCTGCATGCGGCTTCGTCCGCGACCTCGCCGGTCGCGGCCCCGGTGGTGCTGGTCGAGCTCGACTTCGCCTCCGGCCCCTTCCGAGCCTGGACCGGGCTCGGCCCGCTGAACTGGGCGGGAAAGGTCTTCGAGGGCGTCGGCTCGATCGGCGCGGTCGGCGAGGTCGAGGAGACGGTCGAGCTGCGCGCCGTGCGGCTGACGCTGGCGCTCTCGCCGGTGCCGCAGGAGGTGGTGGACATCGCCCTCGCCGAGCGCAGCTTCCGGCTGCGGCCGGCCCGGCTCTGGGGCGCGCTGCTCGACGCGGAGGGCGCCTTCGTCGCGGACCCGTTCCCGCTCTGGGCGGGGCTGATGGACACGATGGAGGTGACCGACGGCGCCGAGCCGCGCGTCGCGCTCACCTGCGAGAGCCGGCTCGTCGACCTCGAGCGCGCCGAGGTGCGTCGCTACACCTGTGGTCCTGACCCTCGAAACTGGTCCAGCGGGAGGGCAAGTTTTTGGGCACTGTGAACCCCTGAGGAGGGGGTGGTGCCATGAAGCAAAAACGATCCACGGATGAGCAGATCGCCTTTGCCTTGAGGCAGGCGGAGAGCGGCACGGCGGTGGCCGAGATCTGCCGCAAGCTCGGCGTATCCGAGGCGAGTTTCTACCTGTATGGACTGCTCCCCTTGCGCAAGCGTCCTGTGGGCTGGGTGTGACGGCCAGTTTGCGTACCTGTATCCGGCGTCTCGAGGTTGCCCCCGGCGCCCGAATGGCAAGTCCGCACGCGCGGGCCTCAACCGATGGCCGGCCTATGGTTGGCCGCGATAGAAGCCAGGCTCTCCACGCGTCGGCTTGATGACCTGTTGCCCATTCCCTCGTGACGCTCGCAACGCTGGTGGCAAGGACCTATGCGGCTGCTGGCCGCTGGTACTCCTCACCCTTCGCCAGGAGCGACCAGATGA
>NZ_JACADQ010000181.1 GCF_016106015.1 Neoroseomonas rubea
CACGCGTCCGACGCGCAGCAGAACCATGCCGCCGAGATGCTGGGCCGCCGCGTCGGCGGGCGCGGCGGCGATGGCGGCGCGGGCGGCCTGTTCGGCCTCGGCGGGACGGCCGCCGCGAAGGGCGGCCTCGGCGGCGCGGAGATGCATTGGGGCGTCGGTCACGCGGCGTGGATTACCCCCGCGCCTGCGGAAGGGGAAGGCGACGCCCGGGCAGGTCAGTCCGCCTTCGGCACCATCCGCCCGATCCGGCGACCGCCGAAGATGTGGACATGGAAGTGCGGCACCTCCTGCCCGCCATCGGCGCCCATGTTGGTCAGCACGCGATAGCCCCCGGCCTCGAGCCCGAGGTCCTTCGCCACCTTGGCCACCACGCGCCAGAAGCCGGCCACCTCGGCCTCGCTGGCATGCGCCGAGAAATCCGCCACCGAGACATAGCGCCCCTTCGGGATCACCAGCACATGCACCGGCGCCTGCGGGTTGATGTCGTGGAAGGCCAGCGCGTGCGCGTCCTCATGCACCCGCTTGCACGGGATCTCGCCGCGCAGGATGCGGGCGAAGACGTTGGCGTCGTCATAGGGTGGCAGGCCGGTCACGGACATGGCGGGGCTCCTCGCTGGGCGCGCCATCCTGACCAGGGCGGGGCGCCGCGCAAGCGCCCCCGGCGCGGTCAGGGCAGCTTGCTGGTGCCCGCGGCGCGAAGGATGCCGCGCGGCCGCGCCGCCTTCTCGGCGATGCCGGAGATGCCCTGGCGGCGGGCGAGCTCGCCCCACACTTCCTCTGGCCGGATGCCGGCATCCACCCAGACGACCATCAGGTGATAGAGCAGGTCGGCGCTTTCGAGCACAGTCGCGGCGCGGTTGCCCGTCGCGGCCTCGATCACGCATTCCACCGCTTCCTCCCCCAGCTTCTGCGCCACCTTGGCGGTGCCGCGGGCAAGCAGCCGGGCGGAATGGGAGGTCATGGTGTCGCCAGCCTGGCGGCGTTCCTCGACCACCTGCCAGAGCCGGTCGAGGATGGCGGCCTCCGCCCCCGGGACCGCGATGGCGGCGGCGAGCGGGGTGAGCACGCGGCGGTCGGCCTTGCGCAGCGGCTTGGGCACCTTCGCCTTGGTCTTGGCCTTGGCCTTGACCTTCGCGACGGCGGGCGTCGCCGCCGGCTTGACCTTGCGCTTGACCTTCGGCGCAGCCTTGGCGGCCTTGCCCGCCGGCATCTTCTTCTTCGCGGCCTTGCCCATCAGGGGGCGCTCCCCATGCGTGGGGCGCGGCGCACCGGCAGGCCCGCGGCCGAGAGCGCGGCCTTGGCGTCGGCGATCCGGAATTCCCCGTAGTGGAAGACGGAGGCGGCGAGCAGCCCGGTCGCGCCCGCCCGCGCCCCGTCGACGAAATGCTCCGGCTGGCCGACGCCGCCCGAGGCGACGATCGGCAGCCGAACCGCCGCGCGCACGGCGCGCGTGAGGGGCAGGTCGAAGCCCTGCTTCGTGCCGTCCCGGTCCATCGAGGTCAGCAGGATCTCCCCCGCGCCGAGGTCGGCCACGCGGCGCGCCCAGTCCACCGCGTCGATCCCCGTGCCGCGGCGGCCGCCATGGGTGAAGACCTCCCAGCCCTCGCCGGCGTCCTTCTTGCGCGCATCGATGGCGACGACGATCGCCTGGCTGCCGAAGGCCTCGGCGCAGCGGCGCACCAGGTCCGGGTCGGCGACGGCGGCGGAATTGATCGAGACCTTGTCGGCGCCGGCGAGCAGCAGGCGGCGGGCATCCTCCACGCTGCGCACGCCGCCGCCGACGGTCAGCGGGATGAAGACCTCGGCCGCGGTGCGGGAGACGACGTCGAGGATGGTGTCGCGGTTCTCATGCGATGCGGTGATGTCGAGGAAGGTGACCTCGTCCGCGCCTTCGGCGTCATAGGCGCGGGCCTGCTCCACCGGGTCCCCGGCGTCGCGGAGTTCCACGAAGTTCACGCCCTTCACGACGCGGCCGTCCTTGACGTCGAGGCAGGGGATGACGCGAAGCGCAAGCACGATGACGGATGACCCTTCATCTTGTCCGGGAAGTGGCACGCATTTGTGCGCTGCGTGATGGCAGAGTTTCGAGTGCGGCGGAATGATGCCCCAGGTCAAGTGAAGCGATGCTGAGCGAAGGTCAGGGCAGATGCGCGGAATCGGCGTTCTCGAGGATGGCTACGAATTCTCCTGGGAGGAGCTGGAGCGCGGCACGCCGCGCTTCTGGTGGGGCCCGCGCAAGCGCGCCGCCTTCGACCGGGCGCTGGCGAAGCGCGGGATGTCGCGCAAGGACGGGGAGTCCGAGGGCCAGGAGGACAGAAGCGACGACGCCCACGACTGGCAGCGCGACCGGGACCGCACGACCGGCGCCGGCGTGGCCATCGTGGCCTTCGAGGAGAAGCGCGGCGAAGGCGGCGGCGGCTACGAGACGAAGGAAAGCGCGTCCTCCGCGTCCACCGACAGTGGTGGGTCGTCGGACAGCGGCGGTTCGGATGGCGGCGGGGGAGGGTCGGGCGAATAGCCCGCGGGACAAAAGCGGGCGAGTAGCCCGCGGGATAGAGCCCGCCGCGTGGTCCGCCCGGTCCCGGCCGCCGCCGGCCTACGCCGCCGCGGCGAGTGCCGCCTTCGGCTCGATCCGCCCGTCATACAGGGCGCGGCCGATGATCGCGCCTTCGATGCCCGCCTGTGCCGCGCGCAGCGCAACCAGGTCCTCGATCCCCGCGACCCCGCCGCTGGCGATGACCGGTAGCGCGACGGCGCAGGCGAGGGCCGCCGTCGCCTCCACATTCACCCCGCCCAGCATCCCGTCGCGGGCGATGTCGGTGTAGATGACCGCCGCCGCGCCGCTGTCCTCGAACCGCCTGGCGAGGTCGGTCGCGGTGATGTCGGAGGTCTCCGCCCAGCCTTCGGTCGCGACCATGCCGTCGCGCGCGTCGATGCCGAGGGCCACGCGCCCCGGGAAGGCGCGGCAGGCGGCCCGCGCGAACTCCGGGTCCTTCACCGCCGCGCTGCCGAGGATGATCCGCGCGACGCCGGCCGCGAGCCAGGCTTCCGCGACCGCCATGGTCCGGATGCCGCCGCCGAGCTGCACCTGCGTGCCGGGTGCCGCCGCGAGGATGCCGCGTACGGCCTCGGCGTTCGCGGGCTTGCCCGCGAAGGCCCCATCGAGATCGACGACATGGATCCAGGAGAACCCTTGCGCGACGAAGGCCGCCGCCTGGGCCCCCGGATCCTCGGCGTAGACCGTGGCCTGGTCCATCTCCCCGCGCTTCAGCCGGACCACCTTCCCCCCCTTGAGGTCGATGGCGGGATAGAGCGTCAGCGTCATCCGTCGTTGTCCGTCTGCAAGGGCAGAAAGCCAGAAAAGGGAGGGGCGGGTCTTGGGGGAGGTTCCCCTCTCCCGCGGCGCTTCTCAGACCGCCCCGTCGATGAGGTCCCCGGTCGCCCTGCCGCGTCCCGGCTCCAGCGTCTTGAAGTAGAACCGCCCCGCCACCGTCTGGCCCTTGACGCGCGCATAGTAGGGATGGGTCCCCCAATGCACGTAGCCGAGGCTTTCGAACAGCGCGATGGCGGTCGCCTGCGTCTCCCGCACGTCGAGGTTCAGCACGCGGTGGCCGAGGGCGGCCGCGCGTTCCTCCACCTTGTCCACGAGCCGCCGGGCGAGGCCGAAGCCGCGGGCGTAGGGCGCGATGTAGGCGTGGGTCAGGGTGGCGGCGAAGGCCTGTGCCTCGTTGTTCCGGGGCGGGCGGACCAGCAGGGCGGAGCCCACCGCATGGCCGTCGAGCCGTGCGACGAACAATTCCCGTTCCGGCACCAGCAGCACGCCGCGGAAGTGGCGTTCCAACGCCGCGCGCCCCTGCGGTTCCACCCAGCCGAAGCCGCCGCCCTCGATGATGGCGGCGTCGGTCGCCTCGGCCAGTTCGGCGAGGTCGGCATCCGAGAGGCGCTCGGCGCGTTCGACCTCGAGGCTGCGGCCCGGCTGCAGTGCAACGGAGTTCACGGTTCCCACCTCAGGAAGTTCGCGAGCATGCGCAGGCCGACGGGCCCGCTCTTCTCGACATGGAATTGCAGGCCGGCGAGGTTGCCGCGCGCGATGATGGCGGCGACCGGCCCGCCATAGTCGGTGGTGGCGATCACGTCTTCCGGGTCCTCCGCCTCGAAGGCGAAGGAGTGGACGAAGTAGACCTGGTCGCCGGGGCGGACCAGGTCGAGCACCGGGTGGAAGCCTTCCTCGAAGGAGAGTTCGTTCCAGCCCATCTGCGGCAGCGGCAGGGGCAGCCCGTCCGGGCCCTTCGGGTCCATCAGCGCGACCGTGCCGGGGATCCAGCCGAGGCCCGGCGTCTCCCCATGTTCCAGCCCCCGCGTCGCCATCAGCTGCATGCCGACGCAAATGCCGAGGAAGGGGACGCCATGGCCACGCACACGGTCTTCCAGCGCGTCGACCACGCCGGGCAGCGCGTCGAGCCCCCGCCGGCAGGCGGCGAAGGCGCCCTGGCCAGGCAGCACGATGCGGTCCGCCATGCGCAGGTCGGCCGCCGAGGCCACCACCTTGACCTGCACGTCGATGTCATTGTCCTCCGCTGCCTTCTCGAAGGCGCGGAGCACGGAGGCCAGGTTGCCCGAGCCCGGGTCGATCACGGCGACGCGCTGCGTCATGGACTGCTCCCCGTCATCGCGCGACGCGCGCGAGGTCCGGTCGCCAGGTGGCAAGGTGGAGGAAGGCCGCTTCCTCGTCCCGCCCCATGACGACGCCTTCGGTCCGCCAGCCGCGCAGGCCGAGCCACCATGATTGCAGGTTTCGTGCCTCGAAACCGATGAAGAGATTCAGGCCGAGCAGCAGCGGCCCCGCGACGGGGCCCGGAAGGGCGGCCGCGAGCGCGATGCAGGCCGCCGCATGCATCGCCGCGAGGGCAATGAGGCGGTTGGATAGGAACCAGATCGTCGGCACCAGCAGCGCGCCCCAGGCGAAGCCGTCGCGCACCAGCAGGGTCTCGGCCCCCCTGCGCTGGGAGGGAGGTCGCGCATGCACGGTCCAGACGCGCATCCTCAGGCCTCCAACACGCCCTTAGTCGAGGGGATGGCGCCGCCGGCCCGCGGGTCGGGTTCGACGGCCTGCCGGAGGGCGCGCGCGGCGGCCTTGAAGCAGGCCTCGGCCACATGGTGCGCGTTGGTGCCCGCCTTCAAGGTCATGTGCAGGGTGATGCCGGCATTGAAGGCGAGGGCGCGGAAGAATTCCTCGAACAGCTCCGTGTCCATCTCGCCCACCTTGTCGCGGGCGAAGGGCACGGACCAGGCGAGGAAGGGGCGGCCGGAGATGTCGATGGCGCATTCGGCCAGCGCCTCATCCATCGGCAGCAGGGCGGCGCCGTAGCGGCGGATGCCGCGCTTGTCGGCAAGCGCCTTCCGGATCGCCTGACCGAGCACGATGCCCACATCCTCGGCGGTATGGTGGAAGTCGATGTGCAGGTCGCCCTTGGCCGCGACGGTCATGTCGATCAGCGAATGGCGGGCAAGCGCGGTCAGCATGTGGTCGAGGAAGCCGATGCCGGTTGCGATCTCGGCGCGGCCGGCGCCATCGAGGTCGATGGCGACGCGGATCGAGGTCTCGGCCGTGTCGCGGACGATCTCGGCGCGGCGGGGCGGGACGGAGAGGCCTTCCATGGCGCGCTTCCTACGCCGCGCGGCGGGGCTCCGCAACAAAAGGCGGGCATGGCCTGCCCGGGGGCGCGGGCGGTGCTAATGACGCTGCATGACCGACATCGCCGCCAACCTCGCCGCCATCCGCGCCCGCATCGAGGAAGCGACTGCCCGCGCCGGCCGCCCGCCGGGCAGCGTCACCCTCGTCGCCGTGTCCAAGACCCATCCGCAGGAGGCGGTCATCGCAGCGCTCACCGCCGGCCAGGCCGTGTTCGGGGAGAACCGGGTGCAGGAGGCACAGGCAAAATTCCCCGGACTGCGCGCGGCGCATCCGGCGCTGCGGCTGCACATCATCGGCGGGCTGCAGACCAACAAGGCGCGCGACGCGGTGCGCGTGGCCGATGTGATCGAGACGATCGACCGCCCGAAGCTCGCCGCCGCGATCGCCGAGGCCATGGGCAAGGAAGGTCGCCGCCCGGATTGCCTCGTGCAGGTGAACACCGGCGACGAGAGCCAGAAATCCGGCGTGCCGCGCGCCGAGGCCGATGCCTTCATCCGCGCCGCGCGCGACGACCACGGCCTGCCCGTCACCGGCCTGATGTGCATCCCGCCGGTCGATGCCGACCCGCGCCCGCACTTCGCGTATCTGCGCGAGCTGGCGGCGCGGCACGGGCTCTCCGTCGTGTCGATGGGCATGAGCGGGGATTTCGAGGCGGCGATCGCCGAGGGCGCCACGCATGTCCGGGTGGGCACGGCGATCTTTGGGCATCGGGAGGTGCCGGCCTGACCCGGGTGCGGATGCCGGTGCACGGCGGCGCCTGTTTCCGGCGGGCGGGCAGCACGGCCCGGTCGTGGCCCTCCGCCTGGCGCAGTCAATGCGAGGTTCGCCCCGTGGCACGGTCATTGCGAACCCCGACCCGCGAACCGCCCAGGGAGCCCGCACCATGTCCGACATCTACGCCGCGCGCGGCTATGGCAGCCGCGCCCTCGGCTTCGGCGCCAAGCCGGGCCTCGTCGTGGTGGATTTCCAGCGCGGCTTCACCGAGGCCGCCTTCCCGATGGGCGGCGCGCCCATGGTCGATGCGGCGGTCGATGCGACCGTGCCGCTGATTCGTGCCGCGCGCGCCGCGGGCCTGCCGGTCGTCGCCTGCGTCAACGGCTATGACAGCCCCCGCGCCGCGCCGCACTGGAAGGCCGCGCCGGTCTTCGACCTGCTCGGTGGCACCCCCTCCGTCGAGCTCGACCCGCGCATCGCCGCGGCGGGACCCGACGTGGTGCTGATGAAATCCGCCCCCTCGATCTTCTTCGCCACGCCCGCGGCCTCGATCCTGACGCGGGAGAGGGTGGACACGGTGATCGTGACCGGCTGCATCACCTCCGGCTGCGTGCGCGCGAGCGTGATCGACGCGTTCTCCCTGGGCTTCCGCGTGATGGTGCCGCGCGACTGCGTCGGCGACCACGACCCGGTGGCGCATGAGCAGAACCTGACCGATGTGGAGCGCCGCTACGCCGACGTGATCGAGGCATCGGACGCGCTGGCCGCCATCGAGGCCTGGCGCGTGAGCAACACGCGCGGCTGACGCCGGGCGGAACCGGGTTTCGCCTTCGTCCCCGCAGGCATCGCCACGACATCCAGCGGCCCGGCACGACAGGCGGGCGTCGCGCGGGGTGATAAGGGCGCGCCCTCAGCCCGCCCAGCGCAGGCGCCGCCGCCCCGCCGCCACCTCCAGCGCCGCGCGCGGGAGGTCGGGGCCCAGCGTCGCCAGGTCGTTCACGAGCATCGTCGCCGCGGCCGCCTCCTCCGACGGCATCCGCGCCGCAATGGAAGCGAGGAACACCACCCGGCCAGGTACCCGCATCGCGGCCCAGGGCACGGGGTGGGGCAGGTCCTCCAATGCCCGCACGGCCGCGAGCAGCGGGCGGTCGTCCACCCCGCCCGCAAGTTCCGCCCGCGCCAGGGCGCAGAGTCGCGCGAAGTCCCGCCGCAAGGGTGCCGGGGCGTGCCGCGCGGCGACGGCGGACTCCAGCAGGACGAGGCAAGCCTCGCAGAACACGGGCAGCGCCGCCGCCCCATCCTCCGGCTTGGCGAGGCGGGCGCGGAGCACCGCCAGCGTGCGCCGCAGCGCGCGCCTTGCCCGTCGGGCGCCCGGCGTCCCGCGGGCGAAGACGTCGAGCCGCGCAGCGATGGCGGCGACCCAGCCGGGCAGCTCCGCGACCGGGTCG
>NZ_JACADQ010000182.1 GCF_016106015.1 Neoroseomonas rubea
GGGCGCGGGTGGTGCGGACCACTGCCGCGCCGGGCTGGGCGCCGGCCTCGGCGCGGGCGGCGCCGACCGCGGTCTCGGCGGGCATCTGCGTGCCGCGCGGCGCCATCCGGACGGCGACCGCTTCCTCATACCGCAGGCGGACGTTGTTGCCGCGGCGGATCTGGCCGAAATTCCGCACCTCCGGCCCGGCGACCACGACGATTCGGTCTTCGCCCGGCGTGCGGACCGTGACTTCGCGCGTGCGGGTGTTCACGCGCTCGACGACGCCGACCGCTTCCTTGGCCGTGGAGACCACGACCGGCGCGGGCGCGGGGGCCGCGGGCTGCGGCGTGCTGGCGCAGGCGGCAAGGCCGAGCAGGGGCAGCGCCACGAGCGCGGCAAGGCGGATGGGGGAAGCGGGCATGGCATTCCTCGAAGGATTATTGGCGATTCCGGCGGGCCGACCCTAACGGAACCGTGCGCGGGACAATACCCTCATGTATCGGTCCGGGGCCAGCACCCCCCCCGGGGGCGCGGCCTATTCGTTTCGGAGCAGCGGCGCAGGCTTCGCGCGCAGGGCCAGCGCCGTGCCTGCATAGCCGAAGCCCAGCGTCAAGGCGGTGCACGCCAGCACCACGGCTGCCAGCGTGCCCGGCAGGAAGACCCAATCCGCCCGCATGATGTAGGTGACGACCCCCCAGGAGGCCGCGGTGCCGACGCCGGCCGCGATCACCCCCGCCGTTGCGCCGAGCAGCCCGAATTCCACCAGGAAGGCGCGCCGGATCTGCGCGCGCGTGGCGCCGACGGTCTTGAGCACCACCGCATCCCGCACCCGCCGCCGCTGCCCCGCGGCGACGGCGCCGGCGAGCACCAGCGCCCCGGCGGCCAGTGTCAGGCTCGCGGTGGCCGACAGCGCCGTGCCGATGCGCCCGAGCAACTCCGCGACCTGCTCCAGCGCATCCCGCACCCGGATGCCGGAGACGTTGGGGAAGGCCTCGCTGATCGCGCGCAGCACCGCCCCTTCGCGCGCCGTGTCGCTGCGCACGGTCGCGATGTGCGTGTGCGGCGCGAGGTCGAGCAGGCCGGGGGAGGCGACGAGCACGAAGTTGATGCCGAGCCCGCGCCACTCGATGTCCCGCAGGTTGGCGATGCGCAGCGCGATGTCGCGGCCGAGCACGTTCACCGTGATCGTGTCCCCGATGCCCACGCCCCAGCCGCGCGCGAGGTTGGCGTCGAAGGAGACCAGCGGCTCTCCGCGATAGTCCGCCGCCCACCATGTGCCCTGCACGAGCCGCGTGCCCTCGGGCGGCGTCGCGGCGTAGGTCAGGCCACGGTCGCCGCGCAGCGCCCAGGCGGTTTCGGGCGTGGTGCGCACCTCCTCCGCTGGCGTACCGTTCACCGCGACGATGCGGGCGCGCAGGGAGGGGACGCGCTTCACCTCGGTGACGCTTGGCTGCGCCGCGGCGACGCGGTCGAAGTCCCGCACCTGATCGGACTGGATGTCGATGAAGTAGAAATTCGGCGCCGCGTCGGGCAACTGCTCGGCGATCTGGCGGCGGAGATTGCCCTCGATCAGCGCGATGGCGGCAAGCGTGGTCAGCCCGATGCCAAGCGAGACGAGGATGAGCGGCGTGGGCGAGCCCGGCCTGTGCAGGTTGGCGAGGCCGAGCCGCACTGAGGGCCGCCGTATGAAGCGGAAGCGCCGCGCGGTGTCCATCAGCGCGAGTGCCCCGATGCGGAACAGGATCAGCGTCGCGACCGCGCCAGCCACGAAGAAGCCCGCGAAGGCGCGGTTCTCCGCCGTGCCGATGACGAGCGCGGCAAGCGCCCCGCCGGCCGCGACCGTCGCCGCGACGAGCATGATGCGCGGCCGCGCGCCCGACGGCTGCAGCGCGTCCCGGAACAGCGCCGCGCCAGGAATTTCCATCGCGCGGCCGAGCGGCCAGAGCGCGAAGGCGAGCGCCGTCAGCAGCCCGTAGAGCGCGGCGAGCGCGAGCGGTTCCGGATAGAGCCCGATGCGCGGCGGTATCGGCAGCGCATCGGCCAGCACCGCCGCACCCGCCATGGTCAGGCCGAAGCCCGCCACCAGGCCGATGCCGATGCCTAGCGCGGCGAGTGCCAGCACCTGCATCAGATAGGTCGCGAAGATCAGCCCCGGCGCGGCACCGAGGCAGCGCAGCGTAGCGATGGTCCGCGCCCGCTGGTCGAGCCAGGAGCGCACGCCCGTCGCCACGCCGATGCCGCCCACCAGCAGCGCCGTCAGGCTCGCCAGCGTCAGGAAGAAGGCCGCGCGGTCCACGAAGCGATTGACGGCGGGGGCGGCGGCGTCCGCCGTGCGCACGCGCCAGCCCGTGCCGGGGAACGCGGCGCGAAGATCATCTGCGAAGGCGCGGCGGTCCGCGCCGTCCGGCAGGTCCATGCGCAGCTCGTGCGCGACGAGGCTGCCCGGCTGGATCAGCGCCGTCGCCGGCAGGTCAGCCAGCGCGATCATGGCGCGCGGGCCGAGGATCGACGGGCTCGCCACCTTGTCGGGCTCGGCGGCGATGGTGCCGCGAAGCGTGAAGCGCGCTTCCCCGATCCGCAGCGTCGCGCCGGGCGCGATGCCGAGCCGGTCGGCGACGATCCGTTCAACCACCACCTGCCCCGGCGCGAGCGGGCCCGGCGGATCGAGCCGCAACTCGCCGAACAGCGGATAGGCGCCGTCCACGGCCTTCAACTCGACCAGCGTGCGCTCGCCATCGGCGCCGACCGCCATGGCGCGCATCTGCACGATGCCGGAGATCCGCGCGCCGCGCGCCCGCGCCCAGTCTCGCACCGCATCCGGCAGCGGGCCGGCGGTGGAGGTGACCTCCACCTCGCCCCCCAGGATTCGCGCGCCGTCCGCCGCGATGCCCGCATTGACGCCCGCGCGCAGCGTGCCGACGGCGGTGATCGCCGCGACGCCGAGCGCAAGGCAGGCCAGGACGATGCGCAGCCCCTTCACGCCGCCGCGAAGGTCCCGCCGCGCGAAGCGCAGCGCGAGCGAGAGCGTGCCCATCAGCGCGCGCCGTCGGACACGATCCGCCCATCCTCGATCCGCACCTGCCGCTCGCAGCGTTCGGCGAGCAGCGGGTCGTGGGTGATCAGCAGCAGCGTCGTGCCGAAGCGTTCCCGCAGGCCGAAGAGAAGGTCCATCACATGCTGGCCGGTGGTGCGGTCGAGGTTGCCGGTCGGCTCGTCCGCCAGCAGCAGGCGCGGCCCGGCGACGAAGGCGCGGGCGAGCGCGACGCGCTGCTGCTCGCCGCCCGACAACTGACCGGGATAATGCGTCAGGCGGTGGCTGAGGCCGACGCTGACCAGCGCTTCCTCGGCCTTTTCGAAGGCATCGGCGCGGCCGGCAAATTCCAGCGGCACGGCGACGTTCTCGATCGCCGTCATGGTCGGCACCAGGTGGAAGGCCTGGAAGACGATGCCGACATGGTCGCGCCGGAAGCGTGCGAGCGCGTCCTCATCCATGCGCGCGAGGTTGTGGCCGGCGACGCTGAGCGTCCCGCCGGTCGGCCGGTCGAGCCCCGCCAGGAGCATCAGCAGCGAGGTCTTGCCCGACCCCGAGGGGCCGACGATGCCGACTGCCTCCCCGGATGCGACGGAGAGGTCGACGCCGCGCAGGATATTGATCTCCCCGGCCTGGGACCTCACCTGGAAGGCGAGGCCGGTGGCCGCGATCAGCGGCGTGCCGGCCCCTGTCCCGAGCGTCGTCGGGGCGGGGTGTGGAAGGGTGTCCATGTCGTCTCGGTTTCCGGTCTTCACCGCCCGATATGGGCGCCGCGGGCTGATCCGCAAACTTCCGGCCTGTTTCGGAGTGTTGCCCCTGCTGGCGGCTGCCCCCGCCGCGGCGCGCGAGATCCGGCTGATGATGCTGGGGGATTCGATCACCGCGGGCTACGGCCTGCCGCGCGGCCAGGCGCTGCCGGTGCGGCTCGAGGCAGCGCTGCGCGAGCGCGGCCGGACGGTCCGCGTGCTCGATGCCGGTGTGTCCGGCGACACCACGGCGGGCGGGCGGGCGCGGCTCGACTGGGCGCTGGCGGACCGGCCGGACGCGGTGATCGTCGCTCTCGGGGGCAATGACGGGCTGCGCGGCCTCGCGCCATCGGCGACGCAGGCGAATCTGGCGGCCATCCTCGATGCGCTGAAGGCGCGCGGCCTGCCGGCCATGCTGGCGGGGATGCTTGCGCCGCCCAATCTCGGTGCCGATTACGGGCGGGACTTCGCGGCGACGTTCACGCGGTTGTCCGAGGCGCGGCCGGATGTCGTGTTCTACCCCTTCCTGCTGGACGGTGTGGCGGGCGACCCGGCGCTGAACCAGCCGGACAGAATTCATCCGAATGAGGCTGGCGTGGCGGAACTCGTCCGTCGCATGCTGCCTGCCGTCGAGTCGCTGCTGGGGCGGGTGCCCGCGGGCTGAACCGCTCCCTATCGAGGGGGACCCGGAATGCTGCGCCTGTTCGTCGCCCTCGCCCTTCCCGCGGAGTTCCGAACGACGCTCGCGGCGCTGGCCGGCGGGATACCGGGCGCGAAATGGGTGCCGCCCGACAACTACCACCTGACACTGCGCTTCATCGGGGAAATCGAGAACTGGCGCGCGCAGGAAGTGGATGACGCGCTGGCGGCGATCCGCGGCAGCGCCTTCGACCTTTCGCTGCACGGCCTCGGCACCTTCGAGAAGGCGGGGCGGATCCATGCGCTGTGGGTGGGCGCCGAACGCAACGCCGCGCTGGCGCACCTTCAGGGTAAGGTGGAAACGGCGCTGCAGCGCGTGGGCCTGCCGCCCGAGCGCAAGCGCTTCTCCCCGCATGTCACCATCGCGCGGACGGACCGCGCGCCGCCCGAGAAGGTCGTCGCCTTCGTCCAGGCGCACAACCTCTTCCGCGCCCCACCCCTGCGGGTGGAGCATTTCACGCTGTTCTCCTCCCGCCTCGGCAAGGAAGCCTCGGTCTACACGCCGGAGGTCGAGTACGACCTCGCCGCGCGCGCGGCGGCCTGACACCGCGCTTGCTGCCCGTTCTGGCGGCGGGTAGGAGCCTGTCGTGGCCGTCATGACACGACCCCTGCTGCGCCTGGTTGCCGCCGTCCTGCTGCTGCAGGCGGTGATGGCGCCTGCGCATTGCCTTGCCACGGCTGCCGCGCCGGCGGGGGTCGAGGCGGTGATCTGCTCGGCGGATGGCATGCGCACCGTGCATCTCGGCCCGGCTGGGCAGGAGCTGCCGGACGCGCATGACGACTCGGGCTTCTGCGCTGCCTGCCCGATCCCGCACCAGGCCCTCGGCCAGGCAATCCTCCCAGATGCTCATGCGCGGGCAGTTGGACCGCCAGGCCTCCATCGCCTGGTCGTAGCTGCGCGGCCGCGCGGCGACCCAGGCCAGGAACTGCGGCAGCAGCCGCGTCGGCGTGGCGGAGGCGTCCATGCCCCGACGCTAGACCCTTGCGCGACGGCGCGCGAGAACCCCTATGGAGTCCCTATGATCCCGAAGCCTGACCCCGCCGCGGAGGTCCTCCGCGCCACCCTCTTCGCCGCGCGCGCCCATGCCGGGCAGGTCCGCAAGGGCGCCGCCGCCGAGCCCTACGTCAACCACGTGATCGAGGTCGCGACGATCCTCGCCGATCACGGCGCGCCGCAGGAGGCGATCCTCGCCGGCCTGCTGCATGACACGGTCGAGGACACCGAGGTGACGCATGAGGAGCTCGTCGCCGCCTTCGGCGCCGCGATTGCCGCCGTCGTGGCCGAGGCGACCGACGACAAGGCCCTGCCCAAGGAAACCCGCAAGGCGCTGCAGGTCAGCCTCGCGCCCAAGAAATCGGACGCGGCGAAGCAGCTGAAGCTTGCCGACAAGATCTCGAACCTCCGCGCCATTGCCGAAAGCCCGCCGGCCAACTGGAACCATGCGCGGCGAACGGAATATGTCGGCTGGGCGGGCCGCGTCGCCGCCGGGCTTGCGGGGGTGAACCCGGCGCTGGACGCGCTGTTCGCCGAGACCTACCGCATGGCGGTCGCGCGGCTCGCCGAGGAAGCGGGGCGGGAGGGCTGATACCGACCGTACGAAGGATGAACCTTCGCACGATCGGCGTCGGCGGCAGCGTTCCACGCGCGGCCGCCCCACCAGCCCCGCGCGCCATTGCCTCCGCGCAAGGGTCCGGCCTTGTGCCACGCCCTTGGGGTGCCCCGGGCGGCGCGCGCCGGTCGAGCGCAGGCCAGGTGGAGACGTCCGGCGCGTCGTGATGGCGCATGCGGCGGGCTGCGCCCACCCACCTCCGCCAATCCGGGACACGCCGTTACACGCCGCCCCAGCCGCGCCACGAAGGCGCCTCGCACCCGCCCGGCGGCGGGCGTCTGCTTCCCTCCAGGCACTTGAGGGAGATGCCGCCATGCGCCGCCTGATCCTCGCCACCGCCCTGCTGCTCGGCACCGTCGCCGCGACCCCCGCCCTGGCCTGGGAACACCGCCATGGCTGGGGCTGGCGCCCGGCGCCGGCCTGGCACCATCCGCACCACGGCTACCAGCGCCCGCACCGGGACTGGGGCTGGCACCGGCCCTACCGACACGACAGGCATTGGGGCTGGGACCGGCCCCGGCGCGACCATCGCCAGGCCTGGGACGGGGGCCATCATCGCCGCGACCGCCACTGGTAGGCGGTGGCGCCGCGCCCGCCACGCCGCGGGCGCGGCCCGCCATGGCGGCGATGACGACTGCGTCGGTCATCCATGTTTCATGCCGGGGATTCAGTCGGCGCTAATTCGTTTCACGGACCTGTGGTGTCGATGCGTATCGCCATCGCACTCCTCACTGCCGGCCTGACCTCCTCCGTTCGGTCATCGGGTAACGTTGCCGTGACGCAGCGTGCTCGTTCAGAAATGCTTTGGTCGCGTCGCGGATCATGCCAAGCGATGCGAACGCCCCTCATCCTTCTGTGCGCGAGCGTGCTGGCCCTGCCCCTGGCGGGCCTTTGGCCGCGCGCGGGCCATCCCGTGCTGCTCGCGATGCCCCCGGGCACGGCGGCGGCGGCCTTCGGATTGGAAGGCTGGCGGATTCACCGGATGACCCAGGCCGGCCCCTTTCCCATCATCTTCGCCATGCCCGAGCATGACGCGGCGGAGCCTGCGCGGCTCGCCGCCGCCGCGGGCGCGCTGTTCGTCATCGCCGCCCGGCCCCTGGCCGGCTGCGCGCCCGTTTCCCGAAGGATCTGACCGATGGACCTCTCCCTCCTGCGCGCCCGCACTGGCCGCGTCCTGCTTGGCCTGCTGTGGCTGCTCGTCCCGCTCACCGCTGTCGTCGCGATGCTCGAGGGCCATGTCCTGTCGGATACGCTGATCGGCGCCGCGCTCGCGCTCGGCGTGGCGCTCGCCGCGACCGTCGCCGCGCGCCGCGGCACAGGGGCGCCGGAAGCGCGGCATACGATCTCGGTCGGATTGATGGCTGCCATCTCGGTCCATGTCTGGCTCGCGCCGGACTGGGTCACGATCGATCTCCACATGGCGTACTTCGCAGGCCTCGCGCTGCTCGCGGGCTTCGTCGACTGGCGGGCGATCCTGCTCGGCGCCGCGACCGTCGCGGTGCACCACCTGGTGCTGAACTTCGCCGCGCCGGTCCTGGTCTTCGGCGTCGACGAAGGCAATCTCGGTCGCGTGCTCCTGCATGCCGTCATCCTCGTGATCGAGGCGGTGGCGCTGATGTGGATGGTGCGGGAGCTTGAAGCCGCCGCCGTCGCCGCCACCGAAGCGCTGGCCGAAGCCCGCGCGGCGCGGGAGGCCGAGGCCGCGCAGGCCGCGCGCCGCATCGCCCTGGAAGCCGAGGCCGCAGCTGCGGC
>NZ_JACADQ010000183.1 GCF_016106015.1 Neoroseomonas rubea
GCCCGGGCGGCGGCGGTCGCCGCGGCCGCGCTGCCGTCCGCGAGGAGGATCCCGCGCCTCGGCCGCCCCTTGCGCCGCGCCCCGCCGCGCGCGATCTGCGGTCCATGCCGGATGACATGCCCCAGCCCACCGCCGGCCTCGGCCCGGCCTTCGACAATTCCTACGCCCGCCTGCCGGAACGGCTGTTCGCGCGGCTGCCGCCCACGCCGGTCAAGGCGCCGCGGCTCGTCCGGCTCAATACCGGCCTGGCGCGGGAGCTCGGCCTCGACGCGGCGTGGCTGGCCTCGGAGGACGGGGTGGCGATGCTCGCCGGCAACCGCATGCCCGACGGCGCCGAGCCGATCGCCCAGGCCTATGCGGGGCACCAGTTCGGGCATTTCTCGCCCAGCCTCGGCGACGGCCGCGCCATCCTGCTGGGGGAGGTCGTCACGCCGGCCGGGGCGCGGCGCGACATCCAGCTGAAGGGCTCGGGGCCCACGCCCTTCTCGCGGCGCGGCGACGGCCGGGCCGCGGTCGGGCCGGTGCTGCGAGAGTATATCGTCAGCGAGGCCATGGCGGCCTTCGGCGTGCCGACGACGCGCAGCCTGGCCGCGGTCGCGACCGGCGAATGGGTGTTCCGGGAGGATGCGGTTCCCGGCGCGGTGCTGACCCGCGTCGCGTCGAGCCATCTGCGCGTCGGCACCTTCCAGTATTTCGCCGCGCGGCGGGACATGGACGCGGTGCGCGTGCTGGTGGACCACGCCATCGCGCGGCACGACCCGGCGGCCGCGCAGGCCGCCAACCCCGCGCTCGCGCTGCTGGAAGGCGTGGTCGCACGGCAGGCGGCGCTCATCGCGCGCTGGCTCGCGCTGGGCTTCGTGCACGGCGTGATGAACACCGACAACTGCACCATCAGCGGGGAGACGATCGACTACGGCCCCTGCGCCTTCCTGGAGGCGTACCATCCCGAGACGGTCTTCTCCTCGATCGACCACCAGGGGCGCTACGCCTATGGCAACCAGCCGGGCATCGCGCATTGGAACCTCGCCAGGCTGGCCGAATGCCTGCTGCCGCTGATCGATGCGGAGGAAGACGCGGCGATGGAAGCCGCCAAGTCCGCGCTGGCCGGCTTCGCGCCGCGCTTCGGCGTGGCCTATCGCGCGGCGATGGCGCGCAAGGTCGGCATCGCCCAGGCGCAGCCCGAGGATGAGGCGCTGATCGAGGAGCTGCTCCGGCGGATGATGGAGGCGGAGGCGGATTTCACGCTCACCTTCCGGCACCTGGCCGACGCGGTGGAGGGCAATGACGCGCCCGTGCGCGCGGTGTTCGCCGACCCCGCCGCCTTCGACGGCTGGGCGGAAGGCTGGCGCGCGCGCCTGGCCCAGGACGGCCTCGCGCCCGAAGCCCGCGCGGCGGCGATGCGGCGGGAGAACCCGCTCTACATCCCGCGCAACCACCTGGTGGAGGAAGCGATCGCGGCCGCCGTCGATGGCGAGGATTTCTCCCGCTTCGAGACGCTGGTCGAGGTGCTGGCCCGCCCCTTCGACGCGCAGCCCGGCCGCGAACGGCACGCCCTGCCGGCGCGACCGGAGGAGCGGGTGACGCGGACCTTCTGCGGGACCTGATCCCGGGGAACGATGGGGCGTCGCCCCGCGGCCATGCGTGCTCCGCCCCGGTGGGTCGCTGCCCACCGATCGGATGGCTCCAGCCGGTAGGGCATCGCCGCGACGCCCCGCGGATGGCGACGGGCTGACCGTGCGACGCGCCGGGCGGGCATGCCCGGATGCGAGGCCCCGAACGCGAAGGGCCCGCATGCGCGGCATGCGGGCCCCGTCGAGGAGAGCCGGCGGGATGCGCCGGCGCGTGGTCAGGCCGCCTGGGCGGGCGTCGCCTCGGACTGGATCGCCGGCCGGCCGGCCTGCACCGGGATGCGGCGGGGCTTCAGCGCTTCCGGCACCACGCGCTTCAGCGCCACATGCAGCAGGCCGTTGGCGAGGTCCGCCCCCTGCACGACGATGTGGTCGGCGAGGACGAAGCGGCGCTCGAAGGCGCGGCCGGCGATGCCGCGGTGGAGGAAGCGGCGCCCATCCTCCGGCTGCGGCTGCGGCCGCCCGGTGATGGTCAGCGTGTTCTCCTGCGCGGTGATCTCGATGTCGGATTCGGCGAAGCCGGCGACCGCCATCGTCAGCACGTAGCTGTCATCGCCCGTCCGCTCGATGTTGTAGGGCGGGTAGCCATTGCCGTCCGGCGTGCTGCGCGCGGTGTCCATCAGGCGTGCGAGGCGGTCGAAGCCGATCGCGGTGCGGAAAAGCGGGGAGAAGTCGATCGCGTTCATGGAACCCCCTGTCTGAGCAAGGTCCGTTGCGGGGCGGATGCGGGCTCATGGGCCCCCGTCCGGGCGACCCTGCCGTTCCGCGTCGCCGGCCCCCGATGGGGCACCGCCGACGGGACGGAAATTGGCAACGGCGATCGGCCGTTCAAGAGGGGTCAGACAAACGCAAAACGGCCCGAGGCATGGCCTCGGGCCGGGAGCGCAAGGCGCGACCGCGCCCAACCCATCAGCCGCGCCGGGTGCGCCCGTGCATGGCGCGAAGGCAAGGGCCGCGGATGCGGCCCGCCCGCCGTCTGAGGGCACAACAAACGCCGCTGCGCCCGCCGTCTGAGGGCAAAAAAACCAAGGAAGAAGGCCTGCGCCTTCCTCCGGAAGGCTCAGGCCTTCTTCCGCGCGCCGATGCCGGCGAACTTCTTGTTGAACTTGGCGATCTGGCCGCCCGTGTCGATCACGCGCTGCTGGCCGGTCCAGGCCGGGTGCGACTTGGTGTCGATGTCCAGCCGCAGCGTGTCGCCCGGCTTGCCGTAGCAGGAGCGCGTCTGGAACTCGGTCCCGTCGGTCATGATGACGTTGATCACGTGATAGTCCGGATGCGTGTCGGGCTTCATCGGGCGGTGCTCATGCTCAAAGGCCCGCCGATACCGACCGGCGGGCAGGGAAGCGGGGCGTATAGGGGAGGGCGGGGCGGGGCGCAACCATCCGCCCGCCGTTCAATCCGGCGCGATCTCGCCCCGCTCGATCACATAGGTCTGCTCGACCAGCGGGCGGAGCAGTTCCGGGTTGCTTTCCGTGATCAGGATGGCGACGTCGGGCAGGGCGGCGCGCAGGCGCTTCAGGGCTTCCGCGTAGCGCAGCGCCAGCGCGGGGGCGAGGCCCTGGAAGGGCTCGTCCAGCAGCACCGCCTTGGTGCCGACCATCAGCGCGCGGCCCAGCGCCACCATCTTGCCCTGCCCGCCCGACAGCCCCGCCGCCTTGCGCGGCGCGAGCTCCTTCAGTTCCGGCAGCAGGCCGTAGACGCGGGCGAGGCGCTCGGCGATCTCCTGCTCCGACAGGCGCAGGACCTGGGCGGGGAGGAGCATGTTGTCCTCCACCGTGAAGGAGCCGAACAGGCGCCGGTCCTCGGGCGCATAGCCGATGCCGTGGCGCGGGCGGTGGTGCGGGGGCAGGCGCGTCTCGTCCTCCCCGTCGATCACGACCTTGCCGGTCGTGGCCGGCACCAGGCCCATCAGCGTGCGCAGCGTGGTCGTCTTGCCCGCGCCGTTGCGCCCGATCAGCGCGACGCGCCCGCCCGCGGGGACCTTCAGCGAGACGTTGCGCAGCACAGGCACGCCGGCGATGGCGACGGACACGCCCGAGAGTTCAAGCATGGGGCGCCTCCTTCGTCGGATGGCGCTCGATGCCGATCACTTCCCGCTGCACGGCGGGGTCGGCCAGCACTTCGGCCGGCGGACCCAGCGCGGCGATGCGCCCCTGGGACCAGACCGCGACGCGGTCCGCGAAGCGTTCCACCACGTCCATGTCGTGCTCGACGAAGACCGCCGTCACCTTCGCGTCCCGCAGCACGTTCACCAGCGTCTCGACGATCGTCATCTTCTCCGACGCCGCGACGCCGGAGGTGGGCTCGTCCATCAGCAGCAGGCGGGGCTTGAGTGCGACCGCCATGGCGATGTCGGCGAGCTTGCGCGCGCCCTCGTTCAGCGCGTCCGCCCGGCTGTCGGCGATGGCGGTCAGGCCGAAGCGGGCGAGGATGTCGCGCGCTTCGTCGCGATGCGACGGGCGCAGCAGGGGGGCGAGCGGCGACCAGATGCCCATCCGCGCCGCGACGGCGAGTGCCACGTTCTGCTCGACCGTGTGTTCGAGGAACAACTGCGGCAGCTGGAAGGACCGCGCGATGCCGAGCTTGACGATCGCGCGGGGGGAGAGGCCGGTGATGCGGCGGCCCTCATAGGCGATCTCGCCGGCATTGGGCTTGAGGTAGCCGGTCGTCATGTTGATGAAGGTGGTCTTGCCCGCGCCGTTCGGGCCGATGATGGCGAGGAACTCGCCCTTCATCACGTCGAGGTCGATGCCGTCGGCCGCGCGCACGCCGCCGAAGGCAAGCCGCAGGCCGGTCGCGCGGAGCAGCGCCTCGCTCATCGCCCACGCCCCCCAACGGCGCGCGCCGCCATGCCCCAGACGCCGCCCGGGGCGAACAGGATCACCAGCAGCAGCGAGGCGCCGAGGATCATCTGCCAGGCATCGGCGAAGGACGCCGCGGCGTAGACGCGGATCAGCTCATAGGCGGTGGCGCCGAGGAAGGGCCCGAGCACGCCGCCCGCCCCGCCCAGGATGGCGATGAAGACGAGTTCGCCCGAGGAGGTCCAGTAGGCGAGCAGCGGCGTGACGTGGCGGGAGGTCAGCGCGATCAGCGCCCCGCCCAGCCCGCCCACCATGGCCGAGAGCACATAGGCCGAGAGCAGCACGCCGCGCGCCGGCACGCCCATGAATTCGAGCCGCGTCTCCCGCGTCTTGATGCCCGCCAGCGCCTCCCCCATCGGGGAGGCGAGATAGAGGCGGAGCAGCAGGCCGAGGGCGAAGGCGAGGCCGAGCGCGATGCCGAAGATCGTCCATTCATAGGCGATGCGGTCGAGCGCCTGGCCGGCCACGGGCATGATCTCGACCCGGATGCCGTCGCTGCCCTTGGTGAAGTGATAGAGCTTCTCGAGCAGCGAGTAGAACACCATCGACATCGCAAGGTTCAGCATGCCGAAGAAGATCTGCCGGTAGCGCGTCACGAACAGGCCGATCAGCAGCCCGAGCGCGCCGGCGCCGAGGGCCGCGAGCGGCAGCAGCACCACGGCATCTCCCACGCGGGGGGCGAGGAAGGCGACGGTGTAGGCGCCGAAGGCGATGTAGAGCGCATGGCCGAAGGAGACCTGCCCCGCGCGCAGCAGCAGCAGGATGCCCATCACGGCGATGCCTTTCGCCAGCGCGATGGTCAGCACGAAGCGCAGCCAGGGGGCGGCCACCGCGGCGGCGATGATGGCGCCGGCCAGCGCCAGCGCGAGGATGGGCTCGATCCGCTTCATACGCGCCGCGTCTCGGTCACGCCGAACAGGCCCTGCGGGCGCACCAGCAGCACCAGCACCATGATGATGTAGGGCACGACGACTTCCAGTTCCGGCTCGAAATACACGGCGATGGACCGGCCGAGGCCCATCATCAGGGAGGTCAGCGCCGCGCCTTCGATCTGGCCGAGGCCCGCCGTCGCCACCACGGCGAAGGACAGCACGATGGTCTGCGCCCCGATCCCCGGCACGAGCGCGGCGGTGGGGGAGGAGAGCGCGCCGCCGAGGGCGGCCAGCATGGCGCCAAAGGTGAAGGTGAGGAGGAAGATCTTGGCCGCGTCGATGCCCATCGCGGTCGCCGCTTCCCTGTCGGTGGTCACCGCGACGATGACGCGCCCGGTCAGCGTCCGGCGCAGGAACCAGGCGAGGCCCACCAGCGTGACGACCGCGATGCCCGGCAGCACGAACAACTGGTAGTTAGTGAAGGGGATGAAGTCGGTGCCGAAGGGCACGTCGATGGTGCCCAGCAGCTTCATCGCCTGGTCGTGATGGATCGGCTGCACGCCCCAGACGAGCTTCTGCACGTCCTCGAGGATCATGAAGAGCGCGAAGGTGACGAGCAGCTGCACCACCTCCTCCTGCGCGTAGATGCGGCGCAGGAGCAGGCGTTCGATCAGCGGGCCGAGGATGGCGCCGACAAGGGCCGCCGAGAGCAGCAGCACCGGCAGCGACGCCCAGGCCGGCAGGCCGAGCGAGGTGAGGAACAGCCCGATCGAGGCCGCCGAATAGGCCCCGATCGCATAGAGGGAGCCGTGCGCGACATTGACGATGCGCAGCACCCCGAACACCAGGTTGAGCCCCACCGCGACGAGGAAGATCAACCCCGCGGAGGACAACCCGTCGAGCAGCGCGAGGCCGAGCAGAAGGCCATTGTCCTGGAACCACTCGGCCATGGCGCGCCCCGGCTCAGATCGACCGGCCGGCGGATTCGATCAGCGCCGGCGTCAGCGTCTTGAGCCAGTCCGTGCTCTTCTGCCCGACCGGCGCGGAGACCTGCGCGGGCGGATACAGCCGCATGTCCTTCGGCACCGCGAAGGGGAAGCGGTCGTTGAAGGAGGAGAGGCCGACGATCTGGTCCTCGAGCCCCTGGCCGTCCTCGCGCAGCGTGATGGTCGAGGTCGGCGTCGGGAAGGTCAGGCCGCGGAAGGCGGCGGCGAGCTCGGCATCCGACGGCCAGCCGCCGGACTTGGCGGCGACGGCCTTCTCCAGCGCCGCCTTCAGCGCCCAGACGGCTTGGGCCATGTGGTGGCAGGGGTAGATCGGGTATTCGTTGAAGCGCTGGCGGTAGGCGTTGACGAAGGCGTTGAAGGCGGCCGGGTCGCGCGGCGCCGGGTGGTTGTTCCAGTGATCGCCGCGCGCGCCGATGATGTGCCCTTCGGGCATCGAGCGGCCGAGGATCTGCAGCGAGGCCTCGGCCACGGGCAGCACGAAGGTGGTGCGCTCATGCAGCCGCCGCTCGGTCGCCTGCCGGATGAAGGTGACGAGTTCCCCGCCCCAGGAGGTCGAGTAGACCACGTCCGGGCGCAGCGCGAGCAGGCGGGTGATCTCGGTCGAGAAGTCGGTCGAGCCGAAGCGGGGGAACATCTCGGCCACCACGCGCACGCCGGGCTTCAGCGCGTCCATGGCGGTCTTCCAGATCTCCCAGGAATCCCGGCCCCATGCGTAGTCCTGGTTGATCACGGCGACGGTGCGGATGTTGGGCTTGGTGCGCAGCAGGTACAGCAGCGGCGCCAGCACCTCGGGCGTCGCGTAGCCCTGGGTGCGGAAGGAATACTCGTAGCGCGCCTCCTCGAAGATGCGCTGCGTGCCGCAGTCCCAGAGCAGGTTCACCTTCGACAGCTCGCGCGACAGCGGCGTGCAGGCGAGGCAGGAGCCCGAGGAGATCGACTGGAAGATCGCGTTGACGCCTTCGGACTGCACCAGGCGGCGGATCTCGCCCACCAGGTGGTCCGTGCCCGGGCCTTCGTCGACGAAGATGGCGCGCACCGGCACGCCGGCGATGCCGCCCGCGGCGTTGATCTGGTCGATCAGCATCTCGCAGGCGCGGCGGGACGGGACGCCGAAGACCGAGGCGGGGCCCGAGAGGAAGGTGGTGACGCCGATCTTGAACTCGGCGGGCTTCTGGGCCGGCTGCGCCGACAGCGTCGAAGGCAGCACGACGGCGCCGAAGCCGGCGGCCAGCACCTCACGGCGCGAGAGCGTGTTCGTCATCTGGGGTCCTCCCTCGGGCGCGCCGCGGGTTGGATCCCGGGCGTCAGGCCGGCAGGATGGACGCCGATCGGCGCCGCGCGCAAGACGGCGCGGGCCGATGGACCCGGCGCGGCGCGGGTGCCGGAGCGGTTCGCCCGCGGCCGGACCCGCCCGCGGGCGCGACGATGCGCGC
>NZ_JACADQ010000184.1 GCF_016106015.1 Neoroseomonas rubea
CATCGACGTCGCTGCGCAACGCCGATGGGCGCCCGTTCCCCCCTCAACCTTTTTTGGAACCAAGCAGACAAAGAAGGGAGGGGGTTCGGGGGAGGTTCATCCTCCCCCGACCTTCACTCGGCGGCCTTCGGCGCGTACCCCAGCCCGCCCTCGTACTTCCGCGCGCTGTCCGCCCCGAGGAACTCGGCTTCCATTTCCCGGATCCGGTCGAAGCCCGAGAAGCCGTGCAGGTTGCCCATCGGGTGCGCCTTGAACCGCGCGTCGTACTCCGCCTCGGCCATCGGCCCGCCGGCCTTCAGCGCCATCGCGAAATCATGGATCGCCATGATCGTCGCCCGCATCGCCGCCCCCGGCAGGATGCAGACGCGGATGCCCAGTTCCGCCATGCGCTCGGCCGACAGGCGCGGGGAGATGCCGGTCATGTTGTAGAAGACCGGGCCCTTCACCTCGCGCCCGATCCGCTCGACCTCGGCCTCGTCCTTCGGCCCTTCGACGAAGGCGAGGTCGGCGCCGGCATCGAGGAAGGCGTTGGCGCGGCCGATCGCCTCATCCAGCGAACCCCCATGCGCGCCGCGCGCATCGGTGCGCGCGATCAGCACGAAGTCCGGGTCGAGCGCGTCGCGCGTGCGGGCGGCGGCGCGGACCTTGAGCACCGCTTCCTCCCGCCCGATCACCTCCCGCCCAGCGACATGGCCGCAGCGCTTGGGCGCGACCTGGTCTTCCAGATGCAGGCCGGCGACGCCGCCGCGGATATACTCCTCGACCGTGCGCACGACGTTGATGGCGTTGCCGAAGCCGGTATCCGCATCGGCGATCAGCGGAACACGGACCGCTGAAGCGATCAGCCGCGCGTTCAGCGCCATCTCGGTGAGTGTCGCCAGGCCCGCATCGGGCAGGCCGAGCAGGTTGAGCGAGGTGCCGTAGCCCGACATGTAGAGCGCCGGGAAGCCGGCATTCTCGAGGATGCGGGCCGACATGGCGTTGAAGCAGCCGGGGACGACGAGAGGCCGGTGCTCGGCAATCAGCGCGCGCAGGCGGGTGGTGGGGCGGGCGGTCTCGCCCTGGCCGAGGCGCATGGGTTGGCTCCTTTCCCGGAAAGCGGGGTGCGCGGGAGCCTAGAGCAATATCCGATCAGCCGGAAACGGCTGCTCGGATGTCCTGTTCTGGAAACCATTGATTCTACAGCACGAAATCCGAGCACACTGCGAGCACACTGATTCTAGTGTGATGGGATGGTGCTGTAGCCCTGCGCGGCTACAGCCGGAAGGTGACCGTCGCGTCGTCGTTGAAGCTTTGCTGGCCCACGCCGAAGGGATTGACCACGAAGGCAAAGCGGATGCGCGTGGTCACCGTGACCGTCACGTTGCCGTTCGCCGCCTCGGCGCGCCGGACGCAGACCCCCAAGGGGTCGGCCTGCGTGCCGGTCGCGGTCACGTAGCGCGTCACCACGCCGCCGCGGCCCATCTGGTTCACCAGGTCCGTCCGGCAGACCTCGACATTGCCGCTGAGGTTGACGATGCCGAACCGCTCCGCATCCGCGATGAAGTTCCTCATGCCCTGGATCGTCATGTAGTAGCGGCCGAGGTCGATGGCCGCGAGCAGCGTGAGGAAGAAGAGGCCGGCGACGACGGCGAATTCCACCGCCGCGACGCCGCGGCGGCAGGAGACGGCGTGGCGGCTAGAGGACACGGACTTCGACATTGCCGCGCAGCGTGGTGACGGGGACGACGATGATCGGCGAATAGGGCCGGGTGACGGTAATCGAGACATACTGGCGGAGCGTGCAGCCATTCTGCTCCGTGTCGCAGTCCACGCGGTTGGCGTAGCTGACCGCGGCGCTGCCGCACTGGCACCAGCTGAGCGGCGTGATGCAGACGCCATTGCCCACGCCGTCCACGCAGGACGTGGCGAGCGGCGGATTGCCCAGATGCGCGCGCACCGTGTCGCGGATCTGCGTCGTCGCGGTGGGATTCGAGAAGGCGATCTGCGCCCCGGCGCGGGCGGCCGATTCCATCCGGATCGCCTGCTGCATGGCGTTGCCGAAATCGGCCACGGCGAACATGACGAGCACGACGATCGGCATCACCAGCACGAATTCGAGGGCCGAGGCAGCGCGGTCGCGGCGACGGAGGAGGGAGGTGATGGTCATTGGACGAGCCTCACGGTCCAGATCTGCGCAACCCCCGTGCCGTAGGCCTGGCAGGCATTCACGTTCATCGCCGAATTGCCGCTGAGGCTGATGCGCCCGCCGACGATCGACATGCAGCCGTCGGACGCGCCGGGCGGGGGATTCATGGTCGCGGTGCCGACGAGCTGGATCTCGCTGGTCGGCGCGTAGACGCCGCCGAACAGGGTGCTGCCGGAATTGCCCTCGATGCGGATGTTGTCGCCGGCCGCGTTGCGGACCGCGCCGGCGTTGTCGCGATAGATGGCGACGCCGTCATAGGCCGCGGGCGCGCCGTTGCCGGTGCCCGGCGCGATCAGCTCGAAGGTGCCGCCGGTCAGGCGGATGGCGCCGACGTCGTTGGAGGAATTGCCCGTGAAGACCAGGGTCACGCCAGCCCGCCCGGCGACGGAACAGCCGTCGCAGACGATCCGGCCGCCGGTCTGGATCAGGCTCGCGCCGCTGAAATAGTACGTGCCCGGCGTCAGGCGCAGGGTCTGGCCGGCGCCGATCTGCACGTTGCGGCCGCAGGTCGCGGTGTAGTCGCGGGGCACCGCGTTGCGGTTCGTGACGCTGGTCAGCGTCATCGTGACCCAGCCATTCGGCTCGTTGTTCCCGTTGCCGCGCAGGATGTTGTTCCGGGCGTCGCGATAGGTGGGCTCGACGCAGGCGTTCCCCGTGAAGCGCGGGATCGGGTTCACCGTGCGGTCGTCGAGGTCCTCGAAGGGGTTTTCCGTGAGCGGCGCGCCCGATGCGGTGCCACCGGGGACATTGGCCTCGGGCACATCGTCGCAGTTGTAGCACTGGCCGTGCGCGCGCAGCGCGGCGGCGATCAGGCTTCCCGCGGCGTTGTTCCCGAGTTCGATGGAACGCCGCCCCGGCTTGTTCGACGCGATCAGGCAGTTCGGCGCGTTCAGCGCGTTGCTGCCGGAGATGTAGACGCTGCCGTCGACCTGCGTCGTCCCGCCGCCCGGCGGCGGGACGGAGAGCACGCAGGCCGGCCCGCCCGGGGTCCGCGCGGCCACGGCCCCGCCCCAGGCGATCGGCGCGACGGTGCTGATGAGGCGCGCCAGCACCATCGTCTGCGGCTGCGTCACCTGGACGCGCACCGCGTTGGGCGCCTGGCCGCCCGGCGCCGGCGTGGCGAAGGCGCCGCCCGACCAGAGGCCGGTCTCGACCGTGACGGTCACGTTGGTGCCGTTGGTGAACCCGTTGCGGGTCACCACCTCCCGGACGCGGCTGTCGACCTCGCTCGTGCCGACCTGGGTCAGGGCGTAGATGCCGGCGATCGCGCCGGCATCCGCGGCGCCCTGGGCATTGCGGCGGACCGTGAGCCAGGTACCGGCCTCGCTGGCGAGCGCGGCCATGCCGAGCAGCGCGGTCGCGCTGACGGCGAGGGCCACGGCGATGGAGCCACGGCGCCCGGCGGGCCTCGACCGGGGGAGCCATCGGATCGCGGCTGGACGTTGTTTTGCGGGCATGGGTCGATCGATCGTGTTTCGGTAATCGAGATAACAAATACGTGATCGCTTGTCGCCCGTTCAATCACAAAATGTCGAACACCGCCACGCGGATGGGACCGGCGCGGTGTGGCGGTCTGCGCGCGGGGCGGCTCGCGGATCGGGCGTGATCGCGCCTGTTGGCGGTTTTCGGGCGGATGGCTGCGGGAGTGCGTCCAGCGGCACGATCGCGAACATCACGAAATTGTGAAGACGATCGTATCCCAGGTCAAACGGAGGTTTGATCGTTTTTTCGAGGATGTTCTAAAATTAAAGATGGACAGGAGAATTAGTAGATTGTTTATATGTCAGCAGCGGATCGAGATGGTTGCCAGCCAGGCCCGACCGCACCGCCGCCCCGGTTCGCGCAGAACGATGCCGAGCCTGGGTGGGGGCCCCAACGACCGGTGGCGCCGCGCGCGCCCAGCAGACGGAATTGACCCATGATCCGCAAGCTCTTCGCCTCTCTCCGTGGCGCCGCTTCCGACCGCAAGGGCGTGACCGCGGCCGAGTACGCCATCCTCGCCGTCGGCGTGGTCATCGTGGTGGGCGGCGCCGTGCTCGCCTTCGCGCCGGCCCTGAACACCGCCTTCACCGCGATCGGCACGCAGATCACCAGCACGCAGACCTCCGTCCGCGCCCGCTGACCCGCGATGCGCCGGCGCCCCGTGCGCCGGCGCCTTCCGGCCGGCGCCGAATGCCTCGGCGTCCTGGCCTTCCCGCGCCTGCTGGCCGTGCCTGGCCGGCCATCGATGCGCGCGATATCTTCCCAATCCTGTGCGGGGGCGGCTTGGCCCTGGTGCGCGCGTGGTCGCCGGGTTTGCCGTTGGGCGCCGAATGCCTCGGCGTCGAGGCCTTCCCGCGCTCGCTGGCCTTAGCTGGCTGGCCATCGATGCGGCGCGACATCTTCCGAAGCCTGTAGGGGTCGGCCTGGCTGCGGTGAACGCCCGGTCGCCGGAGCTGCCGCTCGGCGGTGCTGCGGTCCATTCGGAGTCGCTTCGTTAAGGAAGTCGCGGTCGGTCCCGGGCGCGATCGAGCCCGAATGGTTGCGAGATCCAGAATTTCGTCGCCTCTGGCGGATGGTCCACAACCTCCGGGTGTGCGCCAAAAATTCTTCGATAAAACATTCACTTGAGCGAAAAGACTGCCAGCTGATCTGAGCAATTTTCCGCGCCAGTGGCGCGAAGAAACTCAAAAAAACGCTGAATCTCAAAATTTAGCGTTGACACTCGCTTAACGAAATTGTTTAGTCCGTCTCAAGGTGAGCGCTAACGGTTTCGTGAGTGCCGCCTCCCACCAGCCCCGAAAGGCGCCCAGACGAGCGGGCACGGGGCGGGTGGTCCGCAACCGGCTCGTACGCTTTTTACCGAAGGGGAACACCATGATCCGCAAGCTCTTCGCCTCTCTCCGTGGCGCCGCTTCCGACCGCAAGGGCGTGACCGCGGCCGAGTACGCCATCCTCGCCGTCGGCGTGGTCATCGTGGTGGGCGGCGCCGTGCTCGCCTTCGCGCCGGCCCTGAACACCGCCTTCACCGCGATCGGCACGCAGATCACCAGCACGCAGGGCTCGATCAGCCGCTGACGCTGCCTTCCCCATCGGTCTTCGCCCGGATCCCGCCGAAGGCGGCGGATCCGGGCCCCCGATGGGGCGTCCGCCTGACCCCCGCCCGCCGATCGTGATGCGGGCGAGGGTCCCGGCCTCCATCACACTGCCGCGATGGGGGGGGGCGAAGGCCCGTGGTGCCAGGGCGTCGCAGCGGGGCCGATCGAGGCGCCCGCGAGCAGGCCGGTCGACCCTTGGGTTTGAATGGCTTGTGTCGTAATGGTCCGGTCAGAATACGACGATCATTCGCATCACTCGGGAGACGGGGCTGCACAATGCAGGATCGGTTGACCAGAAATTTACGCCGTCTCGTTCGTCATATGCGCGACACGCGGGGTGTGACGGCGGCGGAATACGCCATTCTCGCCGTGGGTGTCGTCATCATCGTCGGCGGTGCCGTGCTCGGTTTCTCTCCCTACCTGGTCAATGCCTTCAGCGACGCCGGGACCGTCCTCACCTCCACCCAGGCCTCCCTGCCGGCGGCCGCCCGCTAGACGCGGACGGCGGCGCACACCCCACCCGATCGGGTCAGGACCAAGATGAGCGGCGTGCTGCTTCTCCAGATTGTCGCGATACCGCTGCTCTGCTTTGCCGCAGCGCGCGACATTGCGACGCGCCTGATCCCCGACGGGATCTCCATCTGCATCCTCGCCGCCGGCATCGTCGCGCGCGTGACGGTCGGGTGGGCGGAGGCCGGCATCTCCCTTCTCGTCGCCCTTGGCGTCTTCGCCCTGCTGCTGCCGCTCGCGATGCGCGGGCTGCTCGGGGGTGGTGACGTTAAATTGATGGCGGCGCTGGCCGCGGGCCTGTCGCCCTTCGAGACCTGGTCCTTCGTCGTCGCGACGGTGTTCGCGGGCGGCGTGCTGGGCTTGGCCTATATCCTGGGGCGCTACCTCGTGCCCGAGACCCGCCTCGCGCCCGGCGGTCCGCTTCTCCGCCGCGTCCTGGCGGTCGAGGCGCGGCGCGTTCGCCGCCGCGGCCCGCTTCCCTACGCCGTCGCGATCGCGATCGGCGGCACCCTTGTCCTCCTCAATCTGCCGGGAGCCTGAGCCATGTTCCTACGGCTTCTCGTTGTCTTCTCCCTCGTGCTGAGCGCCACCGGCCTCGGCATCCTGGCGCTGCAGCTGATGCAGCCCGCCGGCCAGCCCCAGCAGGTCGTGCGCGTGGAAGCACCCCCCACCGTCGCGCCCGTGCCCCGGGTGCGGATGGTCGTCGCGGCCAGGCCGCTGTCCATCGGCACGCTGCTGAAGGACGACGACCTGCGGGAGATGGAGATCCCCGGCGACTCGGTGCCCGAGGGCGCCTTCGTCGGCGGCGGGGAAGCGCTCGCCGAACTGCGCGGCGCGCTGCTGCGCCGCTTCGTCGATCCGAACACGCCGATCATCCGCACCGACGTGCTGCGCCCGCGGGACCGCGGCTTCCTTGCCGCCGTGCTGCGGCCCGGCACGCGCGCGATCTCGATCGGCGTCGATGTCGTCACTGGCGCCTCCGGCCTGATCTGGCCGGGCGACGAGGTCGACCTGATCCTGACCCAGAACCTGCAGGCCGGGGGCCAAGAATCGCCTGGACGGCGAGTCGTGGGCGAGACCATCCTGTCGGCAGTCCGGGTGATTGCGGTGGACCAGCAGATCAGCCACAGCGGCACGGATGCCACGGCGGGACGTGTCGTTGCCCGCACCGTGACGCTCGAAGTGACGCCGGAACAGGCGGAACGGGTGGCGGTCGCGATGCAGCTTGGGCGCATCTCGCTGGTCGTTCGGTCGATCGAGGGCGTGCCCGAGGCCTCCGCGCCGCGGCCCTCCCTCGTGTTCGGTTCGGATGTCTCGTCGGCCCTCACCGGGCCCCAGGCACCCGCGCCGGCGGCGCCGCGCATGCGCATCATCCAGGGCGGGTCGCAGCAGGAGGTTACCTTTCGATGATGCTGGTGCGCTTCACCGGGGAGAACGGCTCCCGCCCCCTGCGGGCAGGTACGGCCAACTCCGGACGGCTTCTCCTGTTGGCGGCGGTCTCGGCCTTTCCCCTTCTGGCCCTGTCCGCCGAACCGGCGCGGAGCGCGGCGGCGGGTGATCCCGTCGCCGCCTCCGATGCGCCGGCGGTCGGCGTCCGCGTCGGCAGCCATCCGGGCTATGGCCGCGTCGTCTTCGACTGGAGCGCGCGCACCGACTACCAGGCCACGGTCGAGGGCGACACGCTGGTCCTGCGCTTCGCCGAGCCGGGGCGCCCGATGGTCGGCGCGGTGTCCGCGCCGCCGCGCAACGTGCTCGGGCTTGCCGCGACGGGCGGAGAAGTGCGGATCGCGGCGCGCGAAGGCGCCCGCTTCCGCCATTTCCACCACGGGCCGAAGCTCGTTGTCGACATCCTCGACCCCGGCGCGCCGGCCGCCATGGCGGCCGCGCCGCGGTCCACGGCGACGGTTGCGGCCGTCCAGCCGGAGAGCGCCCCGACCACCGAGAACGTGCTGAGCGACCTCGCCGCCGCGACGCGCCTGCCCCCGCCGGCAGC
>NZ_JACADQ010000185.1 GCF_016106015.1 Neoroseomonas rubea
GTGCCGGAGAAGGTGCGGGTCGCGGGGTCGAAGGACAGCCAGGCCGGCAGGGGCGAGCCATCGGCCAGCGTCGCGGTGTAGGCGAGGCTGTCGCCTGTGTCGGGATCTGCGAAGGCTCCGGCGGGCACAGTGAAGGTGAAAGCGGCGTCCTCGGTCGTGGTGGTATCGGTCAAGCCCGCCACGACAATCGGAGCGTCGTTGGTGTTGGCAACAGTCAGCGTGAAATCGTCGCTGGCGCTGGAACCGCTACCGTCGGTCGCGATGACGCGCACCGCCAGGGTACCGACATCGTCATTCGCGGGTGTGCCGGAGAAGGTGCGGGTCGCGGGATCGAAGGACAGCCAGGCCGGCAGGGGTGAGCCATCGGCCAGCGTCGCGGAGTAGGCGAGGCTGTCGCCCGCATCGGGATCGCCGAATGCGCCGATCGGGACCTGATAGCTGAAGGCGCTGTCCTCCGTCGCCGATCGATCCGCGATCGGGTTGGCGAGTGTCGGTGCGTCGTTGGTGTTGGCAACAGTCAGCGTGAAATCGTCGCTGGCGCTGGAGCCGCTGCTGTCGGTCGCGATGACACGCACCGCCAGGGTGCCGACATCGGTGTTTCCGGGCGTGCCGGAGAAGGTGCGGGTCGCGGGATCGAAGGACAGCCAGGCCGGCAGGGGCGAGCCATCGGCCAGTGTCACGATGTAGGCGAGGCTGTCGCCTGTGTCGGGATCTGCGAAGGCTCCGGCGGGCACAGTGAAGGTGAATGCGACGTCCTCGGTCGTGGTGGTATCGGTCAAGCCCGCCACGACAATCGGTGCGTCGTTGGTGTTGGCAACAGTCAGCGTGAAATCGTCGCTGGCGCTGGAGCCGCTGCTGTCGGTCGCGATGACACGCACCGCCAGGGTGCCGACATCGGTATTTCCGGGCGTGCCGGAGAAGGTCCGGGTCGCCGGATCGAAACGCAGCCAAGTCGGCAGCGCGGATCCATCCGCAAGGGTCGCCGTGTAGGTCAGCACATCACCGGCATCGGTATCGCTGAACGCGCCGGCGGCGAACTGGTAGCTGAAGGCACTATCCTCCGTCGCGACGGCATCCGACAGGCCCTCAGCGACGAACGGCGCGTCGTTAGCCGTCTCGTCGCCATCGCCGGGCTTCGTTGCGGGGGTTTCCCCGGCATCGGTCCGCCCCTCCGCTGGCCGCGGTTCGGCAGCGGAGACCATGAGGCGCTCCGCGCCATCGGTATGCTCGTCGGTCGATGCTATCCCCTGGGCGTCCGCCGCCTGCACGGGAACCAAGGTCGTTGGCGCGGGTGTGGGCGCTGCGCGCTCCTCGGCGCCGAGGCCGACATCCATGCCATCGGGAGCGGCGATCAGCGTGGACCATCCGCTGGCGCCGCCAAGCGGTCGCGCGGTCTCGCCCGGCTCCATCCGCGAGGGTTCCGGCGTGCCGGCGGTCCTGGCCCCAAGGGCCTGGACCGCGGACCACGCCATGTCTCCGGACGCGGCCGCGCTGGTTGCTCCCGCGCCGATAACGGCGGTCTCGCCACGATCCGGCGAGACCAACGCCTCCGGCCGCTGGAAGGCCGCGAGCTTGCCGAGGACATTCGACGCGACATCGGCGTCCAGCTTCGGGCGCAGCACCGCGCCCGCTACGCTCTGGTCGATCTCGACCGTGGCATCACGAGGATCGGGCGGCACGCCCCGCGTATCGGCACGCGGCGCCGCCGCGTTCGCTGCGCTCATGGCCCGATCGGACGATGAATGAGACATCGTTCCGAAGTAGAGTCATTACTATTTCGGAAGATTTAATGCTCGGCGCGCCGGCGGCACTCTTCGTTCGCAGCGGTCGAGGCTGCTTGTCAGCGGGTCGCCGCCGCCCATGCTTCGGCGATCTCGTCCCGACGCGCCACCCACACCCGGTCGCCCAGCGCGGCAAGCCGCGCCAGCACACGGTCGAAGGCCGGAAAGCGCCCTGGCCGCCCGCAGATGCGCAGATGGTAGCCGATGTTGAGCAGGCGCGGCCTGCCGGCCTCCGCCTCCGCCAGCAGCACATCGAGCGCATCGCCCACATACTCGACCATTTCCGCCGCGCGCACGAAGCCGTTCGGGTGGAAGAACTTCATGTCGTTGCTGTCGAGCGCGTAGGGCAGGGCCAGCAGCGCCGGATGACTCGGGTCGCGATAGGGCAGGTCGTCGTCAAAGGCGTTGGACACCCAGCGGAAGCCACGCTCGGCCAGGAGCCCGCGCGTCCAGGCGCTTTCCGATCCGCGGCAGAAGAAGCCGCGCGGCCGTTGCCCCGTCGCCGCCTCGATGGCCTCGACGCAGCGGTCGAGGTCGTGCGCCTCCTCCGCCGCCGACGCATAATCGGCGTGCGGGCGCCAGAGCCAGCCATGCGCGGCGGCCTCGTGCCCGCGTCGCGCGACCTCCGTTGCCAGGGTGGGCGCACGCGCCACGGCGCGGCCACACATCAGGAAGGTGGCAGGCAGCGCATGCCGGTCGAGCGCATCGAGCATGCGCCACAGCCCCGCGCGCAGGCCGTAGGCGAAGATCTGCTCCTGCCCCATGTCGCGCGTGCCAGGGGCGACGACGCTCATCACCTCGCCCATGCGTTCCGATTGCCGGTCGCCGTCGCCGACCTGCTGCTCGGCGCCTTCCTCGAAATTCACCACCACCGAGACGGCGAGCCGCGCGCCGTTCGGCCACCGGATATCCGGCCAGGCGCCCCCATAGCCGATCAGGTCACGTGTCATGTGCCCTGCTTCGCCCATCGCGACGCGCACGGCAATCTTGCGAGTCTACGGTGCAGATCGCTCACGAAAGAGGCAAAGTGTCACCGCGCATGTCGCGCACCGGCGCCACGGGCCGCCGAGGCGCCGCTGGCACGGGCGTTGCGATGCCTGCGCCATGCTGGATGATTCGCGCTCGGCCGGTTCGGCCCCGGACGCGGCGGGGCGCTTGCGTGGCCACCGACTCGACATGGACGGCGTGCGCGTGCGTTACGGGCAGACGCTCGCTGTCCGCGACGTGACGCTGAGCGTCGAGCCGGGCGAGATGCTCGCTCTCCTCGGCCCCTCAGGCTGCGGCAAGACCACGCTGTTGCGCACGGTCGCGGGCTTCATCCGCGCCGAAGCGGGGCGCGTGCTGGTCGATGGCGCGGCGATCGACCACCTGCCGCCGGGCCGGCGCGGCGTCGGCATCGTGTTCCAGTCCTACGCCCTGTTCCCGCATATGAGCGCGGCGGAAAACGTCGCCTACGGCCTCGAGGCGCGGCGCCTGCCGAAGGCCGAGATCGCGCGCAAGGTCGATGCGGCGCTCGCCGCCGTGCGCATGGAGGGCTTCGCCGATCGCCGCCCCCGTGCGCTGTCGGGCGGGCAGCAGCAGCGCGTGGCACTGGCGCGCGCGCTCGCGATCGAGCCCGCGATCCTGCTGCTTGACGAGCCCTTCGCCGCACTCGACCGCTCGCTGCGCCTCGACCTGCAGCTTGAGATCAAGCGCATCCAGCGCCGCTTCGGCGTCACCGCCGTGCTGGTCACGCACGACCAGGACGAGGCGATGAGCATGGCCGACCGCATGGCGGTGATGAATGCAGGCCGTGTCGAGCAGGTGGGCGCACCCGCCGAGGTCTATGACCGCCCGGCCACCGCCTTCGTCGCCGGCTTCGTCGGCACGACCAACCGCCTGCCCGGCCGGATCGAGGCGCGCGACGGCGCGGGCTATCGCGTGCGGCTCGATGCCGGCGCGACCTTCGCGGTCGAAAGCGCGCGCGGCTTCGACATCGGCGCGCGCGTCGTGCTCTGCGCGCGGCCCGAGCAGCTGGCGTTGCGCGACGGGGCGGACGCGCCGGATGCGTTCCCCGCCAGGCTGCGCCAGTCCCTGCCCCTCGGCCCCGCGCTGATCCACGACATCGAGGCCGGCGCGGCCGAGCTGAAGCTCCACGCGGCCCGCCACGGCGCGCCCCCGGCACCCGGCCCGGTGCGCGTCGCACTGCGGCCGGACGCGACGCCGGCCCTGTTCCCCGAAGGAGAGACGACATGACCGAGTTCCGCCGCCGCCATCTGCTGGGTGCCGCCCTCGCGGGCACCGCCCTGCCCTGGAACGCGGCGCGCGCCCAGGCCGCCATGACCGCCGCCGTCTATCCGGGCGGCTGGGACGAGGCGCTGCGCGCCGTGCTCGCGCCGCGCCTGCGCTCGGCGCACAACATCAACGTCGCCTTCGAACCCCTGTTTGCCGTCGACCAGATCGCCAAGGCACGCGCGGCGCGCGGCAATCCGCCCTTCGATGTCTTCGTGCTCGACCCGGGCCCGCGCGTCTCGGGCATCGAGTTCGGCCTGTTCGAAACCTTCGACCCGGCGAAGCTTACCAACCGCGCGCTGCTGCCCGACGGCTACGCCGATGCGCACGGCGCGGCGGTCGCCGCGCAGGTGGTCGGCATCGCCTACAACCCGACCAAGGTCGCCAAGCCGAAGGGCTGGGCGGACCTGTTCAAGCCCGAATACGTGCCGAAGCTCGGCCTGACCGGCTTCGGCACCACCTTCGGCACCATCTCGCTCATTGAAATGGCCAAGGCGCTCGGCGGGTCCGAGGCGAACATGGATCCTCTGTTCGCCGAGTTGCGCCGCATCCGCCCGAACGTTGCCGCGGTCGGCCAGCCCGCCGCCATGCCGGGGATGTTCCAGCAGGGCCAGATCGACGTGATGTACACCAACACCTACACCGTCACGCTCCTGCGCTCCCGCGGCGTGAACATCGACTTCGCGGTGCCGGAGACGGGGGCGGCGGCCTTCGTCACGACCATGCACATCGCCAAGGGCAGCCGGAACCTCGATTCCGCCTACAAGTACATCGACGAGATGATCGCGACCCCTATCCAGGCGGCGCTCGCCCAGGATCCCTTCTTCTTCGTGCCGGTCAACAAGGACGTCACGCCGGGTGCCGACGTGCCGATGCGCTCGATCAGCGAGATCGGCCGCTTCGTCACCCATGACTGGGCGCGCATCAACCCGGTGCGCGCCCAATGGATCGCGCGCTTCAACCGCGAGATGGCGGGCTGAACCGGCGATGGCGACGGGGAACGGCCTTTGGCGGCTCGCGCTGCCGCTGGCGCTCGCGCAGGCGCTGTTCTTCGTCGCTCCGCTGCTGCTGCTGCTCGCCACCTCCTTCGCGACGGACGAGAACCTGCGCGACTGGGGGCTGCGCGGCTGGCGCGACGCGCTGGGCGATGCCTTCCACATCCAGTCCGTGCTGAACACGATGCGGCTCGGCGCGCTGACGGTGCTCGCCACCGCCCTGCTCGCCGTGCCGCTCGCCCTGGTGCACATGGCGGCGGGGCCGACGCTCCGGCGCATCATCCTGATGGCCGCGGTGCTGCCGCTGCTGACCTCTGTCGTCGTGCGCACCTTCGCCTGGATCGTCATCCTGGGGCGGGAAGGGGTGATCAACGCGACGCTGCTCGGCGCCGGGGTCATCACCGCGCCGGTCGCGCTGCTGCAGACGGAACACGGGCTGATCCTGGCGCTGACGCAGATCGAGATGCCGCTGATGCTGCTGCCGCTGCTGGCCGCGCTGGCGCGGATCGACCCCGCACTGCTCGACGCCTCGGCCTCGCTTGGCGGATCGCTGGCGCGGACGCTGTGGAAGGTGGTGCTGCCCATGGCGATGCCGGGGCTGATCGCCGGCGCGACCCTGGTCTTCGCCAGTGCCTCCACCGCCTTCATCTCCCAGGGCGTGATCGGCGGGGGGCGGCTCAACTACCTGCCCGCGCTGGTCTGGCAGCAGGCGATGGTGGTGTTCGACTGGCCGCTCGCGGCCGCGCTCGCCCTCACGCTGATGGCCTCGGTGCTGATGGTGGCCGGCGCGCTCTCCCTGCTCGGCTCGCGGGTTCGCCATGCATAGGTATACCGGGAGCGATCGCCTGCTGGTCCTGCTGATCGTCGCGCTGGCGGGGATCGGCTTCCTCATCCTGGTCGGACCGGTTCTGGTGGTGCTCGTCACCTCCTTCACCTCCTCCCGCGCGCTGCGCTTCCCGCCACCGGGCCTGACGCTGCAATGGTATCGGGACCTGTTCGACCCGGTGCGCTCGTCGCAGATCCATGTGGCGGCGGGCAACAGCCTTCTGGTCGCGGCCCTGACGGCGATCGTCGCGACCTCGCTCGCCACCGCCGCCGCGCTGGCCATCGCGCGGACCCGCGCGGGCTGGGCGCGCTTCGCCGAGGGCGGTTTCATGGCCCCGCTCGTGCTGCCGGGCATCGCCTTCGGCCTTGCGGCGCTGATGTTCTTCTCCTGGCTGCGCCTGCCGCCCTCGCTCGCGCTGCTCGTCGCCGGGCACGCGATGATCGCCGCCCCCTTCGCGCTGCGCACCGTGGGCGCGGCGGCGGCGGGGCTCGATCCGGCGCTGGAGGAAAGCAGCGCCGCGCTCGGCGCTGGGCCCTGGCGCACCTTCCGCCGCGTGACGCTGCCGCTGATCATGCCGGGGGTCGCGGCCGGCGCCTTTCTGGCCTTCGTCTCCTCGCTCGACAACGTGCCGGTTTCGCTCTTCCTCGCCTCGGCGCAGACGGACATGCTGCCGATCCGCCTGTGGGGCATGATGGAAACGGCGCTCGACGTGCGCGTGGCCGCGGCCTCTGGCGTGCTGGTGGCGGTTGCCTTCATCCTGCTGCTGGTGATGGACCGCGCCGTGGGCCTGGCGCGGCGGATGAGCGGATGACCCGGCCCGGAGAGACGGCATGCCCTACGAAGTGACGCGCGACTTCATCGGCTACGGCGCGAACCCGCCCGACCCGCAATGGCCCGGCGGCGCCAAGGTCGCGGTGAATTTCGTCATGAACTACGAGGAAGGGTCCGAACCCTCCTTCGAGCTCGGCGACGGCGTCACCGAGAACGGGCTGACGGAAGCGCATGGCCTCAACCAGGTGAAGTCCGGCCGCGACCTCGCCGCGGAAGGGATGTTCGAATACGGCTCCCGCGTCGGGGTATGGCGCCTGATGCGCCTGTTCCAGGAACGCGGCCTGCCGATGACGGTGTTCGGCTGCGCGCTGGCGCTGGAGCGCAACCCGGAGGCCGCGGCCGCCATCCGCGCCGCGGGCTACGATGTCTGCTCGCATGGCTGGCGCTGGGTGAAACACTTCGAGCTGAGCGAGGCGGAGGAACGCGAGCACATCGCCAAGGCGGTCGTGAGCCTGGAAAAGACGGTCGGCCACCGCCCCGATGGCTGGTACTGCCGGTATGGACCCTCGGTGAACACGCGCCGCCTGGTCGCCGAGCATGGCGGCTTCCTCTACGACAGCGACTACTACGGGGAGGAACTGCCCTTCTACGTGCGGGTCGAGGGCAAGCCGCACCTCGTCGTGCCCTATTCCCTCGTGAACAATGACGGGAAATACGCCGGCTGGATGGGCACCTCCGACCAGTGGTTCTCCTTCATCCGCGACGCCTTCGACATGCTGTACGAGGAAGGGCAGAAGGGTCGGCCGAAGATGATGTCGATCGGGCTGCACATGCGCCTCATCGGCCATCCGGCGCGGGCGATGGGGCTCAAGCGCCTGCTCGACCACATCGGCAGCCGGAAGGATGTCTGGGTGACGCGGCGCGTCGACATCGCGCGGCATTGGCTGAAGGTGCATCCCGCGCCGGCGGCGTGACCTGGATGCGCGCCGGGCGGCTCGCGCTCGGCCTTGCCCTCGGCGCGGCGGGCGGCGCGCTCTTCGCCCTGCTGTCGCTGCCGCTGCCCTGGCTGATCGGCGCGCTGGTCGCGGTTGCGGCGGCGCGGCTGTCGGGCCT
>NZ_JACADQ010000186.1 GCF_016106015.1 Neoroseomonas rubea
CGCTCCGCCAGGCGGTGCTGCCCGAGGAAGCGGCGGCACGCGCACTCGCCGAGGCCTGGCGCGGCGGCGCCGAGTTCGCGGCCATCGAGGCACAGGCCGGCGCGGCGGGCGGCAGCGCGGCGGATCTCGGCCTGCTCGACCGCGCGACCATGCCGATTCCGGCCGTCGCCGATGCGGCTTTCGCCGCGGCGGCCGAAGCGGTGACGCAGCCGGTGCGGAGCCCCTTCGGCTGGCACGTGATCCGCGTCGACCGGATCGAGCCCGCGGTGACGCGCACCCTGGCCGATGTGCGCGACGAATTGCGGCGGGAGGTGGCGCGCGACCGCGCCCTCGACATGGCGCATGAACGGGCGAACCGGGTGGAGGATGCGCTGGCGGGCGGGGCGACGCTCGCCGATGTCGCGCAGCGCTTCGGCCTGACGCTGGCCGCGGCGACCTTCGATTCCTCCGGCCGGACGCCGGACAACCAAGTGGTGGAACTGCCGGTCGCACCGGCGCAGCGCAACGAGTTGCTGCGCGCCGTCTTCGCCGCGCGCCAGGGCGACGCGCCGCGCATGACGGAACTCGGCGACGCCTTCATCGGCATCGAGATCCGCAACGTCACGCCGCCCACGCTGCGTCCCTTCGAGAGCGTGGAGGACGCGGTCCGCGCCGCCTTCCTCGCCGATGCGCGGCGCCGCGCGGCGGAGGAACGCGCGGCCGCGGTGATGGCCGCGCTGCGGGATGGCAGGACGATGGCCGAAGCCGCCGAGGCGGCGGGCTTCCCGGTACAGCGGGTCGGCCCCATCGGCCGCAACCCGACCGCGGCCGGCGCGGGCGTGCCGCCCGAGATCGTCGCCCCGCTGTTCGAGGCGCGCGCCAATGCGCCCACCATGGTCGAGACGCGCGACGGCTTCGCGGTTGCCCGGCTGGTCGAGGTGGTGCGCTTCGACCCGGCCTCGGACCCGCTCGGCCTCGGCCGCCTGCGCTCGGAGCTCGAGCAGTCGATGCAGGAGGAGCTTGAGGAGCAGTATGCGGTGGCGCTGCGCGCGCGCGCCAATGTCCGCATCAACACCCAGCTGCTGCAGCAGGTGAGCGGCCCATGAACGAGATGTCCTTCGCCGCCTTCCGCCAGGCGCTGGAAGCCGGGCGCGGCAGCATCCTGGTGCGGGAACGCGTCGCCGACCTCGACACGCCGGTCGGCGCCTTCCTGAAGCTCACGGGTGGGGCGCAGGCGAACGCCTTCCTGCTGGAATCGATCGAAGGCGGGGCCGCGCGCGGGCGCTACTCGGCGATCGGCATGGCGCCGGATCTCGTCTGGCGCTGCCGCAACGGGCGCGCCGAGATCAATCGCCATGCGCTGTCCGCCCCGCATGCCTTCGTGGCCGAGGACGGCGACGCGCTCGAGAGCCTGCGCCGGACCATCACGGAAGCGCGGATGGCCGTGCCGCCCGGGCTGCCGCCCATGGCCGCCGGGCTGTTCGGCTATCTCGGCTACGACATGGTGCGGCTGATCGAGCGGCTGCCGGCGACCAACCCGGACGTGCTCGGCATCCCCGAGGCGGTGATGACGCGGCCGACCCTGATGGCGGTGTTCGACCATGTGCGGGACACGCTGACGCTCTGCGCGCCGGTCTGGCCCGGCGCCGATCCCGCGACAGCATATGAGGCGGCAGTGGCGCGGCTGGACGAGGCCGAGGCCGCGCTCGACCGGCCCGTGCCGCGGCCCGCGCCGCCCGCCTCGCTGCCCGCGATGCCGCCGCCCGAGAGCAATTTCACCGAAGCCGGCTACATCGCGGCGGTCGAGCGCGCGAAGGAGTACATCCGCGCGGGCGACGCCTTCCAGGTCGTGCCGGCGCAGCGTTTCTCCGCCCCCTTCGCGCTGCCGCCCTTCTCGCTCTATCGCGCGCTGCGGCGGATCAATCCCGCGCCCTTCCTGGTGTTCGGCGATTTCGGCGGCTTTTCCGTCGTGGCCGCGAGCCCGGAGATCCTGGTGCGCTGCCGCGACAACACCGTCACGGTCCGCCCGCTGGCCGGCACGCGCCGGCGTGGCGCGACGCCGGATGAGGATCGCGCGCTGGAAGTCGAGCTGCTCGCCGACCCGAAGGAGCGCGCGGAGCACCTGATGCTGCTCGACCTCGGCCGCAACGATGTAGGGCGCGTGGCCGAGGTGGGCAGCGTGAAGGTGACGGCGCAGTTCCAGGTCGAGCGCTATTCGCAGGTGATGCATATCGGCTCCGAGGTGCAGGGGCGCCTGCGCGCGGGCCTCGATGCGCTGGATGCCTATTGCGCCGGTTTCCCCGCCGGCACGCTGACGGGCGCGCCCAAGATCCGCGCGATGGAAATCATCGAGGAGCTGGAGCCGTCCCGCCGCGGCCTCTATGCCGGGGGCATCGGCTATTTCGGCGCCGATGGCGGCATGGACACCTGCATCGCGCTGCGCACGGCGCTGGTGAAGGACGGCGTGATGTACGTGCAGGCCGGCGCCGGCGTGGTGGCCGATTCCGACCCCAAGGCGGAATACGAGGAGACGGTGCAGAAGGCGCGCGCCCTGTTCCGCGCCGCGGAGGAAGCCGTCCGCTTCGCCTCCGGCCGGCGGTGAACATGTGTTGGGTTCCGAGGGCCTTTCGGCCCTCGGCGGGAGGGGTCCGGGGAGGGCGGCGCCCTCCCCGCAGCCACCCATGACGGACGTCGCGCCCCTCGTCGCCCTGGCCGACGAGGCCCGCGCCACGGGCCGCGTCTTCGAAGCTATCGCCGCGCTGCGCAGCCTGCGCGCGCTTGTCCCGGGCGATGCGACGGTGCGCGCCGCCCTCGCCCGTTGCCTCTTCCAGGCCGGCCTCTGGCCCGAGGCCTGGGACGCCTACGACGTCCGCTTCGAGCTGCTGCCCGAGGCTTTCCCGCGCGTCACGCGGCCAGGCGCTGACGGCCCCGAGCCGATCCCCGCCTGGCGTGGCCAGGGCCAGCCGGAGTCCGTGCTGGTGATGGGCGAACAGGGCCTGGGCGACACCATCCAGTTCGCCCGGTACCTGCCCCTGCTGGTCGCGCGCGGCATGCGCGTGCATGCGGTGCTCGACCCCCGGCTGCACGCGCTGCTCGCGCCGCTGGCGGAGGGCATCGACCTGCGCAGCAGCACCGCCGCGGGCAGCGTTCCTGGCGTACGCGCCTGGCTGCCGCTGATGGGCCTGCCGCGCGCGCTGGGGCTTTCGCCGCAGCAGTATCGGGGCCGGGTGCCGTATCTGGCGGCGGATCGCGACAGGCGCGCCCGGATGCGCGCGCGGATCGGCGAAGGCAGGCTTCGCATCGGCATCGTCTGGCAGGGCAATCCGGCGGCCCCGGTAGACCGCAACCGATCCGCGCCGCTGGTCGCCTTCGCGCCGCTCGCCGCCATTCCGGGCGTGCGGCTGTTCTCGCTGCAGAAGGGGCCGGGGGAGGAGCAGGACGCGCCCTTCCCGCTCGACCGGCTGGGGCCGGAGATGGATCAGGGCGCGGACTGGTTCCTCGACACCGCGGCGGCGATCGAGGCGCTGGACCTGGTCGTCGCGGTGGACACGGCGGTGGTGCATCTGGCCGGCGCGCTGGGGCGGCCGGTGCTGATGCTGATGCATGGGCGGCAGGGCGACTGGCGCTGGCTGCATGCGGAGGAGACGCCGCTCTGGTACCCGTCCCTGCGGCTGGTGCGATGCCCGGGCGGCGGGGCGGATTGGCAGGCGGCGGCGGCGCGCGCGGCGTTTCTCGTGCGGACTGGGAACCTGCCAGTTGCTCTCTGAGGCCCTCGGACGGCGGGCGGCGGCCGTCCGGCCGCCTTGCCTTCGCGCCGTGCACTGAGGCGCCGGGCGCGACTGGCGGGCTGGGCACGGTCGTGCTTCGCGCTCCCGGATCGCGGCTTGGCCGCGATCCGCCTTGGGACTGGCCTGCACCACGCGCAGCGACGACGAGATTGGACGCGGCCGGCCGGATGCTGCCGCCGCGATCGGCCTTCGCCCTATCGCGCGCGGCTCTCCCGCACCACCGCATCCTCCCGCGCCGCCACCTCCGGCAGCAGCCGCGCCCCCAGCCCCGGCCCTTCCATCGGCAGCACCCAGCCCTGCTCGACGCGTGGCAGCACGGTCACGAGGTCGCGGTACCAGGTGGCGAGCGTCGCGCGCACCACCTCCTGGAACATCGCCGTCGGCGCGTGCATCGCCAGATGGACGGACGCGATCAGCGTGACCGGCCCCGTGCAGTCATGCGGTGCCACGGGCCGCGCCCAGGCTTCGGCGAGTGCCGCGATCTTGCGTGCCTCGGTCAGGCCGCCGCACCAGGCGAGGTCGAGCATCACGATGTCAGTCGCCCCCGCCACCAGCAGGTCGCGGAAGGCGACCTTGCCGCCCAGCGTCTCGCTCGCGCAGATCGGGGTGCGCACGGCCCGGCGCAGTTCCGCCAGCGAGGCGACGTCGTCCATCTTCGCGATCGGGTCTTCCGCCCAGGTGATCTCGAACTCCTCGAGCGCGCGGCATATCGACAGCGCGGCGGGCATGGACCAGAGCGAATGCAGTTCCGCCATGATCTCCATTCGGTCGCCCACCGCGCGGCGCACCTTGGCGAAGGGCTCGAGCCCCTTCTTCAGGTCCGACAGGGTGATGGACACGCCCTGCGTCGCCGGGGCGTAGATGTCGAAGGGCCAGATCTTCATGGCGTTGAAGCCTTCCGACAGAAGGCTTTCGGCGAGCGTGCCGGCATCGCGCATGAAGGCGACCTGGTCGTCATAGGGGCCGCGCATCTCGTCCGCCGCGCCGATGTCGCGCCGCTGCGCGGACTTCGCGTTGTAGTCGTAGCCGGCGCAGGTGTTGTAGCTGCGAACCTTATCCCGCGCCTTGCCGCCGAGCGCCTCATGCACGGGCACGCCGTGGCGCTGGCCCTTGATGTCCCACAGCGCGATGTCGGTGGCGGATGCCGCGCGGACCTCCGCGCTCGATCCGCCGAAGCCGACATAGGGTGTGAGCAGCAGCCGGGAGACGGCCTCGATGTCGCGCGAGTCACGGCCCAGCAGCGCGGGGGCGACGCTTTCGTGGATCACCGCCTCCACCGCCGCGGCGCCGCGAAACGCCTCGCCCAGGCCGGTGATGCCCTCGTCCGTCGTGATTTCCACCCAGATCAGGTTCGGGCGTTCGCCGATGCGGATGGTGCGGATGTTCGTGATGCGGCTCATTCGGCGCGGATCCCCTGGCGGCGCACCACCTCCGCCCAGCGGACGACCTCGGCGCGGACATGCGTGCCCATCTGCTCCGGCGTGCCGCCGAGCGGCGCCGCCCCCAGCTCCGCCATGCGCGACCGCACGGCGGGGTTTTCCAGCGCCCGGGCGAAGGCGGCGTTCAGCGCGGCGATGGCCGCGGGCGGCGTACGCGACGGCGCCATGAAGCCGAACCAGCTGTCGATCGCCATGCCCTGCACGCCCTGCTCGGCGAAGGTCGGCAGGTCCGGCAGTTCGGGGATGCGCGCATCGCTCACCGCCGCCAGGGCGCGCACCGACCCGCCACGGATATGCGGCAGGATGGACGGCAGGTTGTCGAAGAACACATCGACGCGCCCGGCGACGATGTCCGTGATCGCGGGCCCCGACCCGCGATAGGGCACATGCGTCATCTCGATGCCCGCCAGGCTGCGCAGCAGCTCGGGCCCGAGGTGGTTCGAGGCGCCGACGCCGGAGGACGCGAAGGTCAGCCTCTCCCGCCGCGCAAGCGCGAGGAACTCCTGCACATTCGCCGCCGGCAGGTCGCGCCGGACGGTCATGACGTTGCGCACCGCCCCGGTCAGGATGACGGGCGCGAAGTCCCGCAGCAGGTCGTAGCCGGGATTGGCGTAGAGCGCGGGGTTCGCACCGCAGGGGCCGAAGGCGCATTGCACCAGCGTCGTGCCGTCCGCCGCCCCGCGCGCGGCTTCGGCGAGGCCGATATTGCCCCCCGCGCCGCCGCGGTTTTCCACCACCGCGCCGCGCGGCAGATGGGGCGTGGCGGCCTCGGCCAGGAGGCGCGCCACGATGTCGCTGGTGCCGCCCGGGGTGAAGGGGACGATGATGCGGACCGGGCGGTCCGGCAGGTCGGCCGCCAGGGCGAGCCCAGGCGCGACCAGCGCCAGGGCCATGACCAGGTGCTTGAACATTCTCGGCCTTCCTCCGCCTTCGTTGCGGGCAGGCTAGGCCCCTTCCCGCGCCGGCGGAACCCGCCCGCGCCCCCCCGGAATTCCCCGCCCTTGATTCCCCCGCCCTGCCGGTCCAAGGATCGGCCCCATGATCCTGCTGATCGACAACTACGACAGCTTCACTTTCAACCTCTTCCACTTCCTGGGCGACCTGGGGGCGAAGGTGGAGGTGCGGCGGAACGACGCGATCGATCCGCAGGGCGTGCTGGCGATGAAGCCGGAAGCCGTCGTGCTCTCCCCCGGCCCCTGCACGCCGAACGAGGCCGGCATCTGCCTGCCGCTGATCGCGCTGGCGGCCGAGGCGCGGCTGCCCGTGCTCGGCGTCTGCCTCGGCCACCAGGCCATCGGGCAGGCCTTCGGCGGCAAGGTGATCCGCGCGCCGGAACCGGTGCATGGCAAGGTCTGGCAGGTGCATCACGATGGCCGGGACGTCTTCGCCGGCATCCCCTCCCCCTTCGCGGCCACGCGCTATCATTCGCTGATCGTCGAGCGCGCCAGCATGCCCGACTGCCTCGAGGTCACGGCCTGGACCGAGGATGGGCTGGCCATGGGGCTGAAGCATCGGGACCTGCCGATCTCGGGCGTGCAGTTCCATCCGGAGAGCATCGCCTCCGCCCATGGCCACGACCTGCTGCGCAACTTCCTGACGCTGGCGGGCGCGCGCCTGCCGACGCCCGCCGCCGCCTGAGACCCTCGTGTCGCTCAAGCCGATCCTTGCACGCCTGGCCAATGCCGAGCGCCTGAACGAGGCCGAGGCCGAGGAAGCGTTCGGCATCATCATGGGCGGGGAGGCCACGCCCGCACAGATCGCCGGCCTTCTGATGGCGATGCGCGTGCGCGGGGAGACGGTCGCCGAGATGACCGGCGCCGTGCGCGCCATGCGCGCGCGCATGGCCGCGATCGCAGCGCCCGAAGGGGCGATGGACATCGTCGGCACGGGCGGGGACGCGGCCGGCACGCTCAACATCTCGACCGCCGCGGCGCTGGTGGTGGCCGGCTGCGGCGTGCCGGTGGCGAAACACGGCAATCGCGCGCTGTCCTCGAGATCCGGCGCGGCCGACGCGATCTCGGCCCTCGGCATCTCGCTCGACGTGCCGATCGAGCGCCTGCCCGCCGTGCTGTCGGAAGCGGGCATGGTCTTCCTGATGGCCCCGCGCCACCACGCCTCCATGCGCCACGCCGCGGGGCCGCGCGTCGAACTCGGCACGCGCACCATCTTCAACCTGCTCGGCCCGCTCGCGAACCCGGCCCGGGTGAAGCGCCAGATGACCGGCGCCTTCGCGCCCGAATGGCTGCGGCCCATGGCGCAGGCACTCGCACGGCTCGGGACGGAACGGGCCTGGCTGGTGCACGGCCAGGGCCTCGACGAGCTGACGCTGGCCGGCGAAAGCCAGGTCGTCTCGCTCGAAGCGGACGGGTCGTTGCGCGAGTTCACCGTGACGCCCGAGGATGCCGGCCTGCCCCGCGCGCCGGCCGAGGCGCTGAAGGGCGGCGACCCGGCGCAGAACGCCGCGGCGCTCGAAGCCCTGCTGCGCGGCGCGCCGGGCGCCTACCGCGACGTCGTGCTGCTGAACGCGGCCGCGGCGCTGAT
>NZ_JACADQ010000187.1 GCF_016106015.1 Neoroseomonas rubea
GTCCGGCTCGCGCGCCTCGGCGCGCAGCACGCCGGGCAGGGTCAGCAGCGCCTCGGCGCGCGGCGGCGCGGCGCCGGGGATGCGCGCGGCGAGATCCAGCGCGATGCGCAGCGCCTGTTCCAGCGCCTCGGGGTCGGGCGTCAGACGCGCGGCGCTCCGCTCCTCCCGCTTCAGGGTCAGTGTCGCGCTGACATTGCCGCGCTTGAGCAGCCGCGCGGCGGCTTCCTTCAGCGGTGTCTCCAAAGCATCGAAGCCGTTCGGCAGGCGCAGGCGCACGTCGAGGCCGCGGCCGTTGACGCTGCGCACTTCCCAGACGAAGGAGGAACCGTCGGCCAGCGTGCCGCCCTCTCGGGCGAAGCCGGTCATGGAGGAGAGGGGGGCGGCGGACATGCGCGCTTCTCCCCCGCGGAGGGTCGGGATGCAAGCCGCCTGGAACCATGTGCTGATCACCGGCGCCTCCTCCGGCCTCGGCCGCGCGCTGGCGGAGGCCTGCGCGCAGCCCGGCGCGGTTCTGCATCTTTCCGGCCGCGACGCGGCGCGGCTGGAGGAAGCCGCCGCCGCCTGCCGCGCGAAGGGGGCCGATGTGCGCCCGGTGGTGATGGATGTGCGGGACGCGGCGGCGATGGCGTGCTGGATCGCGGCGGCGGGCCGGCTCGACCTGGTCATCGCCAATGCCGGCATCTCCGCCGGCACGGGCGGGGACACGGAACCCGCGGCGCAGGCCGCGCGGATCTTCGAGACCAACCTGACCGGCGTGCTGAACACCGCGCTGCCGGCGATCGAGGCCATGGCGCGCCAGGCGCCGGGCGCGGATGGGGTGCGCGGGCGCATCGCGGTGATCGCCTCGCTGGCCGCCTTCGTCGCCGCCCCCGGCGCGCCGGCCTATTGCGCGAGCAAGGCGGCGGTGCAGCGCTGGGCCGAGGCGCTCGATGCCAGCGAACGGCGGCGCGGCATCCGCCTGCATGCCATCTGCCCCGGCTATGTCCGCACGCCCATGACGGCGCGCAACGCCTTCCCCATGCCCTTCCTGATGGATGCGGAGGAGGCGGCGCGGCGGACGCTGTCGGGCATCGCGCGTGGGCGGGTGCGCGTGGCCTACCCCTTGCCCACCTACGCCATGGCGCGCTTCGCGGGCGCGCTGCCGCCGGCGGTCACGGCCTGGTTCTTTTCGCGCCTGCCGGCCAAGGCGGCGGAGGGCTAGAGACCCAGCCGCGCCCAGGCCGCGCGTTCTTCGGCGATGTGCGCCAGCGCCTCCACCCCCTCCCGCGCGCCAGGGATCAGGCGCCACGGGAAGGGGCGGCGCCGCTGGCCGAGGCGGATGATCCGCACCTTCTCCCCGAAGCGCCGCCGCGCTTCGGATTCCGCATCGCCCAGCGCATCCGCAAGGCCGAGATCGACCGCCTCCCGCCCCGTCCAGAAGCGGCCGGTGAACAACGTCTCCTCCGGCGCCTTCAGCTTCTCCCCGCGCCGTGCCCGGATCCAGGCCTTGAACTCCTCGTGCAGCGTGGCGAGCAACTCGTTCAGCCGGGCCACATCCTCCGCGCGCTCCGGCGCGAAGGGGTCGAGGAAGGACTTTTCCGCCCCCGCCGTGCGCAACCGCCGCGCGACGCCGAGCCGCGCGATCGCCTGGTCGAAGCCGAAGCCCGCGCTGATCACGCCGATGGACCCCAGGATGGAGGCCGGGTCGGCCACGATCTCGTCCGCTGCCGCGGCGATCCAGTAGCCGCCGGAGGCCGCCGCATCCTCGACCACGGCGATCACCGGCACTTTCTTCTCCTCGGCCAGCCGCCGGATGCGCCGGGCGATCAGCGAGGACTGCACAGGCGAGCCGCCCGGCGAGTTCACCACGAGCATGACCGCCGAAAGACGACCGATCCCGAAGGCGCGGTCCAGGAGCGGGCCGATGCCGGCATCGTTCAGCCCGCCGGACAAGGGGTCGGGCCGGGCGGCGATCAGGCCTGAAAGCCGCACCAGGGCGACGCGCGGCGAACGGTCGAAGAAGGGGATGTGCATGGCCCATAGATGCCGCCGCGCGGCGCGGCATCAAGCGGCCTTGCCGCGGCTGGCCCCGCGCGCTGCAATGGGTGGCATGACAGACAACCGCGTCCTGATCGCCGGCGCCGGCCCGGCGGGCCTTGTCGCCGCCGCCGTGCTGGCAGACGAAGGCATTCCCGTGACGGTGGTCGAGCAGGCGCGCGACCTGCCGGACGACCTGCGCGCATCGACCTTCCATCCGCCGACGCTCGACATGCTGGAACGCTTCGGCGTGCTGCAGGCGATGATCGACCAGGGGCTTATCTGCCCGACCTGGCAGTTCCGGGACCGGCACCGAGGCGTGATCGCGACCTTCGACCTGGGTCTGCTGAAGGAGGACACGAAGCACCCCTACCGGCTGCAATGCGAGCAGTGGCGGCTGACGCGCATGCTGCGCGACAGGCTTGCGACGAACCCGGACGTCACCTTCCTGTACGACGCGAAGGCGGTGGACGTGGCGCAGGACGCGGACGGCGTGACGCTGTCGGTGGAACGCCCGGACGGGTCGCGGGAGAAGTTGCGCGGTCGCTACCTGGTGGGCGCGGACGGTGCGTCGTCGGCCGTGCGCAAGGCGCTCGGCATCGGCTTCGAGGGGATGACGATCCCCGAGATCTTCCTCACGCTCTCGACCACCTTCCCCTTCCACGAGGCGATCGGGGACCTGGCGAACATCGCCTACATCTCCGACCCCGAGGAATGGTTCGTGCTGCTGCGCACCGCATCGCTCTGGCGCGTGCTGTTCCCGACCGACCCGGGGGAGAGCGAGGCGCGGATGATGGACCCCGCACGCATCGAGCAGCGCCTGCAGGCCGTCGTACCGAACCCGAAGGGCTATGAGCTGCGCCACCGCACCGCCTATCGCGTGCATGAACGCGTTGCGGACACCTATGCGAAGGGCCGCTGCTTCATCGCGGGCGACGCCGCGCATATCAACAACCCGCTCGGCGGCATGGGCATGAATGGCGGCGTGCACGACGCCTTCAACCTGGCGGGCAAGCTCGCCGAGGTCTGGCGCGGCGCCGACCCGGCGTTGATGGAGCGCTATTCGCGCCAGCGGCGGAAGGTGGCGCTGGAGACGGTGCAGGCGACGGCGCTGCGCAACCGGCAGATCCTGAACCAGCGCGACCCGGAGGTACGGCGCGCCTATCACGACGAGCTGCGCGCCACCGCCGCCGACCCGGGCAAGCACCGCGCCTTCCTGCTGCGCACCTCGATGATCCAGTCGCTGCGCGACCTGGAGCAGGTCGCGTGAAGCGGAGAGAGTTGTTCGGCGCGAGGCGCGGCCTCGCGCCGCAAGCGCGAAGCGCGACCGCGCCCAGACTGACAGCCGCCGCCCATGCGGCAGTCCATGGCGCGAAGCCAAGCCGCGCGGATGCGCGGCGCCCGGCGTTTGAGGGACAAACAACGTGAGCGGACATCCTGAGGCCGACATCTACCACCGCCAGGGCATGGGCAACCGGGCCGGGCTCGGCGAGGCGCCGGCGCTGGTGATCGTGGATTTCGTGGTGGGCTTCTCCGACCCCGACCATTTCGGCGGCGGCAACATCGCGCCCGCCATCTCTGAGACGGTGCGTCTGCTCGACTTCGCGCGGCGGCAGGGCTGGCCCGTCGCGCATACCCGCGTCGTCTATGCCGATGACGGATCCGATGCCGGCGTCTTTACGCTGAAGGCGCCGAGCCTGCGCAAGCTGACGGAAACCAGCCCGCTGTCGCAGATCGTGCCGGAACTCACGCCACTGCCCGGCGAGCTCATCGTGCGCAAGCAGGGCGCGTCAGCGTTCTTCGACACGAACCTCGCCGGCTGGCTCGCCTTCCGCCGCGTGGACACGGTGCTCGTCGCGGGCTGCACCACCTCGGGCTGCGTGCGCGCGACCGTGGTGGATGCGATGCAGAACAATTTCCGCACCATCTGCGTGACGGATTGCGTCGGCGACCGTGCCATCGCGCCGCATGAGGCGAACCTCTTCGACATGGGCCAGAAATACGCGGACCTGATGACTCGGGCGGATCTAGAGGCGGCCTGGACCGCGCCGCGGTGAGTCTCGCCGAGATCCGCGAGGCGGATGCGCCCCCCGAGGTCGCCGCCATCTTTGCGGGCTTGCGCGCAGGCGTCGGGGTCGCGCAGGTGAACCTGATCTGGCGCCATGCGGCAGCCTTGCCCGGCGTGCTGGAGTGGCTCTGGGCGCAGGCCCGGCCGGCCTTCGACAGCGGCGCCGCGGCCGGGGCGCGCGACAGGATCGCGGCGCGCGTATCGCTGCCCGGCATGCCGCGCGGCACGGCATCCCCGGACGTCGCCGCGCTGGTGGAGACCTATAACCGCGGCAACCTGACGAACCTCGCGGTGCTGACGGCGATCCGGCGGCGTGCGGAGGGCGTGGCGTCCCGCGCGCCCGGACCATCGGCGCCGGTCGGGGCGATGCTGCCCGCGCCACCGCCTTTGCCGCGCCTGGGGGATCTGCCGCCCGCAGTTGCGGAGACGGCGCGTGCGCTCGCTGCGCGCCACGGGCTTACCGACCCTTCGGTGATGCCCAGCCTTTACCTGCATCTCGCGCTGTGGCCGGAGGTGCTGGCGGCGCTGCCGGGCACGCTCGGGCCACTGTTCGCCGAAGGCGTGCTGGCGCGAGCGCGGGATGCCGCGGTCGCCGCGGCCGAGGCGGAGGCACCCGGGCTGATCGCTGCCCTCGGCCCGACGCCCGCTGCGCCGGCGGCGCTACCAGGCTTCCTCGCGACGCTCGGGATGTTCACGCGCGAAGTCATCCCCGGCATGGTCCCGGTCGGCCTCTGCCTCCGCGCATCCTTCGCCGCGGGCCCCTGACCGCCGCGCCGGCGCCGCCCTGCCGGCAGACAGAAAAGGGAGGTGGCGCGGGAGAGGTTCCCTTCCCCCGCTCCTTGCTATCCCGCCCGCGCCCCCGTCGCGCGGATGATCGCCCCCATGCGTTCGCTCTGCTCGGCCATGAAGCGCGCGAACTCCGCGCGGCGCATCGTGCGCGGCACCGACCCGCCGGCGATGATGCGGCTGCGCAATTCCTGTTCTTCCATGCTGGCCGCGAGGGCCTCGTCCAGCCGTGCCAGGATCGGCTCCGGCACGCCGGCGGGCGCGGCAAGGCCGAACCAGCCCGTGGTGGTCACATCCACGCCCTGTTCGCGCATCGTCGGCAGGTCGGGGAAGGCGGGCACGCGGTCCGGCCCGCTGACGGCGATCGGGCGCATGCGCCCGCCCTGCGCCATGGCGGCGACGGCGGAGATGGACTGGAACAGCACGTCGAGCCGCCCCTCGATCAGGTCCGTGTTCATCTGCCCCGCCTGGTTGTAGGGCGCGTGGATGATCTCGATGCCCGTGATCTGGCCGAACTGCGCCGCGGCGAGATGCTGGGAGGAGCCGATGCCGACCGAGCCGAAGTTGAGCGGCCGGCCAAGCCCCTTCGCCCAGGCGATGAAGCCCTGGAGATCGCGCGGCGGGTTCTGCGGCGGCACGACGACGATGTTGGGCACCAGCGCGATCATGCCGACCGCCGCGAAATCCTTCTCGGGGTCGAAGGGCATGTTCGCGTGCAGCCACTTGTTGGCGGCATGCGATGCGATGGAGGCGAGGCCAACCGTGTAGCCGTCGGGCGCGCTGCGCGCGACGGCGGTCATGCCGATGTTGGTGCCGGCGCCCGGGCGGTTCTCCACCACCACGGTCTGGCCGAGGCGTGCGCCGAGCCGGTCGCCCACCAGGCGCGACAGCACGTCCCCCGCCCCGCCGGCGGGGCCCGGGTTGATCCAGCGGATCGGCCGGTCGGGCCAGGGCGCTTGCGCGCGCGTGGCCGCAGGCAGCGCGAGCGAGGGCGCGGCGAGGAGGACGCGGCGGTGGATGCGGGCCATGGCGAGGTCTCCGGCGTGAAGCGACGGGTCTTGGTTGCGGGCACTGTTGCTTGCACGCGCCGTGCCGGCAAGGCGCCGGGGCTGGCGCCGCGCCACGCGTGTGGCACGCTGCACGGACCGGATACGACGGAGGGTGCGATGGGCAAGGACGTTCTGGGCTGGCGGAAGCTCTTCGGGGTGATGGGCCCGTCGACCAACACCGTGGTGCAGCCGGATTTCGACATGATGCGCCCGGCGGGCGTGACCAACCACTATTCGCGCATCTACACGCCGAATGCGGATGCGGTGTCGAACGAGACCTTCCGCAAGGGCGCGGAGCTGATCGGCGCCAACACCATGGACGCGGTGAAGTCCGTCATGACGTGCCATCCCGACTACCTGGTGATGGGCATGTCGGCGGTGACCTTCTTCGACGGCGCAAGGGGTGCCGACCGCTTCATCGCACAGGTGAAGGAGGTGTCGGGCCTCGACATCTCGGTCGGCAGCCATTCCTGCACGGCGGCGCTGAATGCCCATGGCGGGGTGAAGCGGCTTGCGATCCTGTCGCCCTACTGGCCGGCGATGAACATCGAGGTGGCGCGCTACTTCGGCGACATGGGCTTCAGCGTAGTGCGGGACATCGCGCTGCAATGCCGGTCCTGGACCGGGATCGCGCAGGTCACGCAGGCGCAGTGCGTCGCCGCGATCAAGCAGATCGACGGCGACGACGTGGACGCGATCGTGCAGGTGGGGACGAACCTGTCGATGGTGAAGCTCGCTGCGATGGCGGAGATGTGGCTCGGCAAGCCGGTCATCGCCATCAACACCGCCACCTACTGGCACGCGCTGCGCGCGAACGGGATCATGGACAAGGTGGAAGGCTGCGGGCGGTTGCTGGAGGAGTTCTGACCGCGATGGACGACGACGCGATCCGCGCCCTGCTGCTCGCCACGCGCCGCATTGCCGTCGTCGGCGCCTCCGACCGGCCGGACCGGCCGAGCCATGGCGTGTTCCGCTTCCTGCTCGACCGCGGCTACGACGCGGTGCCGGTAAACCCCGCACTGGCGGGACGCCCGGTGCATGGCGTGACATCGGTGGCGACGCTGGCGGAGGCCGCGCCGCTCGACATGGTCGACATCTTCCGTCGCAGCGCCGAGGCGGGCGCGGTGGTGGAGGAGGCGATCCGCCTTGGCGCGCGATCTGTCTGGATGCAGCTCGGCGTGGTGGACGAAGCCGCGGCGGGGCGGGCGCGCGCAGCCGGGATCATCGTGGTGATGGACCAGTGCCCGGCGATCGAATGGCGGCGGCTGTCGCTGCCGCAGCGCATCGACGCCGCGGGTTGACGTCGCTCAGCCGTGGATGTTCCCCGGCCGGGTGCGCCACTGGTATTGGACCGCCCCGCCGCGATTGCCGGCGATCCGCAGCGGGGGGTTCGGTCCGTAGATCTCATGCGCGTAGGCCGGGTTGTAGTCGCAGACCAGCCGGCCCATCGCATCGGTGATGTAAACCCAGGTGGCCGGCCCGACGCGCCAGGTCACGCCGCCATGGTTGGCGATCGTCATGGCGACGATGCCGCGGCCGGATGCGCCATAGTTGCGGACGGAGGTGATGAACGGCCGGTAGCGCGCGGGCTCGCGCGCCTTGGCGGCCTCGATGATGCCGTCCTCATGGTCCTCGACCGCGGCCTTGATCACGCCGGTCACGGCCGAGGCGACCGCGCCGACCGTGCCCGCGACGATCCCGGCGACGACGCCCCCGCCCCAGAGCGCGATGTCGCCGGGCTGCGGCGGACGGCCGCTCAGCACCCAGACGGCGGGCTGCACCAGCGCGCCCGCGACCGTGCCCGCGCCGACGCGC
>NZ_JACADQ010000188.1 GCF_016106015.1 Neoroseomonas rubea
CTGAGCGTGGCCGCGGCGGGCGCGGCGCTGCTCGCCGGCGCCCCGGTCGCGCTGCTGCCGGCCGGCTTCGCGCTGGCCGGCCTTGTGCACGGGCATGCCTTCGCCGAGGCCATCATCGGCGCGGAGCCGACGCCGCTCGTCGCCTATCTCGCGGCGCTGGCGCTGACCCAGGCGGCGATCGGGACCGTGGCGATGTTCGTCGCGCGCAGGCTGGCGACGGCGGGGCACGGCGTGGCGCTGCGCCGCGCGGCGGGCTTCGCCGGCGTGGCGATGGGCGCAGTGTTCCTCGGCGTGTCGCTTATCGGCTAGAGCAATATCCCACCGGCCGGGAGCGGCTGATCGGACTTCTTGCTCTGGAAGCAATTGATCCCAAAGCACGAAATCCGATCACACTGATGCAGTGTGATCCGATAGTGCTGTAGGTCAGGCGCCGCCGCGGACCAGCGCGGCGGCCTTCTCCGCGATCATCATCGTCGTCGCGTTGGTGTTGGCGGAGACGATGCGCGGCATCACCGACGCATCGGCCACGCGCAGCGCCGCGATGCCGCGCAGGCGCAAATCCGGCGCGACCGGCGTCTCCTCCCCGCCCATGCGGCAGGTGCCGCACAGGTGATAGACGGTCGATCCCCGCGCGCGGGCATAGGCCAGCAGGTCGTCATAGCCGTCGTGCTGAGGTCCGGGCGCGGTTTCCGCCGCCGACCACTCCGCCAGCGCATGCGTGCCGAGAAGGCGGCGTGAGAGCCGCAGGCCGGCGACAGCCGCGGCGCGGTCCTCCTCGGCCGCGAGGTAGTTCGGCTGGACGGCGGGTGCCTGCCGCGCATCGGCCGAGCGCGCGCGCACGAAGCCGCGGCTTTCCGGGCGGCATTGCCAGACGCCGATCGTCATGCCCGGCTGTTTCTCCAGGCTGCCCGTCACGCCTTCCTCGGAATAGGAGGCCGGGGTGAAGACGAATTGCAGGTCGGGTTCCTCCAGCGTCTCGCGCGACCGCGCGAAGGCGCCGGCATGGGCCGGGCTGAAGGCGAGCATGCCCTTCCGCGCCACGAGCCAGCGCGCGACCTCCCACCACAGGCGCGGCGGGCGTGCCTGCTCGTTCAGCGTGACGGGGCGCGTGACGCGATGGACGACGCGCATGGCGTAGTGGTCCTGCAGGTTCTCGCCCACGCCAGGGTTGTCCGCCACGGCCGGCACGCCGAGCGCCCGCGACACGGCGGCAGGACCGAGACCCGAGACCTGCAGCAGGTGCGGCGTGCCGATGGCGCCTGCGGCGAGCAGGATGTCCCCGCCCGCGCGCGCGGTCAGGACGCGGCCGCCGCGCGCGAAGGTGACGCCGGCGGCACGTCCCCGCTCCGTTTCGATCCGCAGCACCGTGGCGTCGGTCACGACGCGCAGGTTCGACCGCCGCCGTGCCGGCGCGAGAAAGGCGCTCGCCGCGCTGAAGCGTGCCCCGTTGCGGATCGTGCGCTGGTAGGTGAAGACGCCTTCCTGTCGCGCGCCGTTGTAGTCGGGGTTCCGCGCCAGGCCGAGTTCCGCCGCACCGTCCAGGAAGGCCGCAACGATCGGGTGCGTCTGCGGGATGTCCGAGACATGCTGCGGTCCGCCGGCGCCGCGATGGGGATCGTCGCGGTAATCCTCGATGGCACGGAAATGCGGCAGCACATCGGCGTAGGACCAGCCGCGGCAGCCCAGCTGCGCCCAGTCGTCGAAATCCCGCGCGCTGCCGCGCACCCAGAGATGGCCGTTGATGGCGGAGGAGCCGCCGAGCACCCGCCCGCGCGGCGTATGGAGGCTGCGCCCATCCACGCCCGGGCCGGGTTCGGTGGCAAAGTTCCAGTTGAAGCGCGGGTCCCGGAAGGTCTTGAGGAAGCCGGCGGGCACATGGAGGTAGGGATGCCGCGCCTGCCCGCCTGCCTCCAGCAGCAGGACGCGCCGCGCCGGGTCGGCGGAGAGGCGGTCCGCCAGCACGCAGCCGGCGCTGCCCGCGCCGACCACGATATGGTCCCAGTCGCCTTCGAAGGGCTCGGCGCTCACGCCGCGGCGGCGAGCGTCGGCGCGCTGCCCGCGACGCAGGTGCGCACCATGTGGCGCCGCTCGGTGGATGTCGCGAAGGGTGTGGCGCGGTGCAGCACGGCGCGGTTGTCCCACATCACCAGGTCATGCCGCCGCCACTTGTGCGCGTAGGTGAAGGCGTGCTGCGTCGCATGCGCCATCAGGCGGTCGATCAGGAGGCGGGATTCCGCCTCCTCCATCCCCTCGATGCGGCGGGCATGGGCGCCGAGATAGAGGGCGGGGCCGTAGGGATTTTCCTCCAGCACCATCGCCTGCCGGACGGGCGGATGCTGGCGCTGCTCCTCCTCGCTGACCAGCGCGGCATCGACCCGCGCGCGCGACCAGCCGAAATCGTGAATCGCCACGCGGCCCTTCAGCGCGGCCTGCTCCGCCGCGTCCAGCGCTGCGAAGGCGGCGCGCATCGAGGCGAATTCCGTGTCGCCGCCCGCCGAGGGGATTTCCCGCGCCGAGAGCAGCGAGGCGCGTGCCGGCAGCGGCTTGAAGGAGGAATCATGGTGCCAGAGGCGGTTCGCCTTGTTGTTCAGCACCTGCTTGGCGCTCGGCGCCTCGATCCCGCCATCGGGGCCGATGTTGGAGAGGATGATCACCGGGCTGCCCGCCCCCGGCGCGCCGGGGCGCGTGCGCTCGAGCGGCCCGAAGCCCTCGCTGAAGGCGACCTGCGCCGCGTCGTCGATCGCCTGGTCGGGGAAGACGAGGACGGAATGGCGGTTGAGCGCGTCCTTCAGCGTCGCCATCGTCGCGGCATCGACGCCGCGGCCGATGTCGAGGCCGGTGACGCGGGCCGCGAAGGCAGGGGTGAGGGGCGTGATGGTGGGCATGGCGCAGTTCCTCCTGCCCACAGGATGCCGCGCATGTGCATTCAACCGAAAGGCGGTAGTTTGGGGAAACACTATTGCGCTAAGCGGGAATATCCGTGGCAAGCAGGTGCGCGACGAAGGCGGCGGTCTTGGCCGGCAGGCGGTCGGCGCGGACATGCACGGCGTAGATCTCGGCCGCGTAGCGCTCCGGCCAGGCCGCGAGGCCTTCGAGCAGCGGCGAGAGGCGGCCCGCGGCGACATCCTCCCCCACCATCCATTCGGGCAGCAGCACCAGGCCGAGCCCGTCGAGCGCCGCGCGGCGCAGCGCTTCCCCGCTGTTGGAGCGGAACGGGCCAGTCACCTCGACCTCCCGGCGCCCGGCTGGCGTGGTGAAGATCCAGACCGGCGCCTCCTCCTCCTGCCGGTAGGCGAGGCAGGCGTGGCGCAGCAGGTCGTCCGGCGCGGCCGGCGCGCCGTGGCGCGCGAGGTAGGCCGGGCTGGCACAGAGAATGCGCCGGCCGGAGGCGAGCCGGTGTCCGATGAAGGACTTTCCCGCCGGCAGGCCGAGGCGGATGACGAGATCGACCCCGCTGCCCGGCACCAGCCCGGTCTGCTCGGTGAGCGAGAGATCCACCACCACCCGCGGATGTGCCGCGCGGAAGGCGGCAAGCCGCGGCACGACATGGCGCAGCGCGTAGGAACGGCGTGCGAGGATACGCAGCGTGCCGGTCGCTTCCTCATGCATCTCGCGCGCCTCGGCCATCGCGGCGTCGAGGCCTTCGAGCAGCGGGGCGACGCGGGCCGCGAGGCGCCGCCCGGCCTCGGTCGGCGCGACATGGCGCGTGGTGCGGTCGAGCAGGCGGAGGCCGAGAGCGTCTTCGAGGTCCCGCAGCGTGCGCGAGGCGGCGGTGGAGGACAGGCCGAGTGACCGGCCCGCCGCCGCGATCGCCCCGCGATCGAGTGCGCGGAGGAAGAGGCGGAGCGCGGTGAGCTTGTCCATGCCGCGCTCAGGCGCCGCGGCCGAGGCGCCGCAGCACCGCGAAGCCTGCGAGGGTGAAGATCGCGACATGGCCGAAGGCGAGGCCCCAGGCGATCGCGCCTTCGCCCCCGGCAGCGTCCAGCACCACGCCGCACAACAGCGGCCCGACGAAGCCGCCCGCATAGCCGGCCATGGAATGCAGCCCCATGGTCGCACCCCGCAGCGCCGGGTCCGCCGCCTGCACGGTGCCGGCCGTCAGCGCCGAACTGTCGAGGTAGATCGCCGCGTTCCAGGCCAGCACGAGCGCGAGCGCGACCAGCGGCGGCGCCCCCGCCGCGAAGCCTGTCACGGCCGACAGCGCGGCGCCGGACAGCATCGCCAGGCTGACCACCCGGCCGCGTCCGAGACGCTCGGACGCCTCGTTGCCGGTGAGCGAGACGGCGATGCCCAGCAGCCCCGCGAGGGTGAACAGCGCGGTCGGCCCCGGCAGCCAGGCGGGCGGCGCCGCGACGGCGAAGGATGCGGCGAGGAAGGCCACCGCCCAGGCGCGCAGCACCGCCATTTCCAGCGTGTGCACGCAGTAGCCCGCGATCCAGGCCATGGCGCGGCGGTTGCGCAGCACGGGGCGGAAATCGAGCAGCGCGCCGGCGCCCGGCCGCCGTAAGGGCGCCGTGTCGGGCAGGATCGCCAGTGCGATGCCGAAGGCGCAGGACGCCATCACGCCGCCCGCGACGAAGGCCGCATCCGGCCCGGCGAGCGCCGAGACGGCGCCGGCCATGGCGAAGGAGAGTGCGCCCGCGACGCCCACACCCGCCGCGTGCCAGGAGATGGCGCGCGACTGCGCCGTGCCGCTCAGCGGGTCGGCGATCGCCTTGAGTCCCGGCATATAGGCCCCGGCCCAGCCGATCCCCGCCAGGGCGCGGAAGGCGAGCCCCGACCAGAAGCCATCCGCCAGCAGCCCGAAGCCCAGATGCGCGAGCGCCGTCGCGCCGGTGCCGATCAGGTAGATCCGTCGTGCCGGGATGCGGTCCGTCAACGCCAGCAGCACCGGCACGGCGGGGACGTAGGCGGCGAAGAAGATGCCGATCAGCCACCCCGCCTCGGTGCCCGAGAGCGACCAGCGCGCCATGTAGACGGGCAGCAGCGCCGGCAGCGTGAAGGCACCGATCTGCGTCAGCGCCTGTGCGGCGACCATCGCGGCGGTGAAGCGCGGCGTGCCGGGGAGGAGGGCCATTCCCGCAGGCTATGCCGGCCGCGCATCGGCCGGAAGCGGGGTTGATCGCCGCGCCCGTCCCCCCGACACTCCGCGCCGCACGGAACGGAGGAACGCATGCGCGTGGTGGAGACGCCGGAAGCGCTGAAGGCGCTGATCGGCCAGGAACTTGGCGTCGGCGAGTGGCTCGAGGTGACGCAGGAGATGATGGACCGCTTCGCCGAGGTCACCGGCGACCATCAGTGGATCCATGTGGATGTGGAGCGCGCGAAGCGCGAGATGCCGGGCGGGAAGACGATCGCGCATGGCTACCTGCTGCTGTCGCTGCTGCCGAAACTCGGGGCCGGCGTCTACAAGGTGTCCTGGCCGTCGCGCACGCTGAACTACGGATCGGACAAGGTGCGCATCATCAACCCCGTGCAGGCGGGCGACCGGGTGCGGCTGCGCCAGAGCCTCGTCGCCGTCGATGACGGCGCGAACGGCACGCACCGCATCGTCGTGCGCCAGACCATGGAGATCGAGGGCAAGGACAAGCCGGCCCTGATCGCCGACACGATCCGCATGACCTTTCCCTGAACGACGGAGCGACGCGAATGAAGATCACCTGGTTCGGCCATTCCGCCTTCCGGCTGGAATTCGGCGCCTCGGTCGTGATGATCGACCCGTTCCTCACCGGCAACCCGGCCTTCGGCGGCGACGCGGAAGCGGCGAGCGCGGGAGCCACGCACGTGCTGCTGACGCATGGCCATGGCGACCACATCGGCGACACGGTCGCGATCTGCAAGCGGACGGGTGCGAAGCTCGTCACCAACTACGACCTCGCGATGCATCTCGCGCGCAAGGGGGTCTCGGCGCTCGACCCGATGAACACGGGCGGGACGACGGACCAGGGGGAGTTCACCGTCTCGCTCACCCAGGCGCTGCATTCCTCGGTCGAGCAGGATGAGAACGGCGTCTCCCACTGCCTCGGCAACCCGAACGGCATCGTCGTGACGCCGAAGGACAAGGCGGAGCCCGTCGTCTACCACATGGGGGACACGGACATCTTCTCGGACTTGGCGCTGGTCGATGAACTCTATCGCCCGGCCGTCGCGATGGTGCCGGTGGGTGACCGCTTCACCATGGGGCCGCGTGCCGCAGCACTCTCGCTGAAGCGCTTCCTGCCCTCGGTGCGCCTCGCCATTCCCTGCCACTACGCGACCTTCGGGCTGCTGCTGCCCGATGCCTCCGGCTTCGTGGCCGAGATGCAGGGTGCCAATGCAAAGGTGGTGGTGCCCGAGAAGGGCGTGGCCTTCGCGCCGTGATCGAAGGTCTGTCGGTCTTCAAGGTCGATGTGGCGGACGGCGTGGCGACCGTCACCATCGACCGCCCGCCGGTGAATGCGCAGAACGGCGCCTTCCGCGACGAGATCACGCGCATCTTCGATACGCTGCACGAGGCAGAGGAGGTGCGCGCCATCGTCCTGACCGGCGCGGGCAAGGCGTTTTCCGCCGGCGCCGACCTGCGCGACCGGCCGGATGCCGCCACGCCCGGCGCCTTCCCACGCCATTCGCGCGCCGTGCGCGCCGGCTTCGACTGCGTGATGGAATGCGGCAAGCCGGTGATCGCGGCGGTGAACGGGGCGGCGATCGGGGCGGGCTGCGTGCTGGCGCTCGTCTGCGACATCATCCTCGTCGCCGAGGACGCCTTCATGTCCATGACGGAGGTGGATGTAGGGCTCGCCGGCGGCGTGCAGCATGTGCTGCGGCATTTCGGCCAGTCCGATGCGCGCATGTTCCTGATGACCGCGCGGCGCCTGCACGGGCCGGATCTGCTGCGGATGCGCGTCGCCTCGGGCTGCTTCCCGAAGGCGGATTTGCTGCCGGCGGCGCAGGCCATGGCGCGGGAGATCGCGGGCAAGGCGCCGCTCGCGGTCGCGGCGATGAAGCGCGCCTTCACGCTGTGCGAGTACATGCCGCTGCACGAGGGCTACCGCTTCGAGCAGACGCAGACAGCGGCGCTGGCGAAGACCGAGGATACGAAGGAGGGGCTGCGCGCCTTCGCGGAGAAGCGCAAGCCGGTGTTCCGCGGCAGGTAGGCGGGCGGGGGGAGAAGGGGCCTTCTCCCCGAAGCGCGCCGGGATCGGCCGTCAGTCCGCAACAGACAAGGACGCGAGCGAGCAGGGGATCCGCACCACCGATCCAGATCGGTGGGCACGCAACCCACGATGCCGATACGTGATGATCGCCATCTGAACGGCGGCCGATGCGGTCTCACTACGGCAAGACCGGGGCGCTTTGGGTTCTTCGGCAGACCGCATGCTGCAGTTCCTCGCGATGCGACGAAGAGTCCGCGATCAGCCTCCGCAACCCATCGAGCGTGCCGCCGGCAAGCAGAGCCGATCGCACTCGCGCGAGGGGCACGCTGCCTCGCCCACCGCACTGTCCCAAGCGTGCGACTGCCACGGCGACACGCAAAGCGGGCCCCGGCGCGAGCTGCCGGGGCCTGCTTTCGGTTGTGCCGACGCCCTATGCGCTCTCGTACAGCCGCGTCAGGCTGAATTCCCGGTGGCCGAGGATCTCGGCCGCGGTGAACTGCCCGTCCGCGGTGCGGATGATGCAGTCGAGCAGGGCGTCGCCCGCCTGGTCGAAGTTCATCT
>NZ_JACADQ010000189.1 GCF_016106015.1 Neoroseomonas rubea
CGCTGCGGCGTGACGACCGTCGCGGGCGACGTCGCAAGCGAGGCCGATGTCGCCGCCGCGCTCGACGCCGCCGTGCCCCTCGGCCCGCTGCGGCTCGCGGTGAACTGCGCGGGCATCGCGCCGGCCGCGCGCATCGTGGGCCGCAACGGGCCGCACGACCTCGCGCTGTTCGAGCGCACGCTGCGCGTCAACCTGCTGGGCACCTTCAACGTGCTGCGGCTTGCGGCGCAGCGGATGCAGGCGCTCGACCCCACCGCGCCGGATGGCGAACGCGGCCTGATCCTCAACACCGCCTCCATCGCAGCGGAGGACGGGCAGGTCGGGCAATGCGCCTATGCCGCGTCCAAGGCCGGCGTCGTCGGGCTGACGCTGCCGGCGGCGCGGGAACTGGCGAAGTCCGGCATCCGGGTGGTCACAATCGCGCCGGGCCTGTTCGAGACCCCGATGCTGGCCGGCCTGCCCGAGGCCGCGCTGGCCGCCATCCACGCCCTGCCGCCCTTCCCCGCGCGGCTCGGCCGGCCCGAGGAATTCGCGGCGATGGTGCTGGCGATCTGCGCCAATCCGCTGCTGAACGGGACGACGCTGCGGCTGGATTCGGCGCTGCGTCTGCCGCCATAAACAGGTGGCCGAACGGAGATTCCAATTGCGCGTTCAGCGCACGTTGAGCGATGCTACACTTTACATTGGCCGTGATTATTCATCGACGGATGCACGACACACCGGAAACCCCCACGCTAAACGTAATTCGCCGGAGTTTTGTACGAGTATTCTTTTTTTCGTGCTCTATTTTTTGTCTTCTTGATTGCATTGGTTGTGTGGTTTGGTCTGATCTATGGGAACCCCGATGCTTTAACGTTGGTCGGGATATTACCCGTTGCAGCAGTACTTTTCTTGGTGCCAGTATATTTTTTTGTTGTTTACGATGTTTTTCGGTCGTGTTTTCTTTTTTGGGTATGCCATCTATGTAACTGCTGACTATCGGGGTGTCTGCGATACACGAGGGAATTTCTACATGGCCGGCAAGCACCAACCCATTCGCTTCGTCGGGAAGCCAGAGGCCGACAGTGCTCTCTTCCCAGAGTACGATCATCAGGATGGGCCGTTTGCGACACCGGTCACGATCCGGCCCGACACATCATCGGCATGGAGCAATCTCCGCGCGCGGCTGACCGGGCGCAGGTTCATACTGCCTCTGCTCTTTGTCCGCGGCCGGGGTCGGCTCGTCCGTGACTTGCAGGGCTATCGGCCCTGACGACAAGAAGCGCGCGTGCGCCGCGCCTAGGGCCGCGGCAACGCTCGGTCCGCGGTGCAGCGCTCGAGTGGCAATTGCTGCACGGCATTGATGCGCCGGATGCTCCGCGTGCGCGCGTCCGCCACCACGCTCATGCAGGCGCAGCCATAGCCGTACCAGCCATTGGTGCGCACCCAGTGCCGCTCGGTCAGGTCCGGGATGTTGTCCATCCCGGCCGGCCGCGGGCCGCCCTGCGCCATAATGTCCCAGCGCCCGTCGCGATCGACCAGCCACCAGTTCGCCGGCGTGGGGTTGTGGATCCAACCGCAGCGACGCTCCTGCGCCATGGCGGGGGAGGCGGCCAGGACCGCGAACAGCATCAGGGCAAGCGCGCGCGACATCATTTGCGCAGCATCGCATACGGCCGCGGCGCCGCGCCATTGTCGCCGCGCCACCCTTGAACCGCGCCCTGATGCCTTTCATGCTACGTTCAGGAGCGCTTCACCACACGGCTTGACGCAGCGGAGGACCCGCCATGCATCGCCGTGACCTGCTCGCCGCAGCCGCTTCCCTCGCCGCAACGCCCATGGCCGCCGCGCAGGCGCAGCCCGCGCCATCCGGCACCCTGCGCGTCGGCATGACGGCGGGCGACATCCCGCTCACCACCGGCCAGCCGAGCCAGGGGGCGGAGGGCAACCGCTTCCTCGGCATCACGCTGTACGACCCGCTCGTCGCCTGGGACCTGTCGCGCGTCGACCGCGCGCCCTCGCTCAAGCCCGGCCTCGCGGAACGCTGGCGCGTGGACGACGCGACGAAAAAGGTCTGGACCTTCGACCTGCGCGCGGGCGTGCGCTTCCACGACGGCAGCGCCTTCGACGCCAACGCCGTCGCCTGGAACCTCGCGAAGCTGCTCGACCGGGAGGCGCCGCACTTCGACCGCCAGCAGGCCGCGCAGGCGGGGCTCTACGCCAGCAACATCGCGCGCTGGCGGGTGCGCGACGCGCGTACGATCGAGATCGAGACCAAGGCGCCCGACGCCGTGTTCCCTTACAACATGGCGAACATTTTTTTCTCTTCCCCCGCGCGCTATGCGGAGGTGGGGAACAACTGGGATCGGTTCGCCGAACGCCCCTCCGGCACGGGGCCGTATATCGGCGACCGCTTCGTCCCCCGCCAGCGACTGGAAGCGGTGCGCAACGGGGAATACTGGGATCCGGCGCGGCGGCCGCAGCATGAACGGCTCGTGCTGCTGCCGATCCCGGATGCGCTGACGCGCGTCTCCGCCCTGCTGTCGAACCAGGTAGACTTCATCGAGGCGCCGCCGCCCGACGCCGTGCCGCGCATCCGCGCCGCGGGGCACAACGTCGTCACCAACGCCTATCCGCACATCTGGTGCCACCAGCTGTCCTTCCAGCCGGACAGCCCCTTCCGCGATCTTCGCGTGCGGCAGGCGGCGAACATGGCGATCGATCGCGCCGCGATGGTGGGGCTGCTCGGCGGGCTGGCCATTCCCGCCAAGGGGATGATCACCGAAGGCCATCCCTGGTTCGGCCGGCCTACGGTCGATCTTTCGTACGACCCGGCCCGGGCGCGGCGGCTGCTTGCGGATGCCGGCTTCGGCCCGCGCAACCCGGTGCGCACCAAGTTCATCATCGCGCCCTCGGGGTCCGGCCAGATGCAGCCGCTGCCGATGAACGAGCTGCTGCAGCAGAACTACCGCGCCGTCGGCATCGAGCTGGAATTCGAGGTGATGGACTGGGAAGCGCTGCGCGCCCGCCGTCGCGCCGGCGCCGCTGCGCCGGAAAATCGTGGCCTGCACGCCATCAACAATTCCTGGGCCTTCTGGGATCCGGATATCGGGCTGCTCGGCCCCGCCATCAGCCCGCAGGCGGGTGGGTCCGGCTTCAACTGGGGCGGCTTCCAGGATGCACGGGCGGATGAGCTCGGCCTGCGCGCGCGCCAAACCTTCGAGACCGCGCCGCAGGATGCGATCCTGGCGGAGCTTCACGGGCATCTCGTGGACCAGGCCATGTGGATTTGGGCGGTGCACGACGTGAATCCGCGCGGCCTGTCGCGGCGCCTGTCCAACTTCACCCAGGCGCAATCCTGGTACCAGGACCTGACGCCGATCCGCGTCGGGTAGAGGGCGCTATCCCCGCCACATCCGGCGCAGCACGGCCCCGCCGCGCGCATGGTGATGCAGCGCGGCGGCGGCATGGCCGGCCGCGAGCAGCACCAGCGCCCAGGCAAGGAGCTGGTGCGTCGCGCGCAGCGTCTCGTACAGCGCCTCGTCCGCCTCCAGCACATGCGGGATGGGGATGAGGAGGAACATCACCGTCTCGATCTGCCCCGGCGCCGTGCTGGCGCTGAGGTAGCCCAGCACCGGCACGACCAGCAGCAGGGCATAGAGCGCCGCATGGCCCGCCGCCGCGGCGCGGCGCTGCCAGGGCGGCATCGCCTCCTCCTCCGCCGGCCGGCCCCGCCGCGCGCGCAGCCACAGCCGCCACAGCACGAGCGGCGGCACCAGCAGCCCGATCGTCTTGTGCGCCTGGTAGGCGAGGATCTTTTCCAGCAGCCGCGTCAGCGGCAACGCGACCATCACCAGGCCGATCGCGAAGCCGGCGATCACCAGCGCCGCGACGCCCCAGTGCAGCCAGCGCTGCGCGCGCGACCAGCCGTCAGACGATGAGGCGGACACGCACGTTCAGCCGGATGGTATCGGAAATCGCGGCCTGTTCGGTCGTCATGCCGAATTCGGACCGCTTCATCTCCCCGCCCGCGGAGAAATCCGCGACCTCCCGCCCCAGCGCCGCGTCGCGCCGGCGGTCGAGCAGACGCCCCTCCATCCGGAAGGGCCTCGTGATGCCGCGGATCGTCAGGTCGCCCGCAAGGGGGAAGCGCGCGAGGCTGCCTTCCCCGGTCGCGGCACCGCGGAAGGTCGCTTCCGGGTGGCGTTCGACGTCGAAGAAATCGGGCGAGCGCAGCAGCTCGACCGCGCCCGGATAGGCGAGCGCGATGGCCGCCGTGCGCACGGTGACATGCACGGAGGTCGTCAACGGCCGCTCCGGGTCGATTAGCAGCTCGGCGGAAAAATCCTCGAAGCGGCCGGTCGAGCTCAGCACGCCGAGATGCCGGGCGACGAATTCCAGCCGCCCGACGCTCTGATCGAACACGTAACGGGTGCGGGAAGCGGCCGGGCGCGCGAGCCCCGCCATGCCGAGCCCCGCGAGCAACGCGCGCCGTCCTGTCAGCATCGCCATCGCAGCCTCCAGCAGCCCGAGGGGACCATGTCGGCGGGCGGGGCCCGGGCGCAACCCCCGCTTGCATCCGTGGCCTCGAAGAGTCATAAGGTCCTCGATCACACCATCCGGTCCGACGGGGGTGGCCTTGAAAGAGGCCGCCTTTTTTGTTGCCCGAACGAGGCATTGCTTGAACGAGGCCGACGACCTGCCGCGGCATGAAGGGCTCGAAGCCCGCATCGCCGACGCCATCCTGCCAACGCTGGGCGCGCTGGGCTATGAGCTCGTGCGCGTGCAGGTCTCGGGCAAGGAGACGCCGACGGTCCAGGTCATGGCCGACCGGGCCGATGGCGCGACCTTCACCGTCGAGGATTGCGAGGCCATCAGCCACGCGATCGGCGCCGTGCTGGACGTGGCCGACCCGATCAAGAGCGAATGGACGCTGGAGGTCTCCTCGGCCGGGATCGACCGGCCGCTGACCCGTGCGAAGGACTGGAACCGCTTCGCCGGCCATGTCGCGACGCTCGAACTCGCCATCCCGCAGGACGGCCGCAAGCGCTTCCGCGGCATCGCCCTCGGCGCCGATGCGGATGTGGCGCGGCTGCGGCTCGAGGACGGGACGGAATGCGCCTTCCCGCGCGGCAACATCCGGCGCGCCAAGCTGGTGCTGACCGACGAACTCATCGCCGCCACCGCGGCCCCCCGCACGACGAACTAGGAGAGAACGCATGGCCATCGACATCACCGTCGCCAGGCCCGAGCTGCTGCAGGTCGCCGACGCCGTCGCGCGCGAGAAGATGATCGAGCGCGACGAGGTGCTGGAGGCGATGGAGCAGGCCATCCAGAAGGCCGGCCGCGCCAAGTACGGGCAGGAGAAGGACATCCGCGCCTTCATCGACCGCAAGGACGGCCGCGTGAAGCTGGAGCGCTGGACCGAGGTGGTCGAGGCTGAGCCGGTCGAGAACGAGGCGGTGCAGATCCCGCTGCGCATCGCGCAGAAGGTGAAGCCCGGCATCCAGGTCGGCGAATTCATCATCGACCCGCTGCCGCCGATCGACTTCGGCCGCATCGCCGCGCAGACCGCCAAGCAGGTGATCGTGCAGCGGGTGCGGGAGGTCGAGCGCTCCAAGCAGTTCCACGAATACAAGGACCGCGTGGGCGAGATCATCAATGGCATCGTCAAGCGCACGGAATACGGGAACCTGATGGTCGACCTCGGCCGCGCGGAAGCGCTGCTGCGCCGCGACGAAACCATCCCGCGCGAGGCTTTTCGAAATGGCGACCGCGTGCGGGCCTATATCTACGACGTGCGCGAGGAGCCCCGTGGTCCTCAGATTTTCCTGTCGCGCACGCATCCGGGCTTCCTCGCGAAGCTCTTCGCGCAGGAAGTGCCCGAGATTTACGACGGCATCATCGAGATCAAGGCGGTAGCGCGCGACCCCGGCTCGCGCGCCAAGATGGCGGTGATCAGCCGCGACAGCAGCATCGACCCGGTCGGCGCCTGCGTCGGCATGCGCGGGTCGCGCGTGCAGGCGGTGGTGGCCGAACTGCAGGGCGAGAAGATCGACATCATCCCCTGGTCACCCGACTTCGCGACCTTCATCGTGAACGCGCTCGCCCCGGCCGAGGTCAGCAAGGTCGTCCTGGACGAGGACGGCAAGCGCTGCGAAGTGGTGGTCCCAGACGACCAGCTGAGCCTCGCCATCGGCCGGCGCGGGCAGAATGTCCGCCTCGCCTCCCAGCTCACGCGCTACGACATCGACATCCTGACGGAAGCCGAGGAGAGCGAGCGCCGGCAGGAGGAATTCCGCAAGCGCACCGGCCTGTTCGTGGAAGCGCTCGACGTGGACGACGTGATCGCCGGGCTGCTGGTGCAGGAAGGCTTCTCGACCATCGAGGACATCGTCCAGGTCGAGGACGAGGAACTGGCGGGGATCGAGGGCTTTGACGAGAGCGTGGCCGCCGAGCTCAAGCGTCGTGCCCAGACCTTCATCGACAAGCGCGACGCCGAATTCGACGAGAAGCGCCGTGCGCTCGGCGTGGACGACGTGCTGGCCGAGATCGGCGGCTTCTCGCCCGGCATGATGGTCACGCTGGGCGAGAAGGGCGTGAAGGGACTCGAGGACCTGGCCGACCTCGCCGGCGACGAGCTGATCGAAATCCTCGGCGCCGAGGTGGTCGACGAGGAGACGGCGAACGCGATCGTGATGGAAGCGCGCCGCCGCGCCGGCTGGTTCGGCGATGAGGAGGAGCCTGGCGCGGGTGATGCAAACACCTGAGCCAGGGCCAGCGCCTGAGCCAGGGCCAACGCCTGAGCCGGAGGAGGCGGAGGAGGCGCGGGAGACCGGCCCCCTTCGCCGCTGCATCGTCACGCGTGAGAGCGGGCCCAAGGAAACGATGATCCGTTTCGTGCTCGGGCCGGCTCGCGAGATCGTTCCCGATCTCGCCGGGAGACTGCCCGGCCGGGGAATGTGGTTGAGCGCGCGGGGCGATGTGCTAGAACGCGCTCTGAGCCGCGGGGCCTTCATGCGGGCCGCGCGCGGGCCCGTGACGCTTCCCTCCGACCTTCGTGCGCGGATCGAGGACGGTCTTCGCGCCCGCATCCGCGACCTGCTGGGCCTGGCCCGGCGGGCGGGTCAGGCGGTTTCGGGCTGGCAGGCGGGGCGGGAATGGCTCCAGGCCGGTCGCGCGGGGCTGATCGTCCAGGCATCGGACGGCAGTCCAGCAGAGCGCGCGCGCTTCGGCGGGCGCGGACTACCCTCGGTGGCGCCGCTGACCGCGGTGGAACTGGGCGGTGTTTTCGGGCGTGACCACGCCGTTCATGTCGTGGTCGCGCCGGGCCGGCTGGCGGATGCCATCCGCGCCGAAGCGGGGCGGCTGGCGGGAATCGCCGGCATCGCACCGGATATTCAGGAGTAGGGCCGTCGCCCGTGGCGCGGCCTTGGAATGTTTTTTAGGATCGGGTTCGGATCGGCGGATGAGCGACCAGAACGAGCAGGACGCGGGCAAGAGCAGGCTGAGCCTTCGGCCCGGCGGACGCCTCGAACTCGGCAAGACGGTGGATGCCGGCAGCGTGCGGCAATCCTTCAGCCATGGCCGCAGCAAGACCGTGCAGGTCGAGGTGGTGAAGAAGCGCCCCGCGGCGCCACCCGCCGCGAAGCCCGGCGTCGTCGCGCCTGTGGCGCGTGCCGCCGCGCCGGCGCCCGCGGCCG
>NZ_JACADQ010000019.1 GCF_016106015.1 Neoroseomonas rubea
CGCGCCTTGCCCGTCGGGCGCCCGGCGTCCCGCGGGCGAAGACGTCGAGCCGCGCAGCGATGGCGGCGACCCAGCCGGGCAGCTCCGCGACCGGGTCGCGCATCCCGGGCCGCTCCGCCACGGGCTTGACGCCCCGGCCCCGGCGCGGGATCACGCCGGCCCCATCCAGGCAGACGGTCCCCTCGCGATGAGCCGCGTTTTCTCAGGCATCCAGCCCTCCGGCGTGCCCACCCTCGGCAACTATCTCGGCGCCATCCGCAACTGGGTGCCGCTGCAGGACCAGGCGGAGGCGATCTACTGCGTCGTTGACCTGCATGCCATCACGGTCTGGCAGGACCCGAAGGAGCTGACGCGCCAGACGCGGGAGATGGCCGCGGCGCTGATCGCCTGCGGGCTCGACCCCAGGCGCTGCACGCTGTTCGTGCAAAGCCATGTCAGCGCCCATGCCGAGCTTGGCTGGATCTTCAACTGCATCGCGCGGCTCGGTTGGCTGAACCGCATGACGCAGTTCAAGGACAAGGCCGGCAAGGACAGGGAAGCCGCCTCGGCGGGCCTGTACGTCTATCCGAACCTGATGGCGGCCGACATCCTGGCCTATCACGCGACCAAGGTGCCGGTCGGCGACGACCAGAAGCAGCACCTGGAACTGGCCAACGACATCGCGCAGAAGTTCAACCACGACTACGGCGTGGACTTCTTCCCAACGATCGAGCCGCTGATCCAGGGTGTCGCCGCGCGCGTCATGTCGCTGCGCGACGGCACCAAGAAGATGTCGAAGTCGGATCCGTCCGACCAGTCGCGCATCAACCTGACCGATGATGCCGACACGATCGCGCTCAAGATCCGGCGCGCCAAGACGGACCCGGAACCGCTGCCGGACCACATGGCGGGGCTCGAGGGAAGGCCGGAGGCGCGCAATCTGGTGGGCATCCTGGCCGCGATCACCGGCACGCTGCCCGAGAACGTGCTGCGCGAGCATGGCGGACAGGGCTTCGGCCCGTTCAAGTCCACGCTCACCGACGCGCTGGTCGCGCATCTGCAGCCGATCGCTGCCGAGATGAAGCGCCTGCTGGACGACCCCTTCGCGCTGGACGCCGCGCTGCACCTGGGCGCGGACCGCGCGCGGGAGATCGCGGAGCCGATCATGAAGCGCGCGCGCGAGATCGTGGGATTCCTCCCCGCGCGCTGAGGCCGCCCTACCACCTGTCGTTCTTCGTGGCGCCGGCGGTCAGTACCCGCTGGTAGGAGAGCGAGGGGGCGCGGATAGGTTCACCCTCCCCCGCCCTTCTCCCGCTTCCGCCGCAGCATCCGCCACACCTCCCGCGGATCGAACGCGCCGAGCGCGATCCCTGCCGCGACGAATACGACGCCACCTGCGCCGATCACCGTCGCCGCCATCGCGGCCCGCGCCACGGACGTCCCGGCGGCCGGCAGCGCCCAGGCCAGCAGCGCCACCACGATGCCCATCACCGTCGCCGCGGCCAGCACGCGGGGGACCCGCCGGCGCGCCCGCCGATCCACCACATAGGCGCCGCGCCGGACCAGCAGCCAGGCGAGCAGCCCCGCATTCACCCAGGCCGCCAGTGCTGTCGCCAGTGCCACGCCGACATGGCCCAGCGGCCCCATGAACAGCAGGTTCAGCGCGAGGTTCAGCGCCACCACGAACAAACCGACCTTCACCGGCGTCGCCGTGTCCCCGCGCGCGAAGAAGCCTGGCGCGAAGACCTTCACGAGCACGAAGGCCGGCAGGCCGAGCGCATAGGCCATGAGCGCCGCCGCGCTCGCCGCCGCCGCCGCCTCCCCGAAAGCGCCGCGCTGGAACAGCGCGGCCATGATGGGCATCGCCGCAGCGGCCAGCCCCGCGGCTGCGGGCAAGGCGAGCAGCAAGGCGAGTTCGACGCCGCGGTTCAGGCTGCGATGCGCCGAAAGGCTCTGCCCGCCCCGCAGTTGCCGCGCCAGCAGCGGCAGCAGCGCCGTGCCCAGCGCCGCGCCCACCACGCCGAGCGGCAGCTGCGCGATGCGATCGGCGTAATAGAGGTAGGACACGGCGCCCGAGGGCAGAAGCGACGCGATCACGACATCGACGGCGAGGTTGATCTGCGTGACGCCCGCCCCGAGCACGCCGGGTGCCATCTTCCGCAGCACCTCCCGCACCGGCGGCGTCAGCGCTGGCGGGCGAAGCAGCCGCAGCGCCATGCCCGCCTGCCGCGCCGCGACCCAGACCATCGCCAGTTGCACGAAGCCCGAGGCGAGCACGCCCCAGGCCAGTGCATGCCCCGGCGTCGCGACATGCGGGGTAAGGCCCGCCAGCGCGGCCATCAGGAACAGGTTGAAGAAGACCGGCGCCGCGGCGGCTGCTGCGAAGCGGTCCAGCGCGTTCAGCACGCCCGAGATCAGCGCGACGAGGCAGATCAGCGGCAGGTAGCCGAAGGTGATGCGCGTCAGCTCCACCGCCAGCGCGAATTTCTCCGGGTCCGCCCGGAAGCCGGGTGCCAGCACTGCCAGCACCTGCGGCATGAAGATCAGCCCCAGTACCGTCAGCAGCCCGAGCCAGAGCGCGAGCAGCGCGCCCATCCGCTCCGCCAGGTCCCGCGCCGCGTCCTGTCCCTCCTTCACCAGAGCACCGGCGAAGGCCGGGACGAAGGCGGCGTTGAAGGCGCCCTCGCCAAACAGGCGGCGGAACAGGTTCGGCAGCTTCAGCGCGACGAAGAAGGCATCGGCCACCGGCCCGGCGCCGAGGCGCGCAGCGATCAGGATGTCGCGCGCGAAGCCGAGCACGCGGCTCGCCATGGTCCAGGCACCGACGGTCATCACGGAACGGAACATTCGCGCCCTCTGCCCCCGCTGCCCGGCGGAAGCAAGGCGGACCTGCCGGGCTGCCTCTGGCGCCGCCGGGCTGGGCGAGGCAGATTGCGCGACCCGTCCCGACCAGGGAGACACGACCCGCATGCCAGGGATCGCGCGCCGGACCTTCGTCCTCGGCGCCCTCACCCTGCCCGCCATCGCCCGCCCCGCCGGCGCCGCCTGGACGCCGGGCGGGCCTGTGACGCTCATCGTCCCCTTCGCCGAGGGCGGGTCGAACGACGATGTCATGCGGGCGATCGCCGAGGCCGCCGCACCACGGCTGGGGCAGCCGATCCTCATTCAGAACAAACCCGGCCGCGGGGGCGTCCGCGCCATCGCGGCGTTGTCGTCTTCGCCGTCCGACGGCCGACTGGTCGCGCAATTGCCGGCCTCCGCGATCCGCACCGCCCTGCTGGAAGGGCTGCCCTTCGAGGCGGAGCGGGACGCGACCCCCATCCTGGGCCTGGCCGGCAGCGCCTATGGCGCCATCGCCAAGGCGGACCGCTTCCCGGATGGCTGGGCCGGCTTCCTGCGCGAGGCGCGGGAGAAGCCGGGCACGCTGTCCTACGGCACCCCCGGCGTGAACTCCACGCCGCACCTGACCATGGCGCGGCTGCTTCTGCGTGAGCGCGTCCAGGCGGTCCATGTCCCCTTCCGCGGCACGATGCATGGGGCCCGCGCGGTGGTTGCCGGCGACGTCGACATCATGGCCGGCCCGGTCCGCATCGGCGCCCTGGTCCAGGACGGCGAGGCCGCCTGGCTGCATGTCTGGAGCGCGCAGCGCCTGCCGCGCTGGCCCGAAGCGCCCACGCTGCGAGAGCTAGGCTATCGGCTGACCGTCACCGCGCCCTTCGGCATCGTCGCCCCGCCGGGCCTGCCTGCCGAGGCCGCGACGGCGCTGCACGATGCCTTCCTGGCCGCGCTGCGCACCACCGAGGTGCGCGCCATGCTCGAACGGCACGACATGACCGAGGATTATCGCGACGGTGGCGCCTATACAGCGTTCCTCGCCGAGACGGCGCGGATGGAAGAAATGCTGATCGGCCGGCTCGGCCTGCAGCCGTGACGCCGCCCGATGTCGCAGCGCTAGAACGTGCGACGCTGACCTGCGTGCCTGCCCCCCGCACCGGCTTCGACGGACCCTTCGTGGTGCGTGCCTTTGCCGGGGGCACGGGGCGGGCGAATGCGGCCTCCTCGCTCGACCCGGCGTCCGATGCGGAGCTCGAGGCCCGCATCGCGCGGATCGAGGCGCGCTACGCCGCACTCGGCATGCCCCCGCGCTTCCGCTCGACGCCCCTCGATCCCCCGGGGCTGGCCGCGCTGCTCGCCGCGCGCGGCTATGTCGAGAGGGACGAGACGGCGATCCTGCTGGCGCCCGTCGCCACGGTCGCGGAGCCGGATCCCGCAGCACAGACCCTGCCTGCGCCGGATGCCGAGTGGATGGCAGTGACTGCGACGGCAGAACACCAGACGGCCGCCCGGCGCCGGGAGAAGGAAGGCACCCCGCCGCTGCTGACCGTGCCCGGCGCCTGGATCACGCTGCAGGAGGATGGTGCTTCGGCGGCTGTCGCGTCGGTGGTCGCGGCGGGGCCTCTCGCGGCCTATTTCGACCTCGCTGTCCGACCGGAACATCGCCGCAGGGGCTTCGCCGGCCGCGTGGTGCGCGCCGCGGCGGATTGGGCGGCCCGGCAAGGGGTCGCATGGTTCTTCTGCCAAGTGGCGGCAAGCAACGCGCCATCGCTCGCGCTCAACCATGGGCTCGGCCTCGTCGAGGCCTATCGTTATCGCTACTTCGTCCGCGCGGCGGACGCGCTGCCCGCGCTACGCTTCGGCTGAGGCCATGCTCTTGCCAGCGGGCCGCCGCCAGGGCTTGCTCCCGCCATGCGCCTGCTCACCGGTCACGCGCGCCTTGCCGGGGTTCTCGGCTGGCCCGTCTCGCATTCCCGATCCCCGCGCCTGCACGGCACCTGGCTCGAACGCCATGGCATCGACGGCGCCTATCTGCCACTGCCTGTGCATCCGGACCGCTTCGCCACGGCGGTACGGGCGCTGGTCGATCTCGGCTTCCGCGGGGCCAATGTCACGATCCCACACAAGGAAGCCGCCTTTGCCGTCTGCGACACGGTCGATGCGACCGCGCGCCGTGCTGGGGCGGTGAACACGCTGGCCTTCGAGGATGGACGGATCACAGGGTCCAACACCGACGGCTTCGGCTTCGTGGAATCGGTCAAGGCCGGTGCGCCCGGCTGGTCGCCCGCCAAGGGGCCGGCCGTGCTGCTCGGCGCGGGTGGCGCGGCGCGGGCGATCGCCGCTGCGCTGCTGGATCGCGGATGCCCCGGCGTCACGCTCGTGAACCGCAGCACCGCGCGGGCGGAGGCGCTGGCGCGCGACCTTGGTGGGCCGATCGCCGTGGCGGATACGCCACCACTTTCGGACGCGGCGCTGCTCGTGAACACCACGTCGCTCGGCATGCAGGGCCAGCCGGCACTCGTCATCGATCTCACGCCGCTGCCATCCGCCGCGGTCGTGTCCGACATCGTCTATGTACCCCTGGAAACGCCGTTGCTCGCGGCAGCGCGCGCACGGGCCCTCGTGGCCGTCGATGGGCTCGGCATGCTGTTGCACCAGGCGCGTCCGGGCTTCGAGGCCTGGTTCGGGGTCGCACCCAGTGTCGATGCGGCGCTGCGCGAGGCGGTCGCCGCGGACATCCCGCCGCGATGATCGTCATCGGTCTCACCGGCGGGATCGGGATGGGCAAGTCCACCGCCTCGGCCACCTTCCGCCGGCTCGGCGTGCCGGTCTTCGATGCGGATGCGGCCGTGCACCGGCTCCAGGGCCGGGGCGGCCGGGCCGTCGCGCCGATCGGCGCGGCCTTTCCGGGCAGCGTGCGCGAGGGCCGCGTGGATCGGGAGGCGCTGCGCGCCGCGGTGCTCGGCAAGCCCGATGCACTGAGGTTGCTCGAACGGATCGTCCATCCGCTTGTGCGGGATGAGGAGCGACGATTTCTCGCGACCGCGCGCCGTGCGGGCAGGCGCCTCGTGGTGCTCGATGTGCCGCTGCTGCTGGAGACCGGCGGCCAGACACGCGTCGACCGCGTCGTGATCGTCTCTGCCCCCGATGCCGTGCAGCGCGCGCGCGTGCTGCGGCGCAAGGGAATGACCGAGGAACGCCTAGCCGCGATCCGCACGCGCCAGATGCCCGATGCCGAGAAGCGGCGTCACGCTGATGCGGTCATCCCGACCGGACTCAGCCGCTTCTTCGCCCAGGCGGCGATCCGACGACTGATGAGGCGCCTGCGCGACGCGCCGGGCTGACCGTCAGCGTCGCGCCAGCAAGGCGCCGAGCACCGCGCCGACAACACCGCCCAGCGGACCCATGAGGAAGATGGCGCCCATCGCGAAGGCGCCTTCCCGCTGGCTGACCCCGGCCAGCTCGCCATAGGTCAGCGCCGCAGCCGAGGTCGCGATCCACCCAAGGACGAAACCGAGGAGAAGGCCGAGGAAGAGCCGCAATCAGGCCTCCGTGGCGAAGGGCGGCTTGAGCCATAGCCCGTCCTTCAGCTTCGCCGCGACGAAGGCCTGATGTGCAGCAGCCCGGTCTTCCGGCACCATGATCGGGCGCGGCGTCCAGGACACGGCCTCGCCATCGACAAGCACAGGTCCGCTGCCAGCCAGCGCTGCCGCCAGCTCGAAGCCCGGCTGCTTGCCGCCCATCAATTCGAGATAGACCTCGGCCAGCAGCCTGCAGTCGAGCACCGCGTTGTGGGAGGTGCGCATCGAATTATCGATGCCGAGCCGCCGGCACAGCGCATCAAGGCTGTTCGGCATGCCCGGGTAGCGCTGCTTCGCCATGTCGAGGCTGTCGACCATGCGCGACCGATCGAGCGGCTTTCGCCCGCAGCGCAGCAGTTCAGCATCGATGAAGCCGAAGTCGAAGGGCGCGTTGTGGGCGATGATCGGGGAATCGCCCAGAAAGGCGAGCAGATCCTCTGCCACCTCCTCGAAGCCAGGCTTGCCTTCGAGGTCCGCGTTGGTGAAGCCGTGCACACGCGTGGCTTCTGCGGGGATGTCGCGCTTCGGGTTCACCAGCCGGTGGAAGCTGGCGCCAGTCGGGAGAAGATTGACCAGCTCGACCGCGGCGACCTCGATCACGCGGTCGCCTTGCAGCGGGTCGAGGCCCGTCGTCTCCGTGTCCAGCACCACCTGCCGCATCAGGCGGATCGCAGCAGCCGCATCAGGGCCGTGACGTGCTCGGGCGGCGTCTGCGGCACGATGCCGTGACCGAGGTTGAAGATGTAGGGCCGCCCACGCATGGCGGCGAGGATCGACCGCGTCTCGGCTTCCAGTGCCGCGCCGCCGGCAACCAGCGCGAGCGGGTCGAGATTGCCCTGCAGCGCCATTGTCTCCGGCACCGCCTGCGCAGCCCAGCGCGGATCCATCGAGGTGTCCATCGCGACCGCATCGACCCCGGCGCGCGCCGCATAGTCGGCCAGCAGGGGTCCGGCCAGGCGCGGGAAGCCGATCACCGGAATGCCAGGGCAGCGGCGCCGCAGCGTCCGTAGAATGGAGGCGGTCGGCTCGATCACCCAACGGCGGAACTGACCGGGGGAGAGCATGCCGGCCCAGGAATCGAAGATCATCAGCGTCTCGGCGCCCGCTTCCACCTGCGCCACGAGATACTCCGCCGTGGCTTCCTGCAATGTGCGGATCAGACGTCCGAACAGGGCGGGATCGGCATAGGCGAGGCCGCGCGCGGCCGGGAATTCCTTCGAGCCCTTCCCCTCGAGCATGTAGCAGGCGACGGTGAAGCAGCCGCCGGCGAAGCCGATCAGCGTGGTGCGCGGCGCCTCCGCCGCCAGCCCTTCGCGCACCCGCGCGACGGTCTCCATGATGGGCGCCGACCGCGCCACCACCACCGATGGATCGAGTGCCGCGATCGCATCCGCGTCGCGCAGCGGCTCAAGCAGCGGACCTTCCCCCTCGGCGAAGCGAAGCGGCTGGCCGAGGGCCCAGGGCACCATCAGGATGTCGGAGAACAGGATCGAGGCTTCCATCCCGTAGCGGCGGATGGGCTGGAGCGTGACTTCCGCCGCGAGCTGCGGGTTGGTGCAGAGGCTGACGAAATCGCCCGCCTGGGCCCGGACCTCACGGTATTCGGGCAGGTAGCGCCCAGCCTGGCGCATCAGCCAGGCGGGCGGCGGCCAGACCGCTTCGCCGGCGAGGGCGCGCAGCAGGGGTTTGGCCGGGGGTGTCGTGCGATCAGCTTCCATGTCCAACCCTTCGCAAAGAAATAGGATTAGAGGAAGGCTGGGATAGGGGTTGGGCCTGTGGATAAGGGGGACGCAGCCCGTCCCGGGGTCCTCCACAGGGCTGCCCACAGGACGATCTGACGCGCATCCCGTGGAAACACAGGCACGGCCGGGATCTGCCCCGTGCCTGCACACGGCCAAGGAAATCCTGTCCCTTGGACCAGCGACGCCGGACCTGTTCCCTCCCATCCACCGATGGGGCTACCACGGGGCGAAACGGTCCCCGTCATCCACAGCAATCCACGCTATTCTCCACCCATGCACGCACGGCAGATCAACCTGCACCTGGTCTCGGACTCGACAGGCGAGACCCTCAACTCGATCGCGCGGGCCACGCTCGCCCGCTTCGAGAACCATCATGTCATCCATCATCGCTGGTCGTTGATCCGTTCGCGGCTCCAGCTCGACCGGGTGCTGGAAGGCATCGAGCATGAGCCGGGTCCGGTCCTCTACACGCTGGTGGATTCGAGCCTGCGGCTGGCCCTCGAGGAGACGTGCGGACGCCTCGGCCTGCCCTGCTTCTCCCCGCTCGATCCGGTCATGGACTTGCTGCAGGGCGCTCTCGGCGCGCGAGCGAAGGAAAAGCGCGCGGCGCAGCACGTGATGGACGCCGACTACTTCCGTCGCATCGACGCCATGCATTACGTGCTGTCCCATGATGACGGGCAGGGCACGCTCGGCATCCGCGACGCCGACGTGGTGTTGGTGGGTGTCTCGCGCAGCAGCAAGACGCCGACCTGCTTCTACCTCGCGAACCGCGGCATCAAGGCGGCGAACGTGCCTCTCGTCCCAGGGGCCAGCCTTCCGGATGCGCTGGAGAACCCGCCTTGCCCAGTTGTCGGCCTGCATATCGAGGTCAATGCGCTGATCGATATCCGTCGGCACCGGCTGAAGATCATCGGCGCCGCCGGCGTGCGGCAGGACGCGACCGACTACATCGACCCCGAGGCGGTGAAGGCGGAGATCGTCACGGCGCGCCGGCTCTGCACCGCGCGCGGCTGGCCGGTGATCGACGTGACGCGGCGGAGCATCGAGGAAACGGCGGCGACGGTGCTACAGTTGATGGACGCCTGGCATGCACGCCGGAAGGATGGTGCGCAGCCGCACGAGCCTGAGGATCCCGCCGCCGCCGTGCTCGGCCAACGCCCTGGCGCGCCATGATCCAGGCCGACAGTCCAGAACTGATCCTTGCCTCGGCATCCCGGGCTCGACGCGCGGTGCTCGAGAGCGCAGGCCTGCGCTTCATCGCGCAGGCCGCCGCGGTGGACGAGGCGACGATCAAGGAATCCGCACAGGCCGAGGGCATTCCCCCTGTCGATGCCGCGCTGATGCTCGCCGATGCGAAGGCCGAACGCGTTGCCCGGCGCGCACCGGACGCAGTGGTGATTGGTTGCGACCAGCTTCTGGTCTGCGAGGGCACCTGGTTCGACAAGCCCGTGGACATCGATGGCGCGCGCGACCATTTGCGGCGCCTGCGCGGCCGGACGCATGACCTTGTCACGGCGATCGTATGCCACCGGCATGGCGGCCGCGTCTGGCAACATGTCGCGATGCCGCGGCTGACCATGCGCGACTTTTCTGATTCCTTCCTTGAAAGCTACCTCGCTGCCGAGGGCGAGCACGTAACACAGTCGGTCGGCGCCTACCGGCTCGAGGGCCCGGGGGTGCAGCTGTTCAGCCGCGTTCAGGGTGAACATGCGGCGATCTTGGGCCTGCCACTCCTCGCCCTGCTCGACTTCCTCCGCCAGCACCGCGTCCTGACGGGCTGACCAGAAGGGTCACGCCCAGATCAGGTCCGACGCTGACAGGCGGGTGACGCCGGACAGAATTGCGATCAACTCGTCCGAGGCGTCGAGCCGCCCATTCATGTTCTCATCCACATAGATCCCGAGCCCGCGATCCGTGCCGACCTGCGTCCGGGCCGCGATGTAGATCATGGGATCGTCGGACAGCTGGAGCCGATCGATGCCACGTGCGAAATCCGTGATGACGGCATGATCGCCGCGCCCGCCGGAGCCCGAATTGCCGTCGTCGTAGAAGACGCCGCGGGCGTCGCCGAGGACGAAGACATCCCGCCCCGCGCCCCCGGACATGCGGTCGACGGTGCCTGCACCGAGGCTGCCATCCGTACCCGGAACGCCCAGCATCACATCCGCATCCGCCGTGCCGCGGAGTACGTCGCTCCACGCCGTGCCTGTCACCTTGCTCGGTCCGGAATAGATCGTCGCAGTGAAGCTGGCCGAAGCCGTGCCAATGGCTCCCGAAACATCCTCGACCCGCACCGTCCAGCCATGGATGCCATCGGCGACAGCGTTCGCTTCGGTGAAGGTCCAGCGTGTACCGCCGCTCCCCGCTGTCCAGGACGCGCTGCCGACATGGATGCCGTCCCGGTAGACAGCGAGCCTCTCGCCCACTTCCAATGCCCCGGAGAGCGTGCCCGTCAGCGTCGGCGTGGTGTCGTCCGTCGTGCCGCCATTCCCAATCGTGCCCTTCCAGCGGCCGACATTGTCGCGCAGGCCGGTGATCGACGCGGTCTCGTCGGCGACAGGCGCCGTCACCGGGGGCTGGCTGCCATCGGGGATGTCGCGCGCGATCAGCGCGCCGATGTCGAGCCGCCCGCCTGTCGCGACCTTGCCCGCGACGGAGGATGTCGCCGCCGCCGTCTCGAGCAGCGCGGCACGCAGCTGGGCGCCGGTGGCTCCCGGGTTGAGCGCGGCTTCCAGCACTAGCGCACCGGTCACGTGCGGCGTCGCCATCGATGTGCCGTTGTAGGTGCCGTAGGTGCCGGCGAGCAGCGTCGAGGTGATGCCCACGCCAGGTGCTGCGATGTCCACGGTGGTGGCGCCGTAGTTGGAGAAGGCGGCGAGCCCACCGCTCGAATTCAGCGCCGCGACGCCGATCACCGCCTCATAGCCGGCGCTGGCGGTCGTGCTGAGGTTCGAGGGCCAGTTGGCGACGGCATCGTTGTTGTCGCCGATCCCATCCCCGCCGCCATTGCCGGCCGCGGCGACGAACAGCACATCGGCCCGCGCGCCGCGCGCGACGGCATCCGACAGCACCTGGGAATAGCCGCCGCCGCCCCAGGAATTGTTGGTGGCGAGGAAATTCTCGCCCGAGGATGCGGTACGCGCCATGCCCGTAAAGTAGTCGAGCGCCATGACGGCGGAGGAGGTGTAGCCCGACCCATTGGCGGCGAGGAACTTCAGCCCCGCCATCTGCACGTTCCAGGCGACACCCACCACGCCGGCGCCATTGCCGCCGATCGCGCCGATCGTGCCGGCGACATGCGTGCCGTGCCCGTTGTCGTCGAGCGGGTCATTGTCGTTGTTGACGAAGTCCCATCCGACCAGGTCGTCGCGATAGCCGTTGCCGTCCTCGTCGATTCCGTTCTCCCAGCGCGTGTCGGTCAGAAGGTCGCCGGCATCGATGCGGCCATTTCCATTGCCGTCGCGGACGTAGGAGGCATTCTGGCTGTTGTTCAGGTCGCGGAAGGTGATGAGGCCGTCCGCGTCGACATCCTTCAACACGGATTTCAGCGCCGAGGAGATCTCCTTCTGGTTCAGCCAGACATTCAGGTAGAGGTCCGCATGGCGGTAGTCGATCCCGGTGTCGACGATGCCGATCACCTGCTTCATCGACCCCGTCGCCCCCGCGGCCCAGGCCTCGCCGGCTTGGCTTCCGAAGACGTTCCGTACCGGCGTGGTGTCGCCATACATTCCCCAAAGGCCGCCATTCACGTAGGTCGGGTCGTTACTGGTCGCGGCGATGGTCAGGATCGCGTCCGGCTCGGCCGCGGCGACGCCAGGCAGGCCGGAAATGGTCTCGGCCGAACGCCCCTCGGCAGGCGTCACGCGCAGCACAAGGCCATCCGCCGCCTCTGGCTCGGGCACGAAGACGGGCGTCGCCTTGATGGCGCCGACGGCATCGAGCACCGCTGCGATCTCGGCCGCCCCGGCTTCGGGCGTGAAGGTGACGAGGATCTCGACCGGTTGCTCGACCGGCGCTTCAGCGGACGCCACGCCCGGCGGAAGGAACGGATCGGACAGAGGGTTCGCCAGCGGGTCCGGAAGCGGGGAGAGAAGCTGCTGCGGCCGCGGCGACATGGCGGGACTCCGGTAGCGTTCGGCGCGGCGGGTCCGCGCCCTCACACCCGGTTTACCCAGCCATCGGTTAATGGACGTTAAGCGCCGATCATCCTCCCTGCAGCAGGGCCCTGACCACCAGCATCGCCGCCAGGCCCGCCAGCAGGGACGGCAGGAGCCGCCGCCGGAAGGCGAGGCAGATCGTGACACCCACGCCAAGGCCGGCGAGCCGCGCGAAGAGCGGCACCTCCGCCAGCGCGCCTGGGGGGAGGAGAATCGCCAGCGTCACGAAGGCCGCGAGCGTCGCCTGCGCCACCGCCGTCGCCCAGGCGATCGCCGGATGATCCACCGACAGGCCGCCCGCAAGCCACACCCCGGCCAGCCGCAGCCCCAGGCAGGCGAGCGCCGTGAGCAGAAGGGCGAGATCAGCCGGCGGCACGGCGCCGCCCGAGCAGGAAGGCTGCCGTTCCGCCCACGATGCCGGCGGCGAGCAGCGCAATCGAGGCCGGCAGGATCAGCGCGAGCGACGCTGCCGCCGCACCGCACAGGACCGCCCGCCGCGGCGCCGGCCGGTCGAGATCCGCCGCGAGCAGCAGCGCGTAGTAGAGCGGATTCACGAAGAGCAACGCCGCCCGTGCCTCCTGCCCCAGCGCGCCGGCGAGGAAAAAGCCCGCCAGCGCCGCCCCGCCGGCCACGATCCAGGATGTCAGGCCAAACCCCAGGAACCAGGGCAGCCGGTCCGCGCGCTCCACCCCGGGAAGCGCACGCATCGCCGCGGCCCAGGGTGTAACGGCGATGAACGGCACCGCCGGCAGCAATCGTCCGCGCGGGCCATGCGCGAGGACCGGGGCGAGGGAGACCGCCATTGGCAGGAAGCGCGCATTCACCGCGACCGCGCCGATCACCACGGCGCCGACACCGCCCGCCCAGCCTGCCGCCGCCGCCTGTACCAGCACCAATTGCCCCGGCATGCCGTAGATGCCCCAGCAGGCCAGCAGCGCCCAGCCCGCCGACAGCCCCGCTTCACGCACCGCTGCGCCGAAGGCGAGGAAGGTCGCGGCCATGGCGACGCCGGGCGCACCGAGCGCCTCTTTCAGGCCGGGGAGGAAGGAGGACGGCACGCCGGGAGGGTGGCATGCGCCGCGCGCATCGTGGAGAGGCGTGCCACCAGGCGCGCGCTGTGGCTATGCTCGGCACAGCGAGAGGAAGCGCCATGGACCGGGCCCTGCGCCAGGTGGTGTTCATCAATGCCGCCCACACCTTCACTCATTACTGCCTGCTGATCCTCGCCACCGCCGTGCTGGCGATGGTGACGCAGGAACGGGCGCGCTTCGGGTCCGACTACGGGCCCATCCTGGCGCTGGGCACGGCGATGTTCGTCACCTACGGGCTCGGCGCGTTGCCGATGGGCTGGCTCGCCGGCCGCTTCGGGCGGCGGGCGCTGATGACGGCCTTCTTCCTCGGCACCGGATTCTTCATGGCAGTAGCGGGGATGATGGACAGCCCCGTGTCCATCGGCATCGCGCTCGGGCTGATGGGCTGCTTCGCGGCGATCTACCACCCGATCGGCACGGCCGTGCTGGTGGAGGCCGCGGGCGACCGCGTCGGCCGCGCCATGGGCATCAATGGCGTCTTCGGCAATCTTGGCGTCGCGACGGCGCCGATCGTGACGGCCTTCGTCGCGGCGACGCTCGGCTGGCGCTGGGCCTTCATCATCCCGGGCGTGGCCTGCTTCGCGGTCGGGCTGCTGTACATGCGCGAACCCGAGTTCGACGCAGTGAAGGCGGGCGGCGGGGCGCGGCCCTTCCCGCCCATTCCGCGCGCCATCGTCCGGCGCGCCGTGCTGATCCTGCTCTCGATCGCCGCGGTCTCGGGGCTCGTGTTCAACGCCTATACGCTGCTGATCCCGAAGCTGATGGAGGAAAGGCTTGCGGGCAGCCCGGACCTGCTGCCGGTGGTCGGGCTGCTGGCCTTCCTCGCCACGATCTGCGGCGGCGCGACGCAATACACCGTCGGTCGGATGATCGACTCACGCACGCTGAAGCGCGTGTTCCTGCCGCTTGGCATTGCGGTGGTACCAGGGCTGATCGCGCTCTCCTTCCTGGATGGCTGGGCGGTGCTGCCGGTGGCGGGGCTGGTCGCCGCCTGCGTCTTCGGCCAGGTGACGGTGAACGAGACCATGACGGCGCGCTACGTCGCGCCGGAATTGCGGGCGAAGCTCTACTCCATCCGCTTCACCATCGGCTTCCTGGGAGCTGCGATCGCGTCGCCCCTGGTGGGATTCCTGCATGAGGCGACGGGATCCCTGGCGGTCGCGATGCTGGTGCTGGCGGCAGTGGCGGGCGTCACGCTGGTCTGCGCCCTGGCCTTCCCGGACAGGGAGGAGGAGCTCCGGCCCGAGCTCTGGGCGCGCGCGCCCGAATTCTCCGCGGAGCGCCCGCAGCCGGCGGAATGATGCCAAGGCGCCGAAGGCCTGACCTTCGGCGCAGGGGCGTGGCGCGCGGGACGGGTGGGACGGCCGCGCGCGACAACGTGCCGAACGCGGTCGGCCTCAGGCCGATCCGCTGACCGACCGCGATGAAAGCCTCGCCTCAGCCCCGTGGCATCTCGCGCTCCGCCAGCCGCGCGAAGAGCGACGAACCGTACGGGATCAGGTCGTCGTTGAAGTCGAAGCGCGGATTGTGCAGCGAGACGGAATGGCGCCCGCCATCGCCCTGGCCGATGCCGATGAAGCAGCCGGGCCGCTTCTGCAGCATATAGGAGAAATCCTCGGCACCCATCCGCGGCGGCGCGTTGCGATGCACCTTCGCCGCCCCCAGCACCTCGTCCGCCGCGGCCGCGGCGCGCACCGCCTGTTCCTCGTGGTTCACCGTCGGCGGATAGCCGCGCTGGAAGGAGAGTTCGGCCCGCGCGCCATGCGCTTCGGCGATGGCGCGCACGATGGCGTGCAGCCGTGCCTCGACCATGTCCTGCACCTCCGGCTTGAAGGTGCGCACCGTGCCATTCAGCTCCGCGACCTCGGGGATCACGTTGCCGGCCGAACCGGCATGGAACTGGCACAGGCTGAGCACGGCGGCATCCAGCGGATCCATGGACCGCGAGACGATGGACTGCGCTGCCACCACGATCTGCGCGCCGACCAGCACCGGGTCGATGCAGGTGTGCGGGCGGGACGCGTGGCCGCCCTTGCCGTGCACCGTGATGGTCACGCGGTCCGCCGCGGCCAGCACCGGGCCGGGGACGATCCGTGCTTCCCCCAGCGGCAATTCCGGGTCGTTGTGCAACGCGTAGACGGCATCGCAGGGGAAGCGGTCGAACAGCCCTTCCTCCACCATGACGCGGCCCCCTCCGCCGCCTTCCTCGGCCGGCTGGAAGATGAAGTGGACGGTGCCGTCGAAATTCTTCGTCTCGGCGAGGTAGCGCGCGGCGCCGAGCAGCATCGTCGTATGGCCGTCATGCCCGCAGGCATGCATCTTCCCCGGATTGGTGGACCGGTGCGGAACGTCGCTCGTCTCCTGCATCGGCAGGCAGTCCATGTCGGCCCGGAAGCCGATGGAGCGGCCCGACGTGCCGTTCCGCAGCACACCGACCAGGCCCGTCCCGGCGATGCCGCGATGCACCTCGATCCCCCAGGCGGCGAGCTGCTGCGCCACCAGGTCGGATGTGCGGTGTTCCTGGAAGCCCAGCTCCGGATGGGCATGGATGTCGCGGCGCGTGGCGGACAGCTCGGGCTGGAAGTCGGCGATGCGGTTCAGGATCGGCAAGGTGGCGGTTCCCTGGCGGTAGAAGCGTGATGCGGCAGGCTGGCCGCGCGTGACCCGGCGGTCCAGCCGCGCCGCGCCGATAACCGATATGGCGTGATCCGCGTCACAGGCCAGAGACGGCGGCGTCCACCGCGTCGCCGAAGCGCTCGACGATCATGTCCACCTCCTCCGCCGTCACGACATAGGGCGGTGCCAGGATGACATGGTCGCCATGCTTCCCGTCGATCGTCCCGCCCATCGGGTAGCAGGCGAGGCCGCGCGCGAAGGCTTCGTGCTTCACGCGCTCGTTGGCCGCCAGCGCCGGGTCGAAGACGGCCTTGGAGGCACGGTCGCGCACGAGTTCCACCGCCCAGAACAGGCCGCGGCCGCGGATGTCGCCGACCTTGGCGTGGTTGCCGAGCCGCTCGATCAGACCCTGTTCCAGCCGCGCGCCCATGGCGCGGACATTCTCGAGCAGGTTCTCGTCGCGGATCACCTCCTGCACCGCGACCGCCGCGGCGCAGGCGACGGGATGCGCCTGGTAGGTGTGGCCGTGCTTGAAGGTGCCGGAGCCCTTGGTCAGGGCCTCGATCACCCGCCCATGCACCAGGATGCCGCCGATCGGCTGGTACCCGCCGCCGAGGCCCTTCGCGATCACCTGGATGTCGGGCGTCACGCCTTCCTGTTCCCAGGCATGCAGCGTGCCGGTGCGGCCCATGCCGGACATGACCTCGTCCAGGATCAGCAGCGCGCCGTGGCGTTCGCAGACCGCCTTCATGGCGGGGAAATAGCCGGGGAGCGCCGTGGCGCAGCCGAGCGTCGCGCCCACCACCGTCTCGGCGCAGAAGGCGATGATGTTCTGGGGCCCCAGGCGCTGGAACTCGGCTTCGAGCTCCGCGGCCAGACGCGCGACATAGTCCGCGTCCGTCTCCCCATCCCGCCGGTCGCGATAGGCGAAGCAGGGCGAGACATGGCTGAAGGCGTCCGACAGGATCGGCGCATAGGGAGCGCGCCGCATGGCGTTGCCGCCGGCGGCGAGCGCACCGAGCGTGTTCCCATGATAGGACTGCCGCCGCGCGACGAACTTTACCCGTTGCGGCTGGCCGCTCTCGATCGCCCATTGCCGCGCGATTTTTAGGGCGGCCTCCATCCCCTCGGAGCCCGACGACACGAAGTATGCGTGCGTCAGCCCACCCGGCGCGTGCCCGACCAGCATGTCGGCAAGCCGTTCGGCGGGCTCGGCGCTGAACAGCGCGGTATGCGCGTAGCAGAGCCGGTCGATCTGCGCCTTCATCGCCGCGACCACATGGGGGTGGCCATGGCCGAGGCAGGCGACCGCGGCGCCACCCGACCCGTCGATCACCTCATGCCCCGAGGCGTCGCGGAGCCAGATGCCGCTGCCGGAGACGGCGACGGGCGGCGCCTGGCGGAGGTTGCGGTGGACGATGTGGGTCATGGGCGCGCTCCTGGAAACCCCGATGTTGCCGCGCCTTCAGGGGGAAGTCAGCACCCCGACGACCGCACCCGTCATGCAGCAGGCGATGGTGCCCGAAACGAGCGCCGGCAGGCCGAGCCGGACGATGTCCGCCCGTCGTTCGGGGCACATGGCCGTCATGCCGCCCACCATGATCCCGACCGAGCCGAGGTTGGTGAAGCCGCACAGCGCATAGGTCAGGATGAGCCGGGACCGGTCCGACAGCCCCGCCCCGCCCGACTGGGCAAGCTCGAGGTAGGACACGAACTCGTTCACCACCATCTTCACGCCGAGGGAGGCGCCGACCGTCGCCGCCTCCGCCGGCGGGATCCCCATCGCCCAGGCGACCGGCCACAGCACCCAGCCCATCGCCTTCTGCAACGTGAAGCCGGCGAGCGGCTCCAGCGCCAGGTTTATCAGCGCGACGATCGCGACGAAGACGATGAGCGAGGCCATGATGCCGAGCAGCAGGTTCAGCCCGTCCTGCGTGCCGCGCACCAGCGCGTCCATGCTGCTGTCGTAGAGTTTTTCCGGGATGCCTTCCCCGCCCTCGGTCGCCGTCTCGCCCTCGGCTGGCGGGATCATCAGCAGCGCGGCCAGGATCGCCGCGGGCGCCGAGACGAGGGACGCCGTCAGCAGCTGACCCGCCGCATCCGGCACGACGGGCGAGATGATCAGCGCATAGACCACCAGCGTATTGCCGCTGATGGTGGCCAGCCCCGCCGTCATCACGACGAACAGCTCCGACCGCGTCAGCCGGGCCAGCCAGGCGCGGATCATCAGCGGCGCTTCCACCATGCCGACGAAGACATTTGCCGCGACGCCGAAGCCGGTCGCCCCGCCCAGGCCGAACAGCCGCCGCAGCACGCCCGCCATGGCCTTCACGATCGCGGGCAGCACGCCCCAGTGATACAGTACGGAGGACAGAGCGCCCACCACGAGCACCAGCGGCAAGGCCTGGAAGAACAGGATGAAGGAGGCGCCCGGGAAGGGCTCGGCGAAGGGCAGCGGCCCGCCGCCGAGATAGCCGAACACCAGCGACGTGCCGGCCTTGGTGGCGGTGGCGAGCGCGTTCACCCCATCGCCGATCAGCGCAAAGGCGGCGCGCAGCGGCGGCAGGTTGAGCAATGCCGCCGCCAGCGCCAGCTGCAACGCGATCGCCACCACCACGACGCGGAGCGAGACGTTCTGCCGGAAGCCACCGAGCGCCCAGGCGAGCGCGGCCAGCAGCAGCAGCCCCGCCGCCGATTGCAGTTGCAGCATGCTCATGATTCGTCGCCTTCGCCCGGCTGGTCCTCGGCCTCGATCTCGAGCAGCGCGGCGGCGCGCGGGCCGTCCACCGCATCCACGCCGCGCAGCCGGCGGGCCACGGCGCGCGTGCGCACCTGCGCGGCGTCGATGGTGTTGCCCACCGCCGTCACCTGCCTGCGGAGCTTGCCCAGGACCTCGTCCATTTTCCCGATCTCGGCCTTGGTGGCGCCGAGCAATTCCCGGACCAGCTCCGCCTTCTCCCCCAGCGCCAGCGTGACATGGCCCATCTGGATGCTGCGCAGCATGGCGGGCAGCAGCGAGGGGCCGAGCACCATCACGCGGTGCATCCGCCCGATCTCCTCGATCGCGCCGGGGATGCGCGCGATCTCGGCATAGAGACCCTCGGTGGGGAGGAACAGGACAGCGAATTCCACCGTCAGCGGCGGGCGGATGTATTTTGCCGCGATCTTTGCCGCTTCCGCCTTCACCCGCACCTCCAACGCGCGGCGCGCTGCGCGCTCGCCTTCCGTGTCGCCCGCTTCGGCCGCGATCACGAGCCGGTCCCAATCCTCGGTCGGGAACTTCGCGTCGACGGGCAGGAACACCTCCCGCCCATTCTCCGTCGGCATGCGGATGGCGAATTCCACCGCCTCGGCCGTGTCCTCGGACAGGCGCTTGTTCGCCTCGTAGCTTCCGGGGGGCAGGATGTCGTCGATCAGGGCGCGCAGCTGCGCTTCCCCCCAGCCGCCGCGCGTCTTCACGTTGGAGAACAGGCGCTTGATGTCGACGATCTGGGTGGTGACGGCCTGCACCTCCCCCATCGCCTTCTGCACCGCGGTGAACTGGTCGATGACGCGGGCGAAGCTTTCCGTCATCTGCTTCTCGACCGCGGATTTCAGCTGCTCGTCGACGGTCTTCTGGATCTCGCCGAGCTTCGCCTCATTGCCTTCGCGCAGTTCCTTCAGCTTGATATCGAGCTGGTCGCGCGCGCGGACATTCTCCTCGACCAGGGTCTCCCGCAGCTTGGCCAGGCCCTCGGCGAAGGCGAGGCGGATCTCGGCGATGCCCTGTGTCACGTCGCGGCGCAGCAGCGCGGTGTCGTCCTTGTGCTCGGTCAGCGCCTTCACGACGCGCGCGGAATCCTCCGCCAGCCGGTCGAGCAGCGCCTTTTCCTGCGCCGCCAGCCTGTCCGCGACGCGGCCCATGCCTTCGCCCAGCGCGCGCGTCTGGTCGATGGCGCCCGCGTTCACGCGTTCGCCGATCGTGGCGGCTTCCCGGGCGAGCCCGCGCTCGAATTCCGCCGGCAGGGCGGCGATGCGCTCCCCCTGGCGGTCGAGCGCGGCCTGCAGGTCGGTCAGCCGCTGCGCCAGCACCGGGTCGGCCGCCGGCCGGCGCAGCAGCAGCACGAGCAGCAACAGGCCGACGACGCCGATCGCGCCGAGGATGGCGAGGCTTTCCCCTGGCATCCGGACCCCCCCGAATCGAGCCGGTGAGTGTCGCACCGCCGGGCGGGCGGCGTCACGCCTCCGCGGCCGGCCCTTCGGCTTGGAGCAGCACGAGCCGCCCGGTGGCGACGCCGAAATGCGCCCCGTGAAGGGCGAGTCGGCCCGCCGCCACAGCCTCCGCCACCCAGGGAAAGGTCATGAGGTTGGCGAGCGAGATGCGCACCGCTTCATGCTCCGCCGCCTCCTGCCGCGCGGAGGGATCGTCGCAGCGTAGCGCCGCGTCGCGCGCACGGGCGGCGATGCTGATCCAGCCGGCGACGAAGTCAGGGGCCTCGGGCGGCGTGCCTTCCAGCAGCGCGCGGATGCCGCCGCACAACGCGTGGCCCACCACCACGATGCGTTCCACCAGCAGCAGGCGCACGGCAAATTCCACCGCGGCGCTGGTGCCGTGGAAGGCCGCGTCCGGCATGTAGGGCGGCACCAGGTTCGCGACGTTGCGCAGGACGAAAAGCTCCCCGGGTGCTGCGGAGAAGATCATCTGCGGGTCGACGCGGCTGTCCGAGCAGGCGATGACCATGGTGCGCGGCCGTTGACCCCGCGCCGCGAGCTCCTCGAAGAGCGCGCGCTGCTGGGGCCATGTCTCCTGCCGAAAACGGCGGTAGCCGGCGATGAGTTCGTCCATGCGCGCATCATCCTTCACCGGAGCGGCGCCGCCCCTCCCGGCCACCCTGCCAGAGACCGAAAAGCCTCTGGACACCATGACCGGGCCTCAGTGCCGGAAATGGCGCATCCCGGTGAACACCATCGCAAGGCCCGCCTTGTCCGCCGCCGCGATTACCTCCGCGTCGCGGATCGAACCGCCGGGCTGGATCACGGCCGTCGCACCCGCCGAGGCCGCGATCTCAAGACCGTCGGCGAAGGGGAAGAAGGCATCGGAGGCGACCACGCTGCCTTCCGCGAGCGGGCGCTCGAGACCCGCCGCCTTCGCCGCGGCCTCTCCCTTCCAGGCAGCGATGCGGCTGCTCTCGGCGCGGTTCATCTGGCCTGCGCCGATGCCGGTCGTGGCCAGGTCCTTCGCGTAGACGATGGCGTTCGACTTCACATGCTTGCAGACGCGGAAGGCGAACAGCAGGTCGGCCATTTCGCTGCGCGATGGCGCGCGCTGCGTCACCGCCTTCAGCGTCGCCTCGCTCACGCGCCCCGCGTCGCGCGACTGGGCGAGGAAGCCGCCGGCGACCGACTTGAAGGCGAGGCCCGGCGCGGCCGGGTCGGGCATCCCGCCGGTCAGCAGCAGGCGGAGGTTCTTCTTCCGTGCGAAGACCGCCTTCGCCGCGTCGTCGGCATCAGGGGCGATGACCACTTCCGTGAAGATCGCCGTGATCTTCTCCGCCGCCGCCGCGTCGAGCGGCCGGTTCGCTGCGACGATGCCGCCGAAGGCCGAGACGGGGTCGCACAGCAGCGCCCGGTCCCAGGCCGCGGCGAGGTCCGCGCCCACCGCCACGCCGCAGGGATTGGCGTGCTTGACGATGACGATCGCCGGCCGGTCGAACTCGGCCACGCATTCGAAGGCCGCGTCCGTATCGTTCAGATTGTTGTAGGACAGTTCCTTGCCCTGCGCCTGCGCCGCGGTCGCGATGCCCGGGCGGTTCGTGCCGTCCACGTAGAACGCCGCCTGCTGGTGCGGGTTCTCGCCATAGCGCAACCCCTGGCGCAGCAGGCCTGGCAGGGCCAGGCGCGGCGGGAAATCCTGGCCTTCCTGGCGCGCGAACCAGGCGGAGATGGCCGCGTCATAGGCCGCGGTGCGGGCATAGGCGGCGGCGGCGAGGCGTCGGCGCGTGGCCAGCGTGGTGCCGCCACGCGCCTCGATCTCGGCGCGCACCTCATCCAGATGCGCGGGCTCGGTCAGCACGGCGACGCCGGCGTGGTTCTTCGCCGCGCTGCGGATCATCGCCGGACCGCCGATGTCGATGTTCTCGATGCAGTCGTCGAAGGACGCGCCCTTCGCGACCGTCGCCTCGAAGGGATAGAGGTTGACCGCCACCAGGTCGATCGGCGCGAGGCCGTGCTTTTCCATCTGCGCGACATGCTCGGCCAGGTCGCGGCGGCCGAGCAGCCCGCCATGCACCTGCGGCACCAGCGTCTTGACGCGCCCGTCCAGGATTTCCGGGAAGCCGGTGTGCTCGGACACGTCCTTCACCGGCACGCCGGCATCGCGCAGCGCGCGGGCGGTGCCGCCGGTGGACAGGATCTCGACGCCGCGGGCCGCGAGGAAACGGCCGAATTCGACGAGGCCGGTCTTGTCGGAGACGGACAGAAGGGCGCGGCGGATGGGGAGGAGGTCGGTCATGGCGCGCGCCTTAGACCCGGGGTGGTTGCGGCGCAACCAAGGTCGGGGGAGGCGAACCTCCCCCGAACCCCCTCCCTTCTTTGGATTCAAGGAAGGTTGAGGGGGGTTCGGGGGGAGAAGTTCCCTTCGCCCCCGCCCTCAATGCCGGACGCTTCGCGCCGCCTGCGCGTATCCTACGCGCCGCTCCGGCGCCACGGGATGCCGCCCCGCCACGCGTTCCAGCAGCATGCGCGCATCCTCCTCCGCCCCCGCCTTGATCGCGGCGTCGAGGAACAACTGCTCCAGCACGTCCTGCTGCGCATGGCTGCCGCCCATGCGGTGCATCACGCCGAGCGCGGGGCGCATCGCGGCCACCGCGCCCGCATGATCGCCGCGCGCATGAGCGAGCACCGCCTCGCAGACCGGGATCGCCGACTCCCGCAGGATCGGCGCGACAGTGCCGGGCCCGCGCGCGGCTTCGCGCATCGCGTCCAGCATCCGCGCCGCGGCCTGGAAGCGGCCGGTGGCGGCCAGCGCCATCATCCAGTGCGGCAGGGTGAAGGTGGACAGGCAGTCGCCGATCCGCGTCTCGGCCTTGTCGGCGAGCTCGACCCAGCGATCGCCGACATCGACGCCGTGGCGGGACAGGCGAAACAGCATCGACGCGGCGTTCTGCACGTCGATGTAGAGGTCGGGCATGGCCTGGGTCAGCGGGCTGTCCAGGTTGCGGAAGCCGCGGTCGTACAGCGCGAGGACCTCGTCATGCTCTCCGCGTTCCAGATGGTACATGGCGCGGTGCCACCACAGGTGGTGCATGAGGTTCGCGCCGCCGTCCCAGTGCGGCTCCAGCCCCTTGAGCCAGGCGATGCCTTCCGCGCGGCGGCCCTGCATTTCCATGATGTGCGCCACGCCATGCGAAGCCCACAGGTCGGCGGGGTCGAGCGCGACGGCCGCGCGCCCGGCTTCCTCGGCCACCGTGTAGTTGCCCGCTTCCTCGTTGGCGAAGCACCGGCAGGCGAGGATGCTGCCATAGCCCGGTACGGCGGCGGACCAGTGCGGTGCGGCGGCGTCGACCGCGCGCAGCATCTGTCCCGCGCGGCCCAGCCAGAACGCGCAGAAATGGTGCAGGCGGAAGGCGACAATGTCGCGCGGATGCGCGGCCATGATCGACTCCCACGCGCCGAGGGCGGCATCCATCTCGCCCTCGGTCCAGTGGTGCAGTGCGGCGGCGTGCACGCGTTCCCGTTCGGTGCCGGCGAGCCGCGCGGCCGCGGCCGCGGCGTCGCGCGCGCGGGGCACCATGGCGGCGTTGTAGGCGAGCATGACGAAGGCGCCTTGCAGCACGCGCGCCATCGGCATCTCGCCGTCGAGCGTGGTCAGCGCCTTGAGCCGCTGCCCGGCATCGGCACGGTAGCGCAGGTAGCCGTCGATGACGTGGTCATAGGCCGCGACGGCCGCATCCGATGCGGCGGTGATCGCGTTGCCCTGGGCGTCGGTGGTCATGTCTCGTCCCTCCCTCGCCCGTCTTCGCCGCGGGCCTGTCTCAGGTTCCGGTGGAACCGAACCCTCCTGCGCCGCGCGCGGTCTCGGGCAGTTCGGCGACCTCCCGCCAGGCGGCGCGCACGACCGGCGCGATGACCGCCTGGGCGATGCGCATCCCACGTTCCACGGTGAAGGGCGCGTCGCTGGCGTTCAGCACGATGACGCCGACCTCGCCGCGATAATCCTCGTCGATCGTGCCCGGGCTGTTGGGCAGCACGATGCCGTTCTTGAGCGCGAGGCCCGAGCGCGGCCGCACCTGCAGCTCGTAGCCGGGCGGGATGGCGATGCGCAGCCCTGTCGGCACCAGCATGCGCCCGCCAGGCGGGATGACGACGGAGGACATGACGGCGGCGAGCAGGTCCATCCCCGCCGCGCCCTCGGTCGCGTAGGACGGAAGGGGCAGGCCCTCGGCATGCGGCAGCCGGACGACGTCGATGATCGGATGGGTCATGCCAGCGCCTCCGCGATGCGCGCGGCGAGGCGCCGCGCGACCTCCTCCTTGGCCATGCGCGGCCAATCCTCGACGCCTGCCGCCGTGACCAGGTGGACGGCGTTCTCCGCGCCCCCCATCACGTCGCCGGAGACATCGTTCGCGACGATCCAGTCGCAGCCCTTCTTCGCGCGCTTGGTAATGGCGTTGTCGACGACGCTTTCCGTCTCGGCCGCGAAGCCGACGACGAGGCGCGGGCGGCGCGGCCCGGCGGCGGCGAGCGTGGCGAGGATGTCCGGGTTCAGTGCCAGTTCGAGGGGCGGCGGCACGACGCCGGGGACCTTCTTCATCTTCTGCGTCGCCTCCCGCGCCGTGCGCCAATCCGCCACGGCCGCGGCGCAGATGGCGCCATCGGCCGGCAGCGCTGCTTCGCAGGCCGCCAGCATCTCCCGCGCGCTTTCGACGCGCGCGACCGTCACGCCTGGGGGATCGGGCTGCGCCACGGGGCCGGAGACGAGCGTGACGCGCGCGCCGAGTGCGGTGAGGGCCGCGGCGATGGCGTGGCCCTGTTTCCCGGACGATCGATTCCCGATGTAGCGCACCGGGTCGATCGGCTCATGCGTCGGCCCGCTGGTGACGAGCAGGTGCTTGCCGGCGAGCGGCCCGCCGCCAAGCGCAGCGCGGATCGCCTCCAGCAGCCGGGGCGGCTCCATCAGCCGGCCGGGGCCGCTTTCGGGCTCGGCCATCGGCCCGTCCTCGGGGCCGGCGAGATGCACGCCGCGGGCGCGAAGGGCCGCCATGTTCGCGGCGGTGGCAGGATGGCCCCACATGGCCGGGTTCATGGCCGGCGCGACCAGCACCGGCGCGCGCGTGGCGAGCAGGACGCAGGTGGCGAGGTCGTCTGTGAGCCCCGCCGCCATCTTCGCGAGCAGGTCGGCCGAGGCCGGGATGACCGCGACGAGATCGGGCCAGCGAGCGAGGCGGATATGGCCGATCTCGGCCTCGGCCGCCCAGAGATCGTCATGCACGCGGGCGCCGGTGATGGCGGCCAGCGCCTCCTTCGTCACGAAGCGTGCGCCGCCGGCGGTCAGGATGGCCATGATCTCGGCGCCGTCCTTTCGCGCCAGGCGCGCGAATTCGAGCGCCTTGTAGGCGGCGACGGAGCCCGAGACGATGAGCAGGAGGCGGCGGCCGGCGAGCATCGCGTCAGGCTTGGCGGTTTTTCCGCGCCGCGCAAGGCCGCCGGGCCGGGCCGCGGGAAATGTGGCGCCGCGATTTTTTTGCATGCCGTGCAATGGCCGGAACGCCGCGGATTCGGCCCGTGACGCGAGCCTCCACAACCCTGCGACGAGCAATGCGAGCCGATGATCTCAATTTTGGATCAACCTCGCCGCTCCAAAATGAGATAGCGGCAAAGTCGTGTCATGACCATGTCAGTCATGAACATAACGAGATCACAACAAGAGAGCACCCGTTTGCAATATCGGGAAACATGGGTATCCAAACGGAGACAGTGGTGAGAACAGGGGGAGCAGACCATGCCTAAGACTGGGATGTACGTCCTGACGGGGGTCCAACCGACCGCGGTTGCTGCCGCGCCTTTCGACGTCAAGGTCATCGACGTCTATAACGACAACGCCAAGTTCTTCACCAATGCCGAAGTCGCTCAGATGGGCGGCGGTCCCGGCGGCGGCCTCCTGCTCGGCTATTTCAGCATCGGGGAGGCCGAGACCTACCGCGATTACTTCAACACCATCCCCCCTTCGATCATCGGGCCGGAAAACCCCGATTGGGCCGGCAACTACGCCGTCGCCTACTGGACGCCGGAATGGCGCGCGGTCGCGACGGGCTACATCGATCGCATGATCGCCGCCGGATATGACGGCATCTATTTCGACGTGGTCGACGTGTATGAGCGCGCCTGGTCCGCGGGCAACGTCCCCGGCGGCAATGCCGAAGCGGCCATGGTCAGCCTCGTCACCTATCTCTCGGCCTATGCCAAGGCGAAGAACCCGCAATTCGAGATCTGGGTGAACAACGCCGAGAAGCTGCTGGTCCACGATGCCTATCTGAATGCCATCGACGGCATGTACAAGGAGAACCTGTTCTACAAGGACAATGGTTCCCTTGAATCGACGACTGTCACGAACTGGAGCCTGAACCTCATCAACCGCGCGATCGCCGCCGGCAAGGATGTCGTCGCGATCGAGTACGTCGCGGGGAACGCGGCCAAGGTGGCCGACGCGCAGGCCAAGGCGGCCGCGGCGGGGGTGGGCGTCTACACCGCGAACCTGGACCTCAAGGGCGTGAACTACTCAGGCGTGCTGCCCGGGCAGGTGGTCCAGCCGAGCGGGCCGGTCACGCTCGCCGGTGGCAGCGGCGACAACGTGCTGTTCGGTGGGTCGGAGGCGGACAGCCTGTTCGGCGCGGCGGGCGCCGATACGCTGAACGGCAATGGCGGCAACGACGCGCTGAACGGTGGGGATGGCTCGGACCGGCTGGTCGGGGGGCTTGGCGACGACCTCTACATCGCCAGCGCCGTGACCGATGTCGTGGTGGAAGCCGCCGGCCAGGGCATGGACACCGTGATGGCGAGCGCGGGCTTCAGCCTGGGCGCGGAGGTCGAGGTCCTCATCGCCACCACCACCGTCGCGCGGTCCATGGCGGGCAACGGGCTCGCGAACCTGATCGTCGGCAACGCCGGCGCCGACACCGTCTTCGGCGGCGCGGGCAACGACACGATCGATGGCGGCGCCGGGATGGACAGCCTGAAGGGCGGCGCTGGTAACGACCTGATCATCGTCAACGCCGGCGACGTGGCGTGGGACGATGCGGGTGCCGGCACCGACACGGTGCATGCGACGAGCGGGACGGGCTTCGCACTCGGGGCGAACATCGAGGTGCTGATGCTGATCGGCGCAGCAGTCCTGAACGGCACAGGCAACGACATCGCCAACACCCTCATCGGCAACGGCAACGCCAATCGCCTGCTCGGGGCGGGGGGCAACGACCGGCTCGAAGGCCAAGGCGGCAACGACACGCTGGACGGCCAGGCCGGGCAGGACACGCTCACGGGCGGCGCGGGGGCGGACCTGTTCCAGTTTTCGACGCGCACCGACACGGCGGTCGCGACGCCGGACCGGATCGCCGACTTCGCCTTCGCCGAGGGCGACCGGATCGGCCTTTCAGCAATGGACGCGAACCACCTCGTCGCCGGCGACCAGGCATTCGCCTACATCGGCACGGGCGCCTTCACAGGTGCCGCGGGGCAGTTGCGCGTGGTCTCGACCGGGACGAACACCTGGACGGCATCGGGCGACATGAACGGTGACCGCGCGGCGGACTTCGCCATCACCATCGTCTCGACCACCGCACCCTCAGCGGGATGGTTCATCCTGTAGCGGCGCCGGTCACCTACAGCCGCCATCCGGTGTGGATCGCCACGATCCCGCCGGACAGGTTGCGGAAGGACACCCGCTCCATCCCGGCGCGCCGCATCATCCCCGCCAGGGTCTCCTGGTCGGGGAACATGCGGATGCTCTCGGCGAGATATTCGTAGCTGTCGCGGTCCTGCGCCACGCGCGCGCCGATCGCCGGCAGCGCCTTGAAGGACCAGGCGTCGTAGAGCGGCACGAGGGCCGAGATCTCCAGCCGCGAGAATTCCAGGCAGTGGAAGCGCCCGCCCGGGCGGAGCACGCGCCGCGCTTCGCGCAGCACCGCGTCCTTGTCGGTGCAGTTGCGCAGGCCGAAGGCGATGGAGACCTTCTCCACGCTGCGGTCGGGCAGCGGGATGTGCTCGGCATCCACCACCATGAAGTCGAGGCCATCGACGATCCCGCGGTCGAGTGCCCGCTTGCGCCCAACCTCCAGCATCGCGGGGTTCACGTCGGTCAGGATGACGCGCCCCGCGCCGCGATCCTTCGCGAGGAAGGAGATGTCCCCGGTCCCGCCGGCGAGGTCGAGCAGCGTCTCCCGCGCCGAGGCGCCGATGGCGTTGACGAAGATCCGCTTCCAGACGCGATGGATGCCAAGCGACATCAGGTCGTTCATCACGTCGTAGCGCGGGGCCACGCTTTCGAAGACCTCCCGCACCATGGACGCCTTCTCGGCGCGGGGAACGGTGCGGAAGCCGAAATCGGCACTGTCGAGGGGGCTGTCGCTCATCGTGCGCCCAACATAGCGTGGCGCGCGGGAAAGGGGAGGGACCATGCCCGAACTGCCGGAGGTGGAGACGGTGATGCGCGGCCTGGCCGCCGTGCTGGAAGGCCACCGCATCGTCGAGGCGGAGGTGCGCCGCGCAGACCTGCGCTTCCCCTTCCCGGCCGACCTCGCCCGCCGCATCGAGGGGCGGCGCGTCCTCTCCTTCCGGCGGCGCGCCAAGTACATGCTGATGCGGCTGGACGGCGGGGAGAGCCTGCTGATCCATCTCGGCATGTCCGGCCGCATGGTCGCCCGCAGGGCGGGCGAGGCGCCGGCGCCGCGGAGCGGGCCGCAGGGGGCGGCGTCCGACGCGCGTGGGCACAACGCGCCGCCCGAGGCGCATGAACATCTGGTACTTGCCACCGACCATGGCTGGCGCGTGGGCTTCGTCGATCCCCGCCGCTTCGGGAGCGTGGACCTGGTGCCGACGGTGGCGGAGGACGGGCACCGCTTCCTCGCCGCGCTCGGACCCGAGCCGCTGGACGCAGGCTTCACCCCCGCCGTGCTGTCCGCGGCGCTCGAGGGCAAGCGTACGCCCATCAAGGCCGCGCTGCTCGACCAGAAGGTCGTGGCCGGGCTCGGCAACATCTATGTCTGCGAGGCGCTGTTCCGCGCCGGCATCTCGCCCCGCCGGCTTGCCCACACCATCCCGGGCACGCGGGCGGCGCGGCTCGTGCCCGCCATCAAGGCGGTGCTGGCCGAAAGCATCGGCGCCGGCGGGTCGAGCCTGCGCGACTATGTCCGCGCGGATGGGGAGGTCGGCCGCTTCCAGGAAAAGTTCGCGGTCTATGGCCGGGAAGGCGAGCCCTGCCCAGGCTGCCCCGGCGTTCCGCCCTGCGGAGGGATAGCGCGCATCGTCCAGTCGGGCCGCTCCACCTTCTTCTGCCCCGGGCGCCAGCGTTGAGGGTGCGGCGCCGCTGCGCTACGGGTGTGGGATCACACGGCAGGGACGAAGGCGCATGGCCTACGAGATGATCCTCACGGAAACCCGGGGGAAGGTCGCGATCATACGGCTCAACCGGCCGCAGGCGCTGAACGCGCTGTGCGACCAGCTGATGGGCGAGCTGGGCGACGCGCTGCGCGGCTTCGACAAGGATCCCGCCATCGCCGCCATCGTCGTGACCGGCAGCGAGAAGGCCTTCGCCGCGGGCGCGGACATCAAGGAGATGAAGGACCGCACCTTCCCCGCGGTCTATCTCAACGACTTCATCGGCGAGCGCTGGGAGACGGTGCTCGAGATCCGCAAGCCTGTGATCGCCGCGGTCGCGGGCTTCGCCCTCGGCGGCGGCTGCGAGCTTGCCATGATGTGCGATCTCATCATCGCGGCGGATACCGCGAAGTTCGGCCAGCCCGAGATCAACCTCGGCATCATCCCGGGTGCGGGCGGGTCGCAGCGCCTGACGCGCGCCGTGGGCAAGTCCAAGGCCATGGAGATGATCCTGACCGGGCGGATGATGGACGCGGCCGAGGCCGAGCGGTCCAACCTGGTCTGCCGCGTGGTGCCAGCGGCCGAACTGGTCGACGAGGCGGTGAAGATCGGCGAGAAGATTGGCGCCCTGTCCGCCCCTTCCGTCGCCATGGCGAAGGAGGCGGTGAACGCCGCTTTCGAAGGGACGCTGACCGAGGGCGTGCGCACCGAGCGCCGGCTGTTCCTCAGCCTCTTTGCGACGGAGGACCAGAAGGAGGGCATGTCGGCCTTCGCCGAGAAGCGCAAGCCGACCTTTGGAAATCGTTGAGCGCCAAGCGTTAAGCCGCGTTCATGGATTTCCTGCTGCGCGCCGCCTTGACGTGGCAAGCCGCGCGGCATTAGAACCCCCGCCTTCGCCGTGGCGGCCCCCGCCGGCGCGGCACCTTCGAAACCTCGACCGAGTTGAACCGGAAGCCCCATGGCGAACACCGCGTCCGCGCAGAAGCGCATCCGCCAGAACGAGAAGCGCACCGCGCGCAACAAGGCGCGCAAGTCCCGCGTGCGCACCTTCGTGCGCAAGCTGGAGGAAGCGATCGAGTCTGGCGACAAGGCGGCGGCGCAGGACGCGTTTCGCGCGGCGCAGCCGGAGCTGCAGCGCGCGGCGACCAAGGGCGTGATGCACGCGAACACGGTGGCGCGGCGCGTTTCCCGCCTGTCCGCGCGCGTCAAGGCGCTGGCCGCAAGCCAGGGCTGAGCAACGCCGCCGTTTGGCGGCGTCGTTCTGTACAATCTCGAAGTATCCAACGCACAGGCGCGAAGATGTTCGCGCGCCTGTGCTGTTGGCGTGACTTGCCTTGTTCACGCCGCAACGCATCCGGTTTTTGACGATTGCACCGGGTGCCAGGGGCGCTACTGTTCGTGAGCAGGGTTGGCTAACATTGTGCGGCGGCCGTCGGCCTCGGGCTGGCAGGATCGACGACGCGCCGGCAGGATTGGCGGCTGAGGGGGATGGCGATGGAGAAGCAGCCCGGGTCCGGTACCGCGCGCTCTGCAGCATCCTTCGCGGAATCCTGGGCCCGCATCCGTGGACGCCTCCGCGACGAGGTCGGCGAGGTCGAGTACCGCACCTGGCTGCGCCAGATGACGCTTGCCTCGGTGGATGGCGACGAGGCCATCGTCCACCTGCCCACCCGCTTCCTCCGCGACTGGGTCCGCAGCCACTACGGCGATCGGCTGAGCCTGCTCTGGCAGCAGGAGAACGCCGGCGTGCGCCGCGTCGATGTGCGCGTGGGCCCGCAGCCGCGCGGCGCCGCCGAGGGCGCGGAGGTCGAGGTGGCCCCCGAGCGCTCCGGACTGGCCGAGGCGCTGTCCGGCCGCGCGCCGCGCAATGCGGCCGGCGA
>NZ_JACADQ010000190.1 GCF_016106015.1 Neoroseomonas rubea
CGGCCGCATCCTCCGGCGCGGCGAGGCCGATCTCCCGCGCCGCGGCGAGGCCGGCGAGCCGCCCGCGCGCGAGCGCGATGCGCGAGCCGCCGATCGCGGCACCGTCGCCGATGGCGAAGACGCCGGCGAGGCTGGTGCGGCCTTCCTCATCCGTCTCGGTCTCGAGCCGCCCGATCTCGGCCCCCGGGCCTTCCGTGACGAAGCGCTGCGTGCAGCCGAGCGCGCGGGCGAGGCCGGTCTCCGGCTGGAAGCCCATGTTGAGCGCGGCGGCGCCGGCCTCGATGCGGCGTTCGCCCGATGGGGTCGCGATGCGCAGCGCGGCGAAGCGGTCCGTGCCCTCGCAGGCGAGGATCGTGCCGCCCCAGATGACGGGCACGCCGGCGCGCCTGAGCGTGGCGAGGTAGCGCAGCCCGTCCCAGGCGAGGTCGGGCGAGGACCGCGCCAGCGCCAGCATGTCGCGCCAGGCGGCGAGCCCCGGCTTCGGCGCGGCTTCCACCACCGCCGCGACCCGCACGCCGCCGGCGAGCAATTCGCAGGCGAGCTGCAGGTTGAGCGGGCCGGAGCCGGCGATGACGACGCGCTCCGCCGGGCTCACGCGCTGCGCGCGAGCCAGCGTCTGCATCGCGCCCGTCGTCATCACGCCGGGCAGCGTCCAGCCCGGCACCGGGACGGGGCGTTCATGCGCGCCGGGGGCGAGGATCAGGCGCCTGGGGCGGAAGGTGGTGGCGGTGCCGTCGATGAGGGCTGCGATCTCGTCCGGCGCGAAGCCGCCCCAGACAGTCGCCCCTTGGCGGATCGCGACACCCGCCGCGCGCGCCTCCTCGACCAGCGCGGCGCCCTTGCGGAACTGTGCGTCCGGCGCCGCGTTGGCGTGGCTCTTCGCGAGCGGCTTCAGGTACTGCCCGCCGGCTTCGCCCCGTTCATCCAGCACGACCACCTTCGCACCCGCCCGCGCGGCGGCGATGGCGGCGGACAGCCCCGCGGGGCCGGCGCCGACGACGAGGATGTCGCAGGGCTGCTCGGCGATCGCGGCGGGCGGTTCGGCAAGTGGCGCGGGCTCGGCGGGCGGGGCGCCGTCCACGCGCATCCCCGCTTCCGCCTTCACCAGGCAGGCGCGCTGCCCGGCGCGGCCATCGACCGTGACGATGCAGTCGAAGCAGGCGCCCATGCCGCACCACAGGCCGCGCGGCGCGCCCTTGGCCGTGCTGCGGAAGGCGAGGATGCCGGCGGCCGAGAGCGCGGCGGCGACGGATTCGCCCGGCAGCGCCTCGATCTCGCGGCCCTCGAAGGTGAAGCGGATCGGCGCCGCGGCGCGGGTGATGGTGGGCGATGTCAGACGCATGGCCTTGCCGGGTGCCGAAAAAGGGTCTCCGATCATCGCACGCGCCCCGCGCGCGTCCATCCCCGGAGGCCGCATGTCCCGAGAGCCCTTCCTCGGCACCTATACGGTGCTGATCACGCCCTTCACGCCCGACGGCTCGGCGGTGGACCACGCGGCGCTCGCGCGGCTTGTCGAATACCAGGTGCGCGAAGGGGTGCGGGGCCTCATCCCGCTCGGCTCGACGGGCGAGTTCCTGTCCGTCTCGCGCGAGGAACGCGCGGCGATCGTCGAGACGGTGATCCGAAGCGCGAAGGGCCGCGTGCCGGTCGTCGTCGGCACGGGGGCGGAGGATACGCGGGAGGTCGTCGCGATATCCAAGGAAGCCGAAGCCCAGGGCGCGGACGGGGTGATGATCATCCCGCCCTTCTATTCCGTGCCGACGCTGGCGGAGCTGGTGCACCACTACGACACGGTGGCGAAGGCCATCGGCATCCCCATCATGGTCTACAACAACCCGGCCACCGCGAATGTCGACATGACGCCCGCGATGCTGGCCGAGATCAGCCGCATCCCCAATTGCCGCTACGTCAAGGAAAGCACGCTGGAGGCGACGCGGGTGCGCGACATCATCGCGCTCTGCGGCGAGCGGATGGAGGTCTTCGCCGGCGTGCTCGGCTACGAGAGCGCCTGGCTCGGGGCGATCGGCTGGGTCGCGGTGTGCAGCAACGTCGCCCCGCGCCTGTCATCCGAGATGTTCGACGCCGCGGCTTTCGAGGCGAACCGGGACAAGTCGCTCGCGCTGTATCGGAAACTGGCACCGCTGCTGCCCTGGGTGGGCGGGCCGCGCTACGTCTCGGGCACCAAGGCGGCGTTCCGGCTGATGGGCATGGACATGGGCCCGCCGCGGCCGCCGCGCCTGCCGCTGCCCTCGGCGGACATGCCGGCGCTGGCGCAGGTCTTGCAGGGCATCGGGCTGATGGGCATTGCCGCACAGGCGGCGGAATAGCAGGGAGACATCCGCATGAACCGTCGCATCCTTCTCGCGGCCGCCGCCGCGACGCTCGCCGCCGGCCCGGCCTTCGCCCAGGCGCCCGCCTGCACGCCGGCCGTGCCGGACAGCGAGCTCGTCAAGCCGCGCACGCTGGTGATGTCCACAAACCCGACGCTGCCGCCGCTGCAATTCGTCAACGCGCAGGGCCAGCTGCAGGGGATGCGGGTCGAGCTGGGGACGGAGATCGCGCGCCGGCTCTGCCTCACGCCCGAATATGTGCGGATCGAGTTCAGCGCGATGATCCCGGGCCTCGCCGCGCGGCGCTGGGACATGATCAACACCGGCATCTTCTACACGGAAGAACGCGCGCGGATGATGCACATGATCCGCTACGAGAACAACGCGGTCGCGATTTCCGCCGCGCGCGGCAATCCGCTCAACATCCGCGCGCAGCAGGACCTGGCGGGGCGGACGGTCGGCGTCGAGATCGGCGGCTTCGAGGAGCGCCGCCTGCGCGAGATCAGCCAGACGCTCCAGCAGGCGGGCGGGCGGCCGATCAACATCCGCACCTTCGACAATTTCGCACTCGCCTTCCAGGCGCTGCGCGCGGGGCAGGTCGAAGCCGTCACCTCGATCGACGCGGTCGCGGCAGAGTTCGACCAGCGCGGCGAGTTCCCGCGCGTGCTGCACGGGCTGTTCCCGACGCCGGCCGCGCTCGCCTTCCGCTCCCGCCCGTTGGCCGAGGCGGTGTCCCGCGTGCTCGTGCAGATGAACCAGGATGGCAGCCTCAAGGCACTGTTCGACCGCTACGGCGTCTCGCTCGCCGAAGGCGGCTTCGCCGTGGTCGGGCCGCAGTGATCGCCTGAAGGGTGCAGGTCTGGTCCTGGCAGGGGTTCTTCGACTACCTCCTGAACCCCTTCCTGCTGGAAGGCGCGCTGACCACGCTCTGGCTGACCGCGGCGTCGCTCGCCGCGGGGCTGGTGCTGGGCATCGGGCTGGCGCTGATGCGGCTGTCGGGCAACCGCGCGCTGTCCGGCGCGGCGGGCTTCTACTGCTGGATCTTCCGCGGCACGCCGTTGCTGGTTCAGTTGCTCATCATCTACACCGGCCTGCCGCTGTTCGGCCTGCGCTTCAGCGTGGTGCAGGCCGCACTCCTAGGGCTTTCGCTGAACGAGGCCGCCTATCTCAGCGAGACAGTGCGCGCCGGCATCCTCTCGGTCGCCAAGGGGCAGCGGGAAGCGGCGCTGGCCCTCGGCCTCCGGCGCGTCCAGGCCTTTCGCCTCGTCGTCTGGCCGCAGGCGCTGCGCATCATCATCCCGCCGCTCGGCAATTCCGTGAACGGGCTGCTCAAGACCACCTCGGTCGCAAGCGTCATCAGCATGGAGGAATTGCTGCGCCGGACGCAGATCCTGATCCAGGAACGCTTCCTGGTGCTGGAACTCTTCGTCGTCGCGGCGATCTACTACCTGCTCATGACCTCCGCCTGGGACTTCGTGCAACGGCGCCTCGAACGCCGCTACGGCCGCGGCTACGGGACGGAAGCCGCCGACCGGCGGTGACAGGCGCCGCGGCGCGCGGTACCATTGTGATATCGCAATGGATGCCAGCGCCGCCGATTTCATCCCGCCGATGCCGCCGCCGGTCGGGCGCGCGCTCTCGGCCTTCGCCGGCCTGCTCCAGGCGCGGCGGGACGTGCTCTCGATCTTCCCCGAGGACGCCTATCGCCGGCAGGTCTTCTCCGCCCGCCTGCCCGGGCGGCTGATCCTCGTCGCCAATACCCCGGACGTGGTGCGGGAGGTCTTCGTCACCCGCCATGAGACCTACCAACGGAAAAGCCGCTTCCTCGAGGATGCGCTGCGGCCGGTGATCGGCGGCAGCGCCTTCATCGCCTCGGGGGAGGATTGGGCGGAAAAGCGCGGCGCCATCGTCCCCCCGCTGCATCCTTCCGTCGTCGCGGGCTTCGAGCCCTGCTTCGAGCAGGCGGCCGGTGAACTGGCCGAGGATTTCGCCCGCGCCGAAGGGCCCGTCGACGTCGCGGTCGCCTATGCCGCGGCGATCACGCGGGTGATGCTGCTCGCCGTCTTCGGCCCCGGCGTGCCGCGGGAGGAAGCGGCCGAGATCGCGCGCACCTTCACCGCCTACCAGGACACGGCCGAGGTGGTGGACCTGTTCGGGCTGATCGGCCTGCCGGACGTCGCCGGCTGGCTGACCCGCGCGCGCGCCAATCGCCTGGCCGCCGAGATCCGCGCGCGCGTCGCCGCCCTGATCGCCGCCGCGGGGCCGGAGGGCGGCACGCCGCTGCTCGCATCCCTTCGCGCCGCACGGCGGGAGGACGGCTCGCCCATCCTCGCCGGCGAAAGGCTGCTGGACGAGGTGGTGATGCTGCTGCTCGCCGGCAGCGAGGGGGCCGCGATCACGCTGACCTGGACGACGATGCTCGCCGCGCTGCACCCGCCCTCGGCCGACCGCATCGCGATCGAGGTGCGCGCCTCGAAATCCCACGACTACACCCGCGCCTTCATCCAGGAGGCGATGCGGCTCTATCCCCCCGTCGCGGTGCTCGCCCGCCAGGCGACGCAGCCGGACCGCATCCGCCGCTGGCGCATTCGGAAGGGGGATGTGGTGCTCGCGGTGCCCTGGCTGCTGCACCGGCATGAGGAATTGTGGGAAGCCCCGCACCATTTCCGCCCCGAGCGCTTCCTCGGCCCCCAGGCCCGGCCGCGGCCGCGCTACGCCTACCTGCCCTTCGGCATCGGGCCGCGCATCTGCGCCGGTGCCGCCTTCGGCACGGCGGAGGTGCGGACCTTCGTTACCACCCTGTTCCGGCGCTTCCGCTTCGCCCTCGCCCCGGGCTTCACGCCGCGGCCGAATTGCCGGCTCGCGCTGCGCCCGCGGGGGGGCATGCAGCTGATCATCACGCCGCGCTGAGGCTTGTCGCGGCGGCTGCCGCGCCGCACTCTCGCGGTGCAGCAGACGGGGGCAGACCATGGCGGAATTCGACCTGGCGGTACGGGGCGGGCAGGTGGCGACGGGCTTCGGCACGGTGCGCTGCGACATCGGCGTGAAGGACGGGCGGATCGTCGCGCTGGCCGAGCGCATCGCGGATGCCGCGCGTGTCGTGGAGGCGGACGGCCTGCTCGTGCTGCCGGGCGGCGTCGACAGCCATTGCCATATCGAGGAACCCTCCCGCGGCGGCTATGCCAGCACCGGCGCGGCCGAGCCGCCGGTCACGGTGAACGAGGAGACCTTCGCCACGGCCTCGGCGGCCGCCTTCGCGGGCGGCACGACCTCCGTCGTCTGCTTCATCCCGCAATGGAAGGGATTCGGCGTCTGGGACCGCTACGTCGACTACCGGGCGCGGGCGGCGCGCGGGATGCTCGACCATTCCTTCCACCAGATCATCTCCGACCCGACCGACGCGGTGATGGATGATGAAGTGCCCCGCGTGGTGGCCGAGGGCGTGCGCAGCCTCAAGGTGTTCCTGACCTATGAGCCGCTGCACCTGTCGGACGCGCAGTACCTCCGCGTGCTGACCAAGGCGCGCGAACTGGGCTGCCTCGTCACCGTGCATTGCGAGAACTACGAGGCCATCAACTGGCGCACGCATGAGCTGCTGAAGCACGGCATGACCGCGCCGAAATACCACGCCTGGGCGCGCCCGCCGGTCGTCGAGCGCGAGGCGACGCACCGCGCCATCGCGCTCGCGGAACTCGTGGACCAGCCGATCCAGGTCTTCCACGTGTCCTGCGCGGAAGCCGCGGAGGAGATCGCCCGCGCCCAGGCGCGCGGCGTGAAGGTGTGGGGCGAAACCTGCCCGCAATACGTGGCGCTGACCGCCGCCGACATGGACCGCCCCGGCTTCGAGGGGGCGAAGTTCATGTGCAGCCCGGCGCCGCGGACGAAGGAGGAACATGCGCGGGTGTGGGAGATGATCCGCCGCGGCACGCTCGACGTGATCTCCTCCGACCATTGCGCGTTTTCCTTCGAGGGCGACCGCGGCAAGCGGCAGAACGGGTCGGATGCCGTGTTCCGCGACATCCCGAACGGCATCCCCGGCTTCGCCGCGCGGCTGCCGATCATCTTCAGCGAGGGTGTCTCGAAGGGCCGCATCACGCTCGACGAGTTCGTGCGCCTGACCTGCACCAATCCCGCGCGGCTGATGGGCCTCGCGCCGCGCAAGGGCATGATCGCGGTGGGCAGCGACGCGGACCTCGCACTGTGGGATCCGAAGAAGAAGGTCACGATCACCAACGCGCTGATGCAGCACGCGATCGACTACACGCCCTATGAGGGGATGGAGGTGACGGGCTGGCCCGTCATGACCATCCGCCGCGGCGATGTGGTGATGAAGGACGGCAAGGTGCAGGCCGAACCGGGCACCGGCCGCTTCCTCCCGCGCGCGCCCTACGAGATGATCCGCCCGCGCGGCATCACCCCGGACGGCTTCGACCCCGCGCCGTCGCGCGCCTTCAGCTGACCGCGTCAGCGTACCCAACGGCCCAGATGCCGGCCTCGTCGTAGTCGAGGCCGGTCGCATCGGTCACCGGCGCTGGGGCGAGCAGGGCGTGGATGCGCGCGCGCGCCGCGTCCACGCGAAGCCGCACTTCCCCTGCGCGGGGCGGCGTGGCGGGGGCGGTGGGCAGCCCGGTCCCGGACCAGGCGAGGCGCGTCGTCCAGGCTTCCCGCCGGTCGGGGCCGCGGCCGCGGCGCAGCACCGTCTCATGGCGCAGCAGCAGCGCGTCGCGGGCCGTCGTCGGCTCCAGCGCGCCCGTCATGCGGCGGGATGCGGCGCTGGTCTGCGCGTCACGGAAGGACAGCGTCTCGATGGTCAGGATGCGGAGCCCCGCCGCGTCGTCCCAGCCGATCACCGCGGCCAGTTTCTGCGCGACGCCGGTGCCGCGGTTGCCCTGGAATTCGGCGAGCAGCACCTCCCGCCCCGCGACCGGCAGGGCGCGCAGCACGCGGCCGTCGCCATACCAGGTGGGCAGGCGGATCTCGCCCTGCGTGCCGAAGGCGATGGCGAAGGCCTCGCCGCGCTCGGCGGGCAGGGTGCGCGTCGCGATCGGCACGCGCGGCCCGCCGGGGCGGAGCGCGAGGCTGGTGGTCGCGGCGCGGGCGGTTGTGGGCAGGGGAAGGGCCGCGAGGGCGGCGAGAAGGAGCGGGCGGCGAAGGGTCATCGTCATGGCGCGGCAGTCTGCCTCTGGCGGCGGCAAGGCACGACGAAGCGCTTCGGGTCGAGGCGCGCGCCGGGGCAGGGGACCGGTGGGGGAGGAAGGCGCTTGGGGCTGCCCCGGCAGGTCAGCATGGCCGGCGCCCGCGCGATGGGCGCCGCGTCACGCCGGCCCGCGCG
>NZ_JACADQ010000191.1 GCF_016106015.1 Neoroseomonas rubea
GCTGCGCGCCGGCGCGCGGCCGATGGGACCGGCGCTGGCGGAATTGCGCGGCCTGCGCCACCCGGTGCCGGCGGAGACGGCGACGCGGCTGCGCGCCACCTGCCCGCCGGGCGAGGCATCCGATCCCGACCTCCCGCTCGCCCGGGCGCTGGCGACCGATCCGCTGGCGCTGCGGGCGGCGATGGCGCGGTAGAGCGATAGCCGCTCCGCCCGCAGCGGCCGAGCGGATGCCCTGCCCCGCAAACCACTGATCCTACGGCACGAAACCCGATCACGCGGATTCAGCGTGATCGGATGGCGCGACCGGCCGGGGATCGGCAGCCCCCCCCTGGCGTCCGGGCCCGGAATGCCGTCGGATCAATGCCTTCGCGGGCTGGACTTCCCATCCGCCCATGCCACCTGCCCGCAAGACGCCCGAAGGTCCCGGAACCCGCCCCATGGTCAGCCTCCTGCCCTTCCTCGGTTCGAGCCGCCGGCGCTTCGATAGCCTGACGCCGCGGGAGATCCTCGCACTCGCCATTTCCTCGGAGGAGGAGGACGGGGCGATCTACGCGCTCTACGCCAGCCGGCTGCGGGAGACCTATCCCGCCTCGGCCGCCATCTTCGATGCCATGGCGGCGGAGGAGAACGAGCACCGCCGGCAATTGATCGACCTCTACCGCGCCCGCTTCGGCGACCTGATCCTGCCGATCCGGCGGGAACACGTGGCCGACTTCTACGCCCGCAAGCCGGTCTGGCTCGTCGAGAACCTCGGCCTCGAGCGGATCCGGGCGGAGGCGGAGGCGATGGAGCACCAGGCGCGCGCCTTCTACCTCGCCGCCGCGTCGCGCAGCACGGATGCGGAGGTGCGGCGGCTGCTCGGCGACCTCGCCGCGGCCGAGGCGCGGCACGAGGCGGGCGCGGCGCGGCTGACCGAGGAGCATCTGGGCGGTGCGGCGGGGGCGGAGGAGGTCTCGGCGGCGCGCCGGCAATTCGTTCTCACCTGGGTGCAGCCGGGGCTCGCGGGGCTGATGGACGGCTCGGTCTCGACGCTCGCGCCCATCTTCGCCACGGCCTTCGCGACGCAGGACCCCTGGACGACCTTCCTGGTGGGGCTGTCGGCCTCGCTCGGCGCCGGGATATCGATGGGCTTCACGGAAGCGGCGCATGACGATGGGAAGCTGTCCGGCCGCGGCGCGCCCTGGAAGCGGGGCCTCGCCTCGGGCGTCATGACGACGCTGGGCGGGCTGGGCCATGCCCTGCCCTACCTGATCCCGCATTTCTGGACGGCGACGGCGCTGGCGCTGGTGATCGTCTTCGTCGAGCTCTGGGCGATCGTCTGGATCCAGAACCGCTACATGGAAACACCGGTGCGCCGGGCGATGTTCCAGGTGCTGCTGGGCGGCGGGCTGGTGCTCGCGACGGGCATCCTGATCGGCGCGTCCTGAGGCCCCTGCGCCCCTTTCTCGCTTGACGCCGGCGCGGCGGACGCTAGGTTCCGCGCTCTCGCGCCCTGGGCCTCTCAGCCCCCGGGCCATGGAGTCATGTCATGGCGAAGTCGAATACGATCCTGATCCGCCTCGTGAGCAGTGCCGACACCGGCTACTTCTACGTCACGAAGAAGAACACGCGCACGATGACGGCGAAGATGGAAAAGAAGAAGTACGACCCGGTCGCGCGCAAGCACGTCGTCTTCCGGGAAGCGAAGATCAAGTGATGCCCCGGGCGGGCTGAACCCGCCCGATTCTGGCGAAGTCAGGGGCGTGCCCGCCGGGCGCGCCCCTTTTCGTCGTGGTGAGAGGCAGTCCCGGCGCGCCGATCCCGCGCGGCGCGCTCCGAGGGGCGCCAGGGCCCGGTCCGGCCGGGACTATTCCGGCGCCGCGCCCCAATCCTCGGCCGTGGCCAGTTCCGCCCGGTTCCGGCCGCGTTCCTTGGCGCGGTACAGCGCCGCGTCGGCCGCCGCGATCAGCCCGTCCGCCGCCGCCTGGCCGCGCGCGACCGCGGTGCCGATCGACACCGTGACGGGCAGCAGCAGGTTGCCCGCCGGGACAGGCACGTCGGCAATGGCCAGCCGCAGCCGCTCGGCCACGGCCTGCGCCTCTTCCTCCCCCGCCCCGGCCATGACGACGAGGAATTCCTCCCCGCCATAGCGCGCGACGACATCGACGGCGCGCAGATGCTCCCGCAGCCGTCCGGCGACCTCCTGCAGCGCGGCATCCCCCGCGGCGTGGCCATGCCGGTCGTTCAGCGGCTTGAAGCGGTCCACGTCGATCAGCAGCACCGCTGCCGTCGCGCCGGTCCGCAGCAGGGATTCGAGATGGCGGCGCACATAGCGCCGGTTGCGCAGACCGGTCAGCGAATCGGTCACCGCGAGTTCGAGCGAGCGGTCGAGGCTTTCGCGCAGCAGGTCCTGGTAGCGCCGCCGGCGCAACTGGTTGCGCACGCGTGCGCGCAATTCCGGCGCATCGACCGGCCGCATCACGTGGTCCGACGCGCCGAGGTCGAAGGCCCGCAGCACCGACTGGCGCTGTTCCTCCCCCGCCAGCAGCACGAGCGGCAGGTCGCGGCTCTCGGCATGGGCGCGGAGCCGGGAGGCGAGGCGCAGCGCATCCCCGCCCGCCAGCGGGAGGCTCAGCAGCGCGAGGTCGTGCAGTTGGTCCTGCAGCATGTCCCAGGCCGCGGGCTCGTCGGGCGCGAGGTCGAGGATCATGCCATCGGCCGCGACGGCGGCGGCGACCGCGGCGGCCTCGGACGGCTCGGCGCCCGCCAGCAGCAGCCGCGATCCCATGAATTCCTCGGCCGGCGCGCCGGGCTGCTCGAAGCCGAGCTCCCGCGCCGTCTCGGCGCGCACGCGCCACGCATCGAGCACCTGCTTCACGCGCAGCAAGGCGCGCAGGCGGGCGAACAGCAGCGCCGTGTCGACCGGCTTCGAGATGAAGTCGTCCGCCCCCGCCTCGAGCCCGCGCACGCGCTCGGACTGCTCGGTCAGCGCGGTGACCATGACGACGGGGATGTGCGAGGTCTGGTCCTGCGCCTTGAGCCGGCGGCAGACCTCGTAGCCATCCATGCCCGGCATCATCACGTCGAGGAGCACGATGTCGGGCGACCAGGCGGAGGACAGGGCGAGCGCCTCGGGCCCCGAGGCGGCTAGCGCCACCTCGAAATACTCCGCGCGCAGCTTCGCCTCGAGCAGGCGAAGGTTGGCCGGCACGTCGTCGACGACAAGGACGCGGGCGGTCACGCGCAGCCCCCTGCGACACGCAACGGTAACTGGCGCGACACGGGACCGCGCCATATCAGGGCCAGGGCGCCAACCCCTTGAATCGTCACCTTTTTGTCACGGAGCACTGCATGTCGGGGATCACCCTCGGAGACCGTCCTTCGCCCCAGGGTCCGGGCGGCATCGGCCTTTTCCTGCGCCGCTGGCTCGCCAATCCGCTGCAGATGGGCTCGGTGGTCCCGTCCTCCCCCGCGCTCGGGAAGAAGGTCGCCGCGCTGGTCGCGCGCGGGCCGGAGGAGGTGGTGGTCGAACTCGGCGCCGGCACGGGCGCGATCAGCCGCGCGCTGCTCGCCGGCGGCGTGCCGCCCGAGCGCCTGGTGGTCGTCGAGATCGTGCCCGAGATGGCGCGCCACCTGTCCCGCGCCCTGCCGGGCGTGACGGTGATCGAGGGCGACGCCTTCGCCCTGGCCGAGGCGCTGCCCGCGGCGCTGCACGGGCGCATCGGCACCGCGATCTGCGGCATTCCGCTCGTGCTGCTGCCGATCGCGCGCCAGCGGGCCTTCGTCGATGCCGTCGAGGCAGTGGCACCCGGGCGTGGCTTCCTGCTCTACACCTATTGCGTGACCTCCCCACTGCCCTGGAAGGCGCTCGGCCTCACGGCGCGTCGGGAAGCCTTCACGCCGCTCAACCTGCCGCCGGCGAGCGTGTGGCGCTATCGGCGCGACGATGCGGCGCGGCATGCGACCCCGGTTCAAGGCTGACCAGCCCCGCGGCGCGGCGCGCCGCGCGCGGGGGTCCTGGGGACCAGGATAATGCATCGGCCGCGCCGCACGCTACGCGCTTGTGAGCGTGGCCTCGCGCCCGTCCCGGTGGCGCAGTTGTGCGACGAGGCGCGGATGCGGGCTCTGCTTCACCTTGACCGCATCGCCGAGGCCGCGGGCGCCGAGCGCGGTCCGCAGCGCCTGGGCGTCCGGATGCTCGGCCTCGAGCGCCGTGAGGCGCCAGCCGGAATCGCGGATGTGCTTCGCGGCGCGCTCACCTTCCCATTGGATCATCGGCGGGATGAGGTTGTCCATGTCCTGGCGCTGCGGCGGGAAGGCCATGCGCCAGCGGAGGTCGCCGCGGGACATGGAGGCGATCTCCCCGGCATGGGAGGTGCCGAGTCGCGCGACCAGCGGGTCGAGCGCGGGGGTGGAGGCGACATAGGCGATCAGGCGCGGCTCGGCCTCCAGCATCGGGCGGAGCGAGGCGTCGTCGAGGTCGAAGAGCCGCGGATGCGGCGGCTCTGGCTGGGCGGGATCGGGCGCGATGATCTCGATGTAGCAATTCGCCCCCATGCCGATCAGCATGTTGTGCGTGCCGAGGCCCGCATGCGCGCCGCCCTTGGAGGGCTTCACGCCGAGCAGGGCCTCCGCGTAGCGCGCCCCGTCCTCGAGGCTCAGGGCGCCAATGACGATGTGGTCGATCTCGGCCATGCGTATCCTGCGTTCTCGCGTTCGGACGGAACCTCGGCGCGTCGCAGCCGCGCGGCCGCCGACCAGGGCACCATGCCCGCCGGGCGGGCTGCTGACCTCGATGGCGCCGGCACGATGCTTCCCCCTCGGCGTCGCGCGACCATGAGCCGCGCTCAACCCCGCGGCAAGCGGGGTCCCGTTCGTGACGGTCGCGCGACGTTTGCGCGACTCTGCGATCACAATAACCTGTTCCGCGCGCGGAGACACGCATGAACGATCACGCATCCCCCCCGAAGATCGCCGAGACGGCGATCCACCCCACCGCGCGGCTGCGCGAGGCGCGCATCGGCCGGCAGTGCGAGATCGGCGAACGCTGCGCGATCGAATACGCGACCATCGGCGATGCGAGCTATCTCGGCCGGGACTGCATGGTGGCCGATGCCGAGATCGGAAAGTTCACGGCCATCGCGGCCGATGTGCGGATCGGCGCGCCGAACCATCCGATGGGCCGACCTTCCCTGCACCGCTTCACCTACGTGCCCGAATACTACGACGCGGCGGCGGTGCGCGACGCGGCCTTCTTCGCCGACCGCCGCGGGGACCGGGTGCGGATCGGCCACGATGTCTGGATCGGCCACGGCGTCATCGTGCTGCCGGGTGTCACGGTCGGCGACGGCGCGGTGCTTGCCGCCGGCGCCGTCGTCTCGCGCGACGTGGCGCCCTACACGATCGTCGGCGGCGTGCCCGCCCGGCCGATCCGGGAGCGCTTCCCGCGCGACATCGCCGCGCGGCTCGCCCGCATCGCCTGGTGGGACTGGCCCTTCGAGACGGTGCTCGCGCGGGTGGCCGAGTTCCAGACCGAGGACATCGCCGCCTTCTGCGACCGCTGGGACGTTCAGCCGTTGCCGGAGAGATAGGCCATCGCCGCCTGAACGCCGCCGTCCTGGTGCGGGATGCCGGCCTTGCGCAGCCCCATCTCCACCCCGCCCAGCGTGCCGATCAGCGAGAGGTCGCCGAAATCGCCGAGATGGCCGATGCGGAAGACCCGGTCGTTCAGCTGGCCGAGCCCGTTGCCGAGGCTCATGTTGAAGTTCTCGAGGATCGTCGCGCGCAGGCCGTTGGCCGAATGGCCTTCCGGCAGGCGCACGGCGGTCAGCGCCGAGGAATAGTGCCGCGGCTCGGCGCACTGGATCTCGAAGCCCCAGTGACGCACGGCGCGGCGCGTGGCCTCCGCATGGCGGTCATGGCGGGCGAAGACGTTCTCGAGCCCTTCCTCCATCAGCATGTCCACCGCGGCATCGAGCCCGTAGAGCAGGTTCGTCGCCGGCGTGTAGGGGAAGTAGCCGGTCGCGTTGGCCGCCAGCATCGGCTTCCAGTCCCAGAAGGAGCGCGGCAGGCGCGCCGTCTCGCTGGCCTTCAGCGCCTTGGCCGAAATGGCGTTGAAGGACAGGCCCGGCGGCAGCATCAGCCCCTTCTGGCTGCCCGCCACGGTGACGTCGACGCCCCATTCGTCGTGCCGGTAGTCGATGGAGCCCAGCGAGGAGATGGTGTCGACGAGCAGCAGCGCGGGATGGCCCGCGGCGTCCATCGCGCGCCGAACCTCGTCGATGCGGCTGGTGCAGCCCGTGCTCGTCTCGTTGTGCACGACGCAGACCGCCTTGATGGCGTGGTCCTTGTCCTCCCGCAGGCGGGCCTCGATCTGCGCGACATCGGCGCCGCGGCGCCAGTCGGTCCTGACGAAATCCGTCACGATGCCGAGCCGCCCGGCCATTTCGTGCCAGAGATGCGCGAACCAGCCCGTCTCGCACATCAGCACGCGGTCGCCGGGGGACAGCGTGTTGGTCAGCGCCGCTTCCCAGGCCCCGGTGCCGGAGGCCGGGTAGATGATCACATGGCTCTCGGTCTTGAAGACATGCCGGACCTTTTCCAGCAGCTGCTGGCCGAGCTTCCCGAAATCTGGGCCGCGATGGTCCATGGTGGGGTTGTCCATGGCGCGCAGCACGCGGTCGGGCACGTTTGTCGGGCCCGGGATCTGCAGGAAGTGGCGGCCCGCGACGGGCTTGGACTGGAAATAGGCCATGGGCGGCTCCTCTCGACAGGCCGCTTCATGCGCCAGGATCGCGCGCCGCGCCAATGAGTTCGGCTGGTCGCGCCCATGAGCGGGCGCGATACGGCGACCCCCTCAGCCGGTATGGGCGTGGATCACGACCTGCCGCTGGTCCCGCGCGCTGCCGCGCAGCGGGATGGCAAAGCGTGCCACGACCTCCGCCCGCGCGAAGCCGGCATCGCGCACCATCCGCAGCAGCGCGGCGGTGGAAAAGCGCCACCAGTTGCAGTTCTCCTGCCCGCCCATGTAGCGCATCAGGGGCGCGTCCCCCATGCCGTCCAGGTCCTCGTCCACCGTCTCGGACACGATGGCCAAGCCCTGCGTCACCGCGCGCATCCGCTGCAGCGCGAGCGCCGGGTCGCGCAGATGCACCAGCACATTGCCGATATGCGCCACGTCGAAGCGCCCGACCTCCGCCTCATTCAGCCGATAGACGCTACCGAGGCGCCGCTCGACACGCGATCCCAGCACGTCCTGCGCGATGGCGAAGCCTCGGCCGACCGGGGTCGCGAGCGTCGCGGGGTCCATCGCGGCGCGCACTGGCGGGGGCAGGTCGATGTCGCCGAAGGTCTCGACATCGAGTGCCATCACCGCCGCCGCGCCAAGCCGTTCGAAGGCGAAGGCCCAAAAGCCGTCGAAGGTCCCGATGTCGAGCACCCGCCGCCCGGAGAGATCCTCCGGCAGCCGGTATTTCGGCAGGTGCGGGATGTGGTTGAACTCGCCCGGCGTCAGCACGCCATGGCCGAGGTCAATGGTCTGGTACCAGCCTGTTTGCGCCGCGCGACGGCGCAGCGCCACGGCCTCGGGCGGCTCGGCCGCGGGCGCGGCCGGCGCG
>NZ_JACADQ010000192.1 GCF_016106015.1 Neoroseomonas rubea
GCCGCGATCGCCGCCGCGCGCCGCGTGCTCGCCGCAGCGCGGCGCCCGGTGATGATCGTCGGGCTGGAGGCGGTGGATGCCGCGCCTCAGACGCGCGCCCTGGCCGCCGCCCTCGGCTGCCCGGTGCTCGTCACCTACAAGGGCAAGGGCGTGGTGGCGGATGCCGATCCGCTGTTTGCCGGCATCTTCACCGGCGGCGCGGCGGAAGGCCCGGTGCTGGACGCGGCGGATGCGGTGGTGATGGTCGGCGCCGACCCGGTCGAGTTCATACCCAAGCCCTGGCGGTGGGAGGTGCCGGTGATCGAGGTCGCGACCGCCCCGCGCGCCCTGCCCTATCGCCAGCCCGCCGCCGCCGTCACGGGGCTGATCGCGCCGGCGATGGCCGCGCTCGCGGAAGGTGCCGCGCGGTCGGCCTGGAGCGTGGCGGAGATCGCCACGCTGCGCGATGCCTGGCTGCACGCGCTGGCGAACGACCCGCGGCGCGGCGCCGGGCTCGGGCCGCAGCGCGTGGTGGAGATCGCGCAGGCCGCCTGCCGCAAGGCGGGCTTCGATCCGCGCGTCGCGGTCGATGCGGGCGCGCACATGTTCCCCGCCACCACCTTCTGGCAATGCGCGCGGCCGGGCGACCTGCTGATCTCGAACGGGCTGGCCACCATGGGCTTCGCCGTGCCGGCGGGGATTGCCGCCGCGCTGCACGATCCGGCGCGCGGGGCGCTGGCCTTCACCGGCGATGGCGGGTTGCTGATGGGGCTGGGGGAACTCGCGACGGCGGCGGTGCTCGGCGCGCGCCTGGTGGTCGTGGCGTTCAACGACGCGACGCTGTCCCTGATCGACATCAAGAAGGATTCGCGCGACCTGCCCGACGGCGCGCTGGGCTGGCCGCGCGCGGATTTGGCCACGGCGATGCGGTCCATGGGCGGCATCGGCCTCGCGGCCGAAACCGAGGCGGAGTTCGCACAGGCCATGGACCAGGCCTGCGCGGCGAAGGGTCCCGTGCTGGTGGATGTCGCCGTGGACCCTTCGGGCTATCCCGCGCAGATCAAGGCGCTGCGCGGGTAGCGGTTCAGGCCAGCGCGGGTGCGCGGGCGTGCCAGCCCGTGTCGCGCTGGTAGGCATCGGCGACCATCAGCGCGCGCCCTTCGCCGAAGGGCCGTGCCGCAATCTGCAGCCCCATCGGCAGGCCGCGATCGTCGAAGCCGCAGGGCAGGCTGACCGTCGGCAGGCCCAGGTAGTTGAAGGGCCGCGTATTGGCCGAGATCGCCATGTGCCGCGCCCAGTTTGCCGGATCGGCGTCGATGTCGGTCTCGGCGAGCGTGGGCACGCGCATGCGCAGCGAGGGCGTGGCGACGACGTGGTGCTCCGCCAGCGCCTCCCGGCAGAACTGCCGCAGCAGCGGGCCGCGCGCCGACAGCGCCTCTACATACCAGGTGCCGGGAATGGCGTAGCCGCCATAGAGCCGGCCGGAGAGGTGCTTCGCGTAGTCGTCCGCCCTCTCCCGCATCCATTGCGCGTGGATCGTCGCGGCCTCGACCCGGCTGACGACGGCCACATAGGTGCCGATGGCGCGCAGCGAGGGGCATGACACGCGCGATACCTTGGCGCCGCGCGCCTTCAGCACCTCGAGCGACGCCTCGAAGCCCTTGACCACCACGTCGTCCGCGCCCTCAAAAAACCATTCCTGCGGCACGGCGACCGACAGGCCGCGCAGGTCGCCGGTCAGCGCGGCCTCATAGTCCGGCACGGGTTCCGGCGCGCTGGTCGCATCGGCGGGGTCGTGGCCGGAGATCACGCGCATGATCCGCGCGCAGTCCCGCGCCGTGCGGGCGAGCGGCCCGACATTGTCCATCGAGAAGGACAGCGGCATCACGCCGGCGCGGGAGACGCGGGTCTGCGTCCCCTTGATGCCGGTCACGCCGCAGATCGAGGCCGGCAGGCGGATCGACCCGCCGGTGTCCGAGCCCAGCGCGGCGGCGAAGAAGCGCGCCGCGACGCCCGCGCCGGAGCCGGAGGAGGAGCCGCCGGTGCAATAGGGCAGGTTCCACGGGTTGTGGCAGTCGCCGAAATGGCGGTTGTGGCCGGTCGGGTTCTGCGCGAACTCGGCCATGTTGAGCGTGCCCATGTCGATCGCGCCGGCCGCGTCCAGGCGCAGCAGCGCGGTCGAATTCCGTTCGGGCCGGAAGTCGCGGCGGATGGCGGATCCGCAGGTCGAGACCTTGCCCGCGCGGTAGTACATGTCCTTGTGCATCATCGGCACGCCGGCGAGCGGGCCGGCGAGGATGCCGGCCGCGCGCGCCTTGTCCTGCGCGGCGGCGGCTTCCAGCGCCGCGTCAGAATCGAGCCGGATGACGCTGTTGACCTTGCCGTCATGCGCGTCGATGCGCACGAGGCTGGCGCGGACCAGCGCCTCGGCGGTCGCTTCGCCCTTTCGGAAGGCGTCATGCGCCTCGGTGGCGGACAGGGCGGTGAGGTCGCTCATGTGCCCGGCTCCTTCTCCGCGCGCAGCGCGGCTTCGAAGGTGGAAGGCTCGTCCTCGAAGGCGATGGTGCCGCGCAGGGCCTCGAATTCGCGGATCAGCGCGGGGAAATCCTCCAGCGCGCGCGCGGCCGCCGCGTTCGGACAGGCGACGCTGGTCCAGAGGCGGATCGCCTCCTTCGCTGCGTCCATCGGGTCGGTGGCCATGCGGCGTCTCCTCGGCTGGGGTGTGCGATCCTTGCCCGCGCGGCGTGGTTTGCAAACCCCGTGCCCGGCTGGCAGCCTCCCGCGCAATGCAGGAGGAACCGCCGCCATGAAGATCGTCGATGTCCGCGCCTTCCCCACGTCCTTCCCGCTGCCCGCGGGCGGGCCGCGCCTCGGCATCGGCCAGGCGGTCAAGCGCGACGCGGTGATGGTGAAGGTGACGACGGAGGACGGCATCGTCGGCTGGGGCGAAAGCCATCATGGCCGCGCGCACACCGCCGTCGCCAAGCTGATCGAGACGACGCTGCGCCAGCTGATCCTCGGCATGGACGCCTTCGACACGACCGGCATCAACGCCCGCATCTACAAGTACCAGTTGGCCTCGCACGGCATGGGCGCGGGCTGCGCGATGGCGATGTCGGGCATCGACATGGCGCTGTGGGACGCCAAGGGGAAGGCGCTGAACCTGCCGCTCTACAAGCTGCTCGGCGGCGCGGCGCGCCCCGTTCCCGCCTATGCGGGCGGCGTGGCGCTCGGCTACCAGCCCCCGGCGCAGCTGATCGACGAGGCCGGGCCGCATATCGAGGCCGGCTACCGCGCGCTGAAGCTGCGCGTGGGCGACACGGTGAAGGACGACATCGCGCGCATGGAGGCGGTGCGCGACGCCTTCGGCAAGGAGATGGCGATCCTGACCGACGCCAATATCGGCTATTCCATCGACCAGGTGCGGCAGGTGATGCCGGAGATGGACCGGCTCAACATCGGCTGGCTCGAGGAACCCTTCCCCGCGCATGACCACCATTGCTACGCCCAGGCGCGCGGCTATGGCGCCACGCCGCTCGCCGCGGGGGAGAACCACTTCACCCGCTACGAATTCACCCGCGTGCTGGAAGACGGCGTCATCACCATCTGGCAGCCCGATTTGTCGAAATGCGGCGGCATCACGGAAGCGATGCGCATCGCTGGCATGGCGAGCGCCTTCAAGATCCCGATCCACCCGCATTCGTCCATGACGGGCGTGAACCAGGCGGCGTCCATCCACTTCCTCGCCGCGATCGAGAATGGCGGCTACTTCGAGGCCGACATCTCGGTGGCGAACAGGTTCCGCGACGAATTGGGCAGCACGCCCTGGACGATCGGCGCCGACGGCAATGTCCGCCCGAACGAGGCGCCGGGCATCGGCGTCGAGGTGGATGAGCGCTTCCTCGAGGCCTTCCCGGCGATCGAGGGGCCGGGCTACGTCTGATACCGGCGGCCGAAGTCTTCGACCGCTGGCATCCGCATTTTCATGCCCTCAGGTGCCGGGCGGGAACCTCCGGTTTCCGTGGCTCGCCAGACCTCTGGCGTGCCGAATTCGCGGCCTCGGCACGGGTCAGGGACTCCTGCCGTTGGTATCGGCCGGCGGCGCCGCGAGCGCGGCGGCATGTTCCAGCACCACCCGCCCGCTACGGTTCCAGGTGGTGATGCCGCCGACCATGATGCACAGCACCAGCCCCTCGGCCAGTTGCGGCAGCGTCAGCCCCTGCCGCAGCGCATTCGCGGCATGGGACTTCGCACCTTCCGTCGCGCCGGCCAGCACATCCAGCAGCACGAGGCAGAGTTCCTTGGTCCGCAGGTCGAGCGCGCCGCCGGCCTCCGGCGCGCGCATCGCCGCTTCCCGCAGCAGCCCGTAGCCGGCGAAGGCGCCGGGCGCGTGCTGCAGCAGCAGGCGGAAGCCGTCGGGCACCTGGCCGCTCGTCGCCTCGAAATTCGCGATGCCGCGGGCGACCGCAGCGTCCAGCAGATCATCCGCCATGTCGTGCCTCCGTGACGCGGCAGCCTCGGCGTGGCGGCCGCGCCGGGTCAAGCGGCGGCGGCCAGGATCTCCTCCGGCCGCAGCACGCCGAGCAGGACGAAGCCGGGCGGGCGGGGTTCCACGATGGCGATCGCACCTTCGGGAAATTCCTCCTGCCGCAGCATCCGGCCCATCGCGGCCGGGCCGAACTTGTGGATGTGGCCGACCAGCAGCGTGTTGCGCCCGGGCGCGGGAGGCGTCGCCAGCGCGCGGCGGAGCGAGGCCATCGCGGCGGGGATGTCGGCCGTGTAGTCGTCCGCGACCAGGTCCATCGTCACGTCGACCGGCATCCCGCGCGCCATGATCCCGGCGGTGTCGACGGCGCGGAAGACCGGACTGCTGCGAACGGCGCCGAGCGGGATGCGCAGCCGCGCGACGGCGGCCGAGATGTCCTGGGCCTGCGCGATCCCGGCATGGGAAAGGTTGCGCTGCCCCTGCCGGTCCCCGAGCCGCCCGGTATCCACCTGGCTGCGATCCGTGATGGCGTGGCGCATGTAGAGCACATGCCCGCCGCCGCGCAGCAGCGCGACCCAGTCCGGCACCACGCCCTGCGCCGCGACGGGGGCGGCGGCCAGCAGGGCGAGGAGCGCGCGCCGCTCAACCGACCCCATGCGGCACCCCGGCGATCTCCCGGATCAGTTTCGCGCGCATGGCCCGCGCAAAGTCCTGGCGCGTCTCGGCGGCAATGACGAAGGCACCCGGGCCGCCGATCACCTCACGCTCGTAATGCACGCGCAGCGGTTCCCCGAAGCGCGTGACGGGGGAGACCTCGATGGCCAGCGCATTGACGACAATGCCCTGCGCGACGGCCGCGTCGCGCGCCGCGGTGGCGGGCAGGTAGGAACGCATGTCGGGCCCGTCCCCGGCCACGTCGATGACGCGGTCCTCCGACCGGAAGGGGGCGGCGGCGATCAGCGCGGCGGAATGCGCGATGGCGTCGCCGATCGCGTTGTAGGATTGGCGGGACCGCGGCGCGGCGCGGATCGCCTCGGCCAGCGCGGCGGCGGAGGCCGCGTCGCGCACCGCCATCCAGTCGACCGCCGTGGCCGCGCCGCCGGGGCTGCCCCATTCCACCATGGCGACGGCGATCGCCCCGTTGGGCTTCGAGGCGATGGCGGCGAGCACCGCCGGGTGCGTCAGGCTCTCCGCGAGCCCTTCGCGCTGCAGCCGGAACTCGTCCTCGTCGATGGATCCGGAGGCATCCATGGCGAGGACCAGCAACAGGTCCACGGAGGGCGCCGCCTGCGCGACGACAAGGCCGGGCGCGAGCACGCCCGGCAGGCCCAGCACGGCGCGGCGGCGCAGGCGGTTCCGTTGCATGGCCGCAGAGATGGCGCGCGGCGCGCCGTCGGCAAGGTTCAGCCCTGCCGCGCGCACCAGTCCCGCCACATGGCGCGGAAGGCGGCTTCCAGCCCGCGCGCATGGCCTGGCGCGTCGGCAATCGGGCCGAGCGTCAGGCCGGCGCGCACCGCCGCCAGCGCCGCCGGGTCCCGCGCGCGGCGGATCGCCTGCGCGACATAGTCCTCCGTATCCGGCGCGATCCAGTCGCCGATGCCCGCCGCCGTGAGCAGCGTCTCCCCGTTCCGGCTCATCATGCCGCCGCGGCCCGCGAGCGTCAGCGTCGGCACGCCGGCGGAGATCGCCTCGGCCGTCGTGGTGCCTCCCGGGAAGGGAAAGGGGTCGAGCATGAAATCCACGTCGGCATAGCGCGCGAGATAGGCGGCGTAGGGGCTCTGCCCTTCGAGGTCGAGCCGCGCCGCATCCCCACCCGCCGCGGCGAAGCGGGCGCGCGTCGCCTCCGCCACCCCGGCATCGTCGTACTGGCGGGACTTCAGCAGCAGCCGCGCATCGGGCAGGGCCGCGAGGATGCGCGACCAGGCGGCGAAGACGCCCGCATGGAGTTTCGTCGGCGCGTTGAAGCAGCCGAGCACCGGGTGGCCGCGCCGCAGCATGGGCGGGGGCGTGGGCGCCACGGCGCCCTCCGGCTCGAAACACAGGTAGCAGCCAGGCAGGCGCATCACGCGCTCCACATACAGGTGCTCTTCCGCCTGCGGCACCGTCGCCACATCGGCGATGATCCAGTCCAGGGCCGGTGAGCCGGTCGTGTTCGCGTAGCCGATCCAGCCCGCCTGCACCGGCGCGGGCCGGCGTTCCAGCACCGGCAGCCGCGTGCCCTGGGTATGGCCCGACAGGTCGAGCAGGATGTCGATGCCGTCGGCGCGGATGGCGGCGGCGAGTGCCGCGTCGTCCAGCGCCTTCACGCCGCGCCAGCCGTCGCAGAGCACGCGCAGGCGCTGCGTCACGCCATCCCCGCCATCCTGATTGGCATAGGCGATGACCTCGACGCGGCGCCGGTCGAGCGCGGCGAGCGGGCCGCGCAGGAAATACCCCACCGGATGCGCGCGCAGATCGCCCGAGAGCAGGCCGATGCGCAGCCTTCGCTCCGGGTCGCGGGCATTGGGGAAGGCGGGCGGCGGGGCCGGCGGGAAGGCTTCGCCATAGGCGCGATGCTCCCGCGCCACCTGCTCCGCCGTCATGCCCGGCAGGTAGTTCGCCAGCAGCAGCAGGTTATGCCACGCGGCGCGGCAGGTTGGATCCGCCGCGATGGTCGCGCGATGCGCCGCGGCGGCCTCCTCCGCCCGGCCCGCCTGGTGCAGCGCGACGCCGAGGTTTACCCGAAGGTCGGGACGGTCCGGCCGCGCCGCGACCACGCGCGCGAATTCGGCCGCGGCGGCGGAAGGGCGTCCGAGCGCCATCAGCGCGCCAGCCCTCTCGTTGCGCAGCACCGTGTCCCCGGGCGTCGCGGCGAGCGCCGCTTCGAGATGCGGCAGCGCGAGGTCCGGCCGGTGAATCGCGGCCCAGAGACGGCCGGCGCGACCATGGAGCTCCGGTGCCCCGGCGGCGATGGCGGCCTCCACCGCCTCCGCCGCATCGGCGGTGCGGCCGGCGGCATGCAGGAGCGCGGCGAGGTTCGCCGCGGCACGGCCATAGCCGGGGCGGCGGGCGAGCGCGGCGCGGAAGGCGGATTC
>NZ_JACADQ010000193.1 GCF_016106015.1 Neoroseomonas rubea
CCACGCGCGCGGCGAACAGGCGCGCGGCGGCCTTCGCACCGGCTTCCCGCAGCCGCGCCGCGCGTTCGCGCCGGACCGGCACGGGCAGCTGCGGCATGCGCGCGGCCGGCGTGTCCGGCCGCTCGGAATAGGGGAAGACGTGCAGGAAACTCAGGCCGCAGGCCTCGACCAGCGACAGCGTCTCGGCGAAATGCGCCTCCGTCTCGGTCGGGAAGCCGGCGATCAGGTCGGCGCCGAAGACCATCTCGGGGCGCAGGCGGCGCGCCCGCTCGGCCAGCGCGATGGCATCCGCGCGCAGGTGCCGCCGCTTCATGCGCTTGAGGATCAGGTCCGCCCCATGCTGCAACGACAGGTGCAGATGCGGCATCAGCCGCGGCTCTTCCGCGATCAGCCGCCAGAGATCCTCATCCACCTCGACCGGATCCAGCGAGGACAGCCGCAGCCGAGGCAGGTCCGGCACCAACGCGAGCAGCCGGCGCACCATCTGCCCGAGGCTCGGCCGCCCGGGCAGGTCCGGGCCGTAGGAAGTGATGTCGACCCCCGTCAGCACCACTTCGCGGTAGCCGGCGGCGACCAGGACGCGCACCTGCTCGACGATGGCGCCGATCGGCACGCTGCGCGACGGGCCGCGGCCGAAGGGGATGACGCAGAAGGTGCAGCGATGGTCGCACCCCTGCTGTACCTGGACGAAGGCGCGGGCGCGGCCGGCGAATTCGGTCACGAGGTGCGCCGCCGTCTCGGTCGCGGCCATGATGTCCGTGACGGGGGCGGGTGGGGCGTCGAGCGCGGCCCAGGTCTCCGGCTTCAGCTTGTCGGCATTGCCGACCACGCGATCCACGCCGGGGATGGCGGACCACTTCTCGGGCGCGATCTGCGCGGCGCAGCCGGTGACGATGATGCGCGCGCCGGGGTTGTCGCGGTGGGCGCGGCGGATCGCCTGGCGCGCCTGGCGCTCCGCCTCCGCCGTCACGGCGCAGGTGTTCACCACGATGGCGCCGGCATGGCCGGCCTTGGTCGCCAGATCGCGCATCGCCTCGGATTCATAGGTGTTGAGGCGGCAGCCGAAGGTCAGGACCTCGACGCTCATGGGGCGAAGGCCTCGAGGTCGAGCGTGCCGGTGAAGGCGGTGGCGACCGGGCCGGTCATCAGCACATGGCCGTCGGCCTCGCGCCATTCCATCACCAGCTCCCCCCCCGGCATCGCGACCGCGGCGCGCCGGCCGGTCAGGCCGCGGCGCGCGGCGTTGACGATGGTGGCGCAGGCGCCCGAGCCGCAGGCGAGCGTCAGCCCCGCCCCGCGTTCCCAGATGACGAGGCGGATGCGATCCGGCCCCAGCACCTGCGCGAAGCCTATATTGGCGCGGTCCGGGAAGATCGGGTCGCGTTCCAGCGCGGGCCCGAGCCGCGCAACATCGATCGCGTCGAGGTCGGGCACGAAGAAGGTCGCGTGCGGATTGCCCATGGAGCAGGCGGCAGGATCGGCGACGGGGCCGAGCGCGAGCGGGAGGTGGAGCGTGTCGACCTCCCGTGCCAGCGGCACGTCCCGCCAGCTGAGGCGAGCGGGCCCCATATCGGCCCGCCACAGCCCGCCGGGCAGGCGTTCGACCGGCAGGTCGCCCGCGATGGTCCGCACCACGACGCGGTCGGCGCCCCGCTCATCGGCGACCAGCGATGCGACGCAGCGCGTCGCGTTGCCGCAGGCGCCGGCCTCGGACCCGTCCGGGTTGCGGATGCGCATGAAGACATCGGCGCCGGGCGGCGGCGGCTCCAGCAGGATGAACTGGTCGCAGCCCACGCCGCGGTGCCGGTCGGCGATCGCGGCCGCCCGGGCGGGTGTCACGGGCAGCGCGCCGGCGCGCGCGTCCAGCACGACGAAGTCGTTGCCGAGGCCGTGCATCTTGCGGAATGGAACCATGCTGGCGGGATATGCCCCGCCGGCCCGCGCGATCCAAGGGCTTCCGGCGCGGGCCAGCCCCGCCCGGGCGGCGGGGTCAGCCGTTCAGGAGCCGGTCGATGTCGTCCTGCGCCAGGTCGGGGCCGGCGGCCGCGGCCGGGGAGACGGTCTCGACATGGCCGATGACCTCGAGCTTCGGCACATCGGCGGGCGTGCCGCCGGGCATGAGGCCTTCGAGCATCGTCTCAACCTGCTGCAGCTGCTTGATCGCGCGGCGGATGCGCTGGCCGGTGAGGTCCTGGAAGGAGCAGGCCTGGAAGATCTCGTTGACCTTCTCGGTCAGGGCGGCGATGCCGGCCGGGTCCTGGCTGCCGCTGTCGAGCCAGGTCTGGATGGCCTCGGCGGCCTCCAGGATGGTGTCGGCGGCGGTCTCGGTCGCCTGCACCACGGCTTCCAGCTCAAGGCCGGAATTGCGGGCGCCGCTGGCCGGGATGGCGATCAGGCGGGCGATCTGGGCATGCACCTCGGCGATGCGGCCGGCGATGTTCTCCTCGCTCATGCCCATGAGCTGGACGGAGGCGGCGACCTCCGCGCTCAGCTCGGCGATCCGGCGGTCGAGGAAGGCGCGCATCTCGGCGAATTGCGGCGCGAGCGCGTCGCGGACGGCGTCGGCGGCGATGGGCGGCAGGGCATCGGCGATGGTCACGGGCGGGCCTTCCGTCGCGGGGCGGGAACGGTGCACAGGTAACACCGGGGATGGTGAAGGCTCCGTTGCCGGGCGATGCGGGTTGCGTGAGGGGGCGGGGAGGGGTATAGGCCCGCCTCCCCGCGCCAGGCCGCCCACGGACATGCCTGGCCGGGATGCTTCCCCGCCGCATGGTGCGGCCCCGGCATCCGGGCGCAAGGCGGGAAGCGCGACCCCGAGGAGGGCCAAATGTCCAAGATGAAGACGAAGTCGAGCGTGAAGAAGCGCTTCCGGCTGACCGCCTCCGGCAAGGTGAAGGCGGGTGCGGGCAACAAGCGTCACTGCCTGACCGCCAAGACCACCACCATGAAGCGCCAGAACCGCGGCATGTTCGTCCTCGACAAGCAGGACGGGGATACCGTGAAGCAGTGGCTGCCCTATGGGCTGGACCGGTAAGGAAGGGGACGCACCATGGCTCGTGTAAAGCGCGGCGTCACCAAGCACGCCCGTCATAAGAAGGTTCTCAAGCTCGCCGAGGGCTATGTCGGCCGGTCCTCGACCGCCTACCGCCCCGCGCTCGAGCGCGTCGAGAAGGCGCTGCAATACGCCTATCGCGACCGCCGCAACAAAAAGCGCGAATTCCGTGGCCTCTGGATCCAGCGCATCAACGCCGCGGTCCGGGAGCACGGCCTGACCTATTCCCGCTTCATCGCCGGCATCAAGGCGGCGGGGATCGAGATGGACCGCAAGGTCATGGCCGCGCTCGCCTTCGACGAACCGGCGGCCTTCGCGGCGCTGGTCGAGCAGGCGAAGGCGAAGCTCGCCTGAGGCCGGCGGCCTCGGGGCTTTCCCGGGGCCATCACAGCGTCTAGCAGAGGGCCGCATCCCGGGTGACCGGGGCGCGGCCCTTCGCATGTTCCGGACATGGTGCCCATGAACGACGACCTCGCTTCCCTGCAGGCCGAGACGGAGGCCGCCATCGCCGCCGCCGCCGACCTGCGCGCGCTCGATGCCGTGCGCGTCGGCGTGCTCGGCAAGTCCGGCAGCCTGACCGGGCTGCTCAAGGGCCTCGGCGCCGTGCCCGCCGAACAGCGCAAGGACCGCGGCGCCGCGCTCAACCGGCTCAAGGGCGCGATCGAGGCCGCACTCGACGCGCGCCGCGTGGTGCTCGACGCCGCCGCGCTCGACGCCCGCCTGGCGGCCGAACGCATGGACGTGACCCTGCCGCCGCGCCCCTTCGCCGCCGGCACCGCGGCCGAGGGCGGCATCCACCCGATCGCGCGGACCATGGAGGAACTCACGGCGCTGTTCGGCGCCATGGGCTTCGCGGTCGCGGAAGGGCCGGACATCGAGAGCGACTGGCACAATTTCGGCGCGCTCAACATCCCCGACCACCATCCGGCGCGGCAGGACCACGACACCTTCTACCTGCCTGAGGCGCATGGCCGCCGCCCCGTGCTGCGCACCCACACATCGCCGGTGCAGATCCGCACCATGATCACGCAGGCGCCGCCGATCCGCGTCATCGTCCCCGGGCGCACCTATCGCGCCGACCATGACGCGACGCATTCGCCTATGTTCCACCAAGTCGAGGGCCTCGTGATCGACCGCGGAATCACGCTGGGGCATCTCAAGGGCTGCCTGATCGACTTCCTGCGCGCCTTCTTCGGCATCTCCGACCTGCCGGTGCGCTTCCGCTCCTCCTACTTCCCCTTCACCGAGCCCTCGATGGAGGTCGACATCGGCTGGAGCCGCAAGACCGGGGAGCTCGGCCAGGGCGGCGACTGGCTGGAAATCCTTGGCTCGGGGATGGTGCATCCGAAGGTGCTCGCCAATTGCGGCATCGACCCGCGGGAGTGGCAGGGCTTCGCCTTCGGCATGGGGATCGAGCGGATCACCATGCTCAAGCACGGCATCCCCGACCTGCGCCCCTTCTATGAGGCCGATATCCGCTGGCTGCGGCATTACGCGAGCAGCCCGCTGGCGCCGGCGACGTTGCATGAGGGTGTTTGAAAGGTCGGGGGAAAGCATTCCCCCGAATCCCCCTTCTGTTTTTGGCTGTTGGACTGTCGCGCCCGGCGCGGCGCCGAGTGATGGTTTCCAAAGGCCCTTCGGCCTTTGGTGGGGTGGTTTGGAGGGGCAAGGCCCCTCCAAGGACACGAGGCCGATGCAATGAAGTTCACGCTGTCCTGGCTCAAGGACCACCTCGACACCGCCGCCGGCGTCGATGAGATCGCCCGCACCCTGAACGCCATCGGCCTCGAGGTCGAAGGCATCGAGGATCGCGGCGCCGCGCTCGCTTCCTTCCGCATCGCCCGCGTGATCGAGGCGGTGCAGCACCCGAATGCCGACCGGCTGCGCGCGCTGCGTGTCGATGTCGGCGACGGGCGCGAATTGTCGGTCGTCTGCGGCGCCCCCAATGCCCGCACCGGCATGATGGGTGTGGCGGCGCTGCCCGGCGCCTTCATCCCCGGCACCGGCATCACGCTGAAGGCGGGCGAGATCCGCGGCGTGAAGTCCGAGGCGATGATGCTCTCCGCGCGGGAGATGGGCCTCGGCGACGACCATAGCGGCATCGTGGACCTGCCGGCGGATGCGCCGCTGGGCGAATCCTACGTGACCTGGGCCGGGATGGACGACCCGGTCATCGAGATCAGCGTCACGCCCAACCGCGGCGATGCACTGTCGGTCCGCGGCATCGCGCGCGACCTGGCCGCGGCCGGGCTCGGCACGCTGAAGCCGTGGTCGGCGCCAACGGTATCGGGGACCTACAAGGCGCCGCTGAACTGGAAGATCGAGGATCCGCGCGCCTGTCTCTGGGTGCTCGGCCGCGCGGTGCGCGGGGTGAAGAACGGGCCCAGCCCGAAATGGCTGCAGGACCGGCTGGTCGCGATCGGGCTGCGGCCGATCAGCGCGTTGGTCGACATCACCAACTACTTCACCTTCGATCTCGGCCGCCCGCTGCATGTCTTCGACGTGGCGAAGGTGAAGGGCACGGACCTGACGATGCGCATGGCCCGCGCCGGGGAGACGCTGACGGCGCTCAACGGCAAGACCTACGCGTTGACCGAGGAGGACGGCGTCATCGCCGACGCCGCGGGGGCGGAAGCGCTCGGCGGGGTCATCGGCGGCGAGCATTCGGGCTGCGACGAGGCCACGACCGAGTGCTTCATCGAATGCGCGCTCTTCGACCCGGTGCGCATCGCGCTGTCCGGCCGGCGGCACGATGTGCGCACGGATGCGCGGGCGCGCTTCGAACGCGGCCTCGACCCCGCCTTCCTGCCGGATGCGCTGGACGCGGCGACGCGCATGATCATCGAACTGTGCGGCGGCGAGGCGAGCGAGACCTCCTTCGCCGGCGCCGAGCCTGCCTGGACGCGGTCCGCCACGCTGCGCTTCGACCGCGTGCGGGACTACGGTGGGCTCGATCTGCCGGCGGACGAGTCCGTCGCGCGGCTGACGCGCCTGGGCTTTGCCGTCGAAGCGCGCGATGCGGAGAAGGTGACGGTCGCCGTCCCCTCCTGGCGCAACGACATCGCCGGCGACCTTTCGGCCTATCGCGCCGGCGGCGGCACGCTGACGCAGTTCGAGGGCCTCGATCCCGCCCGCGCGGCGAAGGCCGCCGAGGGCCAGGCCGCGATCGAGCCGGAATGCGACCTGGTGGAGGAAGTGCTTCGCCTGGGCGGCCTCGATGCCGTGCCCGCGGTCTCGCTGCCCGCGCTCGCCGTCATCCCGCCGCCCGCCTTCACGGCGAAGCAGGCGCGCGCGGCGCTGGCGCGGCGCGTGCTGGCCGCGCGCGGCATGCAGGAAGCGGTGACCTTCGCCTTCATGGAGGCGAAGACCGCAGCCATCTTCGGCGAGACGCCCGACGCGCTGCGGCTGGTCAACCCGATCGCCGCCGATCTCGACCAGATGCGCCCGACGCCCGTCGCCTCCCTGCTGCTCGCCGCCGCGCGCAACGCGGCGCGCGGCTTCGCCGACGTGGCGCTGACGGAACTCGGCGCCGCCTATCGCGACATCACGCCGGATGGCCAGGCCGCGGTCGCGGCCGGGGTGCGGCATGGGGCGACGCCGCGGCATGTCGCGGCGCCTTCGCGCCCGGTCGATGCGCTGGACGCCAAGGGCGACGCGCTCGCCGTGCTGGAGGCGCTGCGCGTGCCGATGGCCGCGCTGCAGGTCACGGCCGATGCGCCGGGCTTCTACCATCCGGGCCGCTCGGGCGTGGTGCGGCAGGGACCGAAGACCGTGCTCGCCACCTTCGGGGAGGTGCATCCGAAGGTGCTCGCCGCGCTCGACCTGCCGGGCCCCGCCGTGGCCTTCGAGGTGTTCCTCGATGCCGTCCCGGATCCCAAGCGGCGCAAGAAGGGCGCGCCGGACCTGCCACCCTTCCAGCCGGTGCGGCGCGACTTCGCCTTCATCGTGGAGGAGAAGGTCGTGGCCGACGCGCTGCTGCGCGCCGCGCGCGGGGCGGACAAGGTGCTGATCGTCGATGTCGCGCTGTTCGACGTCTATCGCGGCAAGGGCGTGCCGGAAGGCTCGAAGAGCCTCGCCATCGAGGTGACGATCCAGCCGCGGGAGGCGACGCTGACCGACGCGCAGATCGAAGCGCTGGCCGACCGCGTGGTGGCCGCGGTGGTCAAGGCGACGGGCGCGACGCTGCGCGCATGAGCGGCCAGGCGGGCAAGCGCGGGCATCTCGCGCTGCTCGCCTGCGGGCTCGTGCTGGTCCTCTCGGTCTGGTTCGCCGGCACCGTCGCGGTGCCGGGGCTGATCGCGGCGGGCGCCGTGACCGCGGGCAGCGCGGCCTGGCTGACAGCGATGGTGCAACTGGGCTTCGTCGCGGGCACGCTCGTCTCGGCGCTGCTGTCGCTGGCGGACCGGTGGGATCCGCGCCGGCTGTTCCTGGCCTGCGCGCTGCTCGCGGCGGGCGCCTCGCTCGCGCAGACGCTGGTCGCG
>NZ_JACADQ010000194.1 GCF_016106015.1 Neoroseomonas rubea
GGCGCGCATGGCCTGGGGCGCAGCCGAAAGTTCGGGGACCAACGCCGCCGGGGCGGGCACGGGCGCGGGTGGCGGGGGCGTGGGCCGCCCGCCCGTATCCGGCCGCACCTGGACGGCGCCGGCGACGCGCACGGGCAGTTCGGGGCGCGGCACCGTGATCGGTTCGTAGATGCGCTGGCGGAAGGCGGCGGCCTCGCCGGAGACGAGGGCGAGGCGGATCGCGTCCCAGTCGCTGCCGGAGGCGTTCTCGACCACCGCCCACCCCTGCAGCCGCGCCTGGGCGGTGCCGCCGGTCGCGGCGAGAGGCGGAACGAGCAGCCGGTAGGACGGCTTCCACAGCGGCGCGCCGGCCACGTAGAGCACGGCCACCTGGCGGGCGCGGTCGGCACGCAGGCGGATCTCGATGCGGCGCTCATCCTCGCTGCGCGCGGCGGCCAGCGCCTCGGCGGCCCGCGCCACGCGGGCGGCGAGGCCCTCGTCGGTGAGCTTCACCTCGTCGCCCTCGCGCAGGAGCACGGTGACGAGGCCGCGCGGCGTGACAAGGGACAGGCGCAGCCCGTTCGTGGTCTCCGACGCGTCGGCGATGCGGCCGCGGGCGCCGCCGGCCTCCGCTTCCTGCCCGCGCAGCGCGGCAAGCAGCCGCTCGCGGGAGGTAAAGTCGTCCGGGCGCAGCGGCAGGCCGCGGAAGGCTTCGCCGGCCAGGTCGCTCGCCGGCAGGCGCAGGCCTTCGACGGTTCCGGCGGTGTCGACGACGATCAGGCTGCGCAGCAGGTCGTCCACATCCTCGGTGGGGGCGCGGAAGACGACGCTGCCCTCGGGCGGCACCTCGCCCGCGCGCTCGATCTGGGCGAGGCCGGCGGAGGAGAGGGTGACGCTGCGGACCGGCAGTTCGGTCGCGAGCGCGGTGGAGGCCGCAAGGCAGAAGGCGAGGGTTATGCGTCGCATGGCGGTCTCCCTTGAAGGTGAGGGAGCCTAGGAACGGGCGCCCGGGCGGTCCAGAGATTGGAGAGCGCCTTGCGGACTCGGGATGAGTCATTCGTTACGCTTGCCGTCAAGGCACATAAGGTTAAATTTTAGCCATAATCCACAGGATAATTCGTTGCAGCGTGGACATGCTCACAAGGGTGTGAGAATTGTTGATGAGAGTGTTCCACTCTGGGTTTATATTCGACTCGGCTACAGCAACGTATGGGGGATTGCACGATGCCGGAGGCGCTGACGGACAAAATGGAAGGTGTCGCTGTCACGGGCGATGCGGGCCACGCCCACATCGCCGTTCCGACAGGGATGACCGACCCGGTGCGCTATGCCCAGGCCGCGGTGGAACGCGCGCTCGCCGAGGCGCATGAGGCGGGCGACGCCTTCGCCGTGCGCCTGCTGGGCGCCGTCGTCGGCGTGCTGGCCATTGTGCCGCGGGCCGACGCCACCCACTGACGCGGCGTCAGCCGAGCAGGATCTCGGCCTCTGCCAGCAGCGCGCCGGCCTCGATGCGGTCGGCGGGGACGAAGGGGATCGTCACCGCCGCCTGCGCCGCCGGGTCTCGGATCGCATTCAGGATGCCGTCGCGCGCGTTGAGCGGCTCGCCCGCCACATAGAGTTGCGTGACCAGCGCCGCGCCGTCGCGCGGCGTCACCTGCACATGGATGTGCGGCGTGCGGCCCGGATAGGGCGCGGGGCGCAGCGTGCGGAAGGCGAAGGCGCCGCGTGCATCCGTCGCCGCACGGCCATAGCCCTGGAAGTTTCCGTCGAAGGCCTGGGTGCGGGGCGCGCGTGGATGGCGGTAGATGCCCTGCGCGTCGCATTGCCAGATCTCGACCAGGGCGCCCGCGACCGGATCGCCCGACATGCGCCGCACATGGCCGCGCAGATGCGCGACCTGGCCCATCGCCTCCGCCGCCGCGCCGCGCACGCGTACCAGGTCGGCGTCGGAATCCTCGGGGAAGGTCGGCGGATAGAAGGGGCCACGCGTCTGCGGCGGCGTGGCTACCCGCGCCTGGGCGAGCGCCGGTAGCGGCAGGAGAAGACCGGAGGCGGCGAGGATCAGCGGGCGGCGGGCGAAGGTCATGCGCCCTTCTGCCACGGCGGGTCGTGACGCGGTGTTGCGAAGTGCGACCGCGCCAGCCTCGTTTGCGAGCGTCGTCCCGCACGGGGCTGGATGCGATCCGCTCTACAGGAAGGCTGGCAGCAGCGACGCCACCAACAGCACCGCCATGGCGATGTTGAAGGCGCGCAGCGCGCGGTCGGTGCGCAGCAGGCGCGACGCGCCAGCGCCGAGCAGCGCCCAGACCAGCGTGCAGGGGAAGCCGACCAGGGCGAAGACGCCGGCGATGGCAAGCGACTGGCGCAGCATGTCGCCGTCGGGCGTGGTGAAGGTCGGAATGGCGGCGAGCGCGATCATCCACGCCTTCGGGTTCACCCACTGGAACAGTGCGGCGCCGATGAAGCCGAGCGGCGCGCGCGGTGGTCCTGCGCCGGGCGCGCCGGCGTGGGCGATCTTCCAGGCCAGCACCAGCAGCCAGGCCGCACCGCCCCATTTCAGCGCCGTGTGCAGCCAGGGTGCGGCTGCGAAAGGCGCGGCCAGGCCCAGCCCGACGATCAGCAGCATGGCCCCGAAGCCGATCGCGATGCCCATCATGTGGGGCACCGTCGCGCGCACGCCGGCATTGGCGGCGCCGGTCGCGACCATGAGCACGTTCGGCCCCGGCGTGACCGACATGGCGATGGCGAAACCGAGCAACGGCAGGAGCGTGTCCATGGGGGAATTTTAGGTCAGTAATACTGACATTGAAAGGCGCTCTTGCGGGATCGCGCATGCGCGTGTCGCATGGCGCCGCACGCCCAGGAGGACGCCATGTCGACCGAAACCCCCGAACAGCGGCTCGCCGCGCTCGGCCTGACCCTGCCGCCGGTGCCCAAGCCGCTCGGCACCTATGTCCCTTACCGGATCGAGGGCGGCTTCCTCTACACCTCCGGCCAGGGCCCGCGCGGCCATGAGGGCGTTGCGCTGCGCGGCAAGGTGCCGAGCGAGGTCGGCATCGAGGCGGGCTATGCGGCGGCGCGCGCGGTGGGGCTGAACCTGCTCGCCACGGCGGCCGAGGCCGTCGGCGGGCTGCATCGATTGAAGGCGGTGAAGGTGCTCGGCATGGTCAATGCCGATCCTGATTTCGAGGACCACCCGAAGGTCATCAATGGCTGCTCCGACCTGTTCGTCGCCGTGCTGGGCGAGAATGGCCGCCACGCGCGTTCGGCCGTGGGCATGGGCTCCCTGCCGGGTCGCATCCCGGTGGAGATCGAGGCGATCTTCCGCATCCTCGACTGAGTGATGGGTTCCGAGGGCCTTTCGGCCCTCGGCGGGGGTCACGGGGGCGGCGCCCCCGTGCTGCGTCACACGCGGTTGCGCGTGACGAGCCGCCCCGGCTTCTCCCCCGTCGCCCCCTTGCCGGCCACGTAGGTGGGCACCCCGTTCGCCCAGACTTCCTCGATGCCCGCCGAGACCTGCTTCGGGTCCTCGAAGGTCGCGCGGTCGATCACCGTGTCGGCGTCGAACAGCACCAGGTCGGCATAGGCGCCTTCGCGGATCTCCCCGCGGTCGATCATGCCGAACAGGTTCGCCGTGCGCCCCGTCATCTTGTGGATGGCGGTCTCCATGCTGAACAGCCGCAGTTCGCGCGCATAGAGCCCGAGCACGCGCGGGAATGTGCCCCATAGGCGCGGATGCGGATGCGCGTCGTGCGGGATGCCGTCCGAGCCGATGACGGAGGAGGGGTGCGCCATGATTCGCCGCACGTCTTCCTCGTCCATCTGGAAGGTGATCTGGCCGGCGGGGAGCAGGCGCTCGGCGGCCATGCGGATGTCGGTGTTCCAGCCGCGCGCGATGTCCGACAGGTACTTACCCGCCATCTCGGGGTGCGGGATCGACCAGGTGATCATCACCTTCACATCCTCCCGCAGCCGGTCGGGCATCAGCACGGTCGATCCGGCCGGGTAGGGGTACATGTCGAAGAAGACGTCCTGCGTCTGGTTGTAGGCGTCGAGCAGCGCGAGGGTCTGCGTTGAGCGGCCGTAGTTCTCCGGCATCGAGCACTTGTGGTGGCTCACCCAGACGGGCACGCCGACGCGCTTGCCGATCTTCGCCGTCTCCTCGATCGAGGCGAGCACGCGGTCCGCCTCGTCGCGCATATGCGTGACGTAGATGCCGCCGAAGGCGCGCAGCGGCTCGGCCACCGCGATCACTTCCTCGGTCGTCGCGTGCATGTTGGGCGGGTAGTAGAGGCCGGTGGAGAAGCCGGAAGCACCCTCCGCCAGCGAGTTCTTCACGCGCAGGCGCATGTGCTCGATCTCGGAATCCTTGGCCGGGCGCATCACGTCGCCGTCCATGGCTTCCACGCGCATCGTCTGGTGGCCGACCAGCGCGTAGGTGTTCACCTCGGACCCGCGCTTCTTCAGTTCATGCGCGTAGTCGCCGAAGCTGTCGAAGCGCCACCAGCCATCCTCCCCGATCAGGTCGAGCGGCGGCGGCGGGCGCTTGGCGAAGCGGGCAGGGGAGAGCGACACGCCGCAATTGCCGACCACCACGGTGGTGACACCCTGGCTGATCTTGCAGGTCATGCAGTCGGGCCCGCACATCACCGCGCGGTCGTCATGGGTGTGCGCGTCGATGAAGCCGGGGGCGAGGGCGCGGCCATTGGCGATCACTTCCCGGTCCGCGCTCGCGGCCCCGAGGTCGCCCACCGCGACGATCCGGTCGCCCGTCACGCCCACGTCGCCGCGCCGGCGCGGCCCGCCGGTGCCGTCGAAGATGGTGGCGTCGCGGATGATGAGGTCGCAGCGCAGGGCCATGTGGGTTCGTCCCGGAATTGGATGGTGTGACGGGCGGATGATGGACCGGCCGCGCGCCGCGCGGAACCCACCCGGGCCTTGCGGAGCCCCGCCGGACCCGGCCAGCATGACGGGGCAAGCGGGCCTCGATGCCTGCGCCAAGGGAGAGAACCGCCATGACCATCACCCGCCGCCAGGCGCTCGGCGCCGCGGGCGCCGCCGGCACCGCGCTGATCGCCCCGCCCCGCGCCCGCGCGCAGGACCAGGTGATCCGGATCGGCGTGCTCGCCGATTTCTCCGGCCCCTACCGTTCCACCTCGGGGCCGACGAGCCTCGCCGCCGCGCAGCAGGCGGTGGAGGATCTCGGCCTCGCCCAGCGCGGCATCCGGGTGGAGGTGCTGCAGGGCGACCACCAGAACCGCCCCGACGCCGCGCTGGCGTTGGCCCGCCGCTGGATCGACCAGGACGGGGTCGACATGATGTGCGAGGTGAACAATTCCGCGATCGCGCTCGCCGTCGCCAACCTGGTGCGGGAGAAGGACCGCATCCAGCTCGCCTCGGGTGCCGCGACCTCGGCACTGACGGGCGCGCAGTGCAGCACGCACACCATCCACTGGACCTACGACACCTGGATGTTCGCCAATGTGGTGGGCGGGGCGACGGTGCGTTCGGGTGGGGATTCCTGGTACTTCATCACCGCCGACTACGCCTTCGGCCACCAGCTGGAACGCGACACGGGCGGGTTCGTCACGCGCGCCGGCGGGCGGGTGTTGGGTTCGGCGCGCTATCCCTTCCCGGGCACGACCGACTTCTCATCGTTCCTGCTGCAGGCGCAGGCGAGCCGCGCGAAGGTGGTGGGGCTCGCCATGGCGGCGGGGGACATGGTGAACTGCGTGAAGCAGGCGCATGAGTTCGGCCTGACGCGCCGCGGCCAGCAGCTGGCCGGCATGATCATGTTCGTGCAGGACATCCGCGGCATCGGGCTGGAAGCCGCGCAGGGCATGGTGATGAGCGAGGTCTTTTACCACGACCTCAATGACCGCACGCGGGCGCTGGCGAGCCGCATCCTGGGCCGCACGCCGGACAACATGCCGAACCAGGAGCACGCCGGGACGTATTCGTGCTGCATCCACTACCTCAAGGCGGTGGCGGAGGTGGGGGTCGCGCGCGCCAAGCAGTCGGGCATGTCGGTGATCGAGGTGATGAAGCGCATGCCCGCCGATGACGACGCCTTCGGACCGGGCCGGATCCGCGAGGACAACCGCAAGATCCACCCGGCCTACCTGTTCGAGGTGAAGGCGCCCGAGGAAAGCCGCGGCCCGTGGGACTTCTACAAGCTGCGCGCGACGGTGCCGGCGGAGGAAGCCTTCCGCCCGATCGCGGATGGCGGCTGCCCGCTGGTGCGGGGCTAGAGCCGTATCCGTTCGCCTTGGCTCGCGGCGACGTCTCTAGGCCTTTGTTTTCGCGGGCATCTGCATTCGTTCAAACGATTCCGCTTGATCGAAGGATGCTCTAGCCCGCGTCCAGCAGCCGCATCGCCGCTTCCGGCCCGGCGAGGATCTCGGTCAGGCGCGCGAGGTCGGCGAGGCTCGCGCCGCCCGCGCCGCGCAGCGTGCCGAACTGGCCTATGACGCGGGCGAGCGTCGCGTCATAGGCGCCGCCACCGCCAAGCTGCCGCCCAGCCTGTTCAAGGCGCCTCAAGCTCCGCGCCGCCGCTTCCATCTCGGCGACGGCGTGGTTGTCGGGCGGCCCCTTCGCGGCCAGCAGCGGCCCGAGCAGCTTCGTCGTCGCGGCCTCGCTGAAGGCGTTGCGGCAGGCGAGGTCGACATCCCGCCGCAGGGAGGTGAGCTTCTGGCGCCGGTCGGCCCGCCGGCCTGGCGGGCTTGCCTCGAGATCGACGAGGCTTTCGAGGAATTCCTCCACCACCTCGGCCGCCGCCGCGAGGTCGGCGCCGTTCACCTCCGGCGTGCAGCCATCGAGCCAGCGATCGAGCGCGCGGTCGGCGATGCCCGGCGCGGAGGGCCCGGCAATGGCCGCGACCGTGCCGGGCTGCGCGGCCTTGAGCAGCAGCGTCTCGAGCGCCGCCTGCTTCACCTGGGGCGATTCCGGGGCGAGTTCGTTGAACAACGCGCGCACCAACGGCTCCGGCGGCCCTTCCCGCGCGGCGGCGAGCGCTCCCCAAAGCGCGTCCGCATGCCGCCAGATACCGGCGGCGAGCGCGATGCAGGCCTTGAAGTCCTCCGCCGCCAGCCCGGTCGTGCCCCAGGCGCGGGGTGCCTGCAGCCCGTCCGCCACCTGCGCGGCGAGCCGCCAGAGCGCGCGGCCCGCGCCGGCGACAGATGTCAGGTCCGCGAAGCTCCGGCGGGCGAAGGATGCCTCAATCGCCGCGCATTCCTCCGCCGCCGCGGCGCGCACCGCGTCGGCGATCACGAGCAGCGACGAGCGCGGCAGGCCGCCATCCTGCCGGCGCCATTCGCGCGGATGGCGGATCGCGCCGTCGAGCGGCAGGAACAACAGGCGCGGCAGAGCGATCGGCCGCGGCGGGCGCAGCGCGCGCAGGCGCGGGCGCACGGCATCGAGCAGCCGGTCGGCCTCCCGCCGGTCGGGCAGGCTGTCGAACATCGCGACGACGCGCGCGAGCGCGCCGTCGGACGCATTCGCCACGGCGTGGCG
>NZ_JACADQ010000195.1 GCF_016106015.1 Neoroseomonas rubea
CCGCCTGGGAGCCGGCCGGCGTGCCGCGCATCGGGCTGCACGCCTTCGACGCCTCGGCGGTCGACAAGCTGGGCTGGGCGCTCGACGCCGCGCTCGGGCGGCGGGCGCAGCGCACCGGGGCCTTCGCGGCATGATGGACCTGCCCGCGCCGGCGCGGCGGCAGGTGGTGCTAGTCACCGGCCTGTCCGGCGCCGGCAAGGCCTCGATCCTCCGCGCGCTCGAGGATCTCGGCTACGAGACGGTGGACAACCCACCGCTGGCGGTGTTGGAGGCGCTGGTGGGCGATGGCGGGCAGCCGCTCGCCGCCGGGGTGGACAGCCGGACGCGGGATTTCGACGCCGCGGCGGCCATCCGGCTGGTGGACCGGCTGCGGCTGCGCCCGGACATCGCCGTGACGCTGGTCTTCGCGACGGCGGAGGAGGATGTGCTGCTGCGCCGCTTCACCGAGACGCGGCGGCGGCATCCGCTCGCCCCGGGCGGGCCGCTCGGCTCGAAGGTCAGCGACGGCATCGCGCGGGAGGTGGCGCTGATGGCCCCGCTGCGGGAGACGGCGGAGATGGTGGTCGATACCTCCGTCCTGCCCCTGCCCGAGCTGCGCCGCATGATCGAGCGGCGCTTCGGGCTGGAAGGGGCGCCGGGGATGGGTGTCTCGGTCATGTCCTTCGCCTTCCCCAAGGGCCTGCCGCGGGAAGCGGACCTGGTCTTCGACCTGCGTTTCCTGTCCAACCCGCACTATGTCGACGCGCTGCGGCCGCTGACCGGGCGTGACGCCGCGGTCGCCGCCCATATCGAGGCCGATCCGGACTTCCCCCCCTTCTGGCGGAGCATGACGGACATGCTGCGCCCCCTCTTGCCGCGCTACGCGCAGGAGGGGAAGAAGTACCTGACGATTGCGTTCGGGTGCACAGGGGGCCGCCATAGGTCCGTCCTGGCGGCCGAGCGGCTCGCACACCATCTTCAATCCCAGGGCTGGCGCGTGGAACTGTTCCACCGCGAGCTGCCGGCCAGCGCCACGATACCGGCGCCGGGCCGCGAGGCGGGGCGGGAGGCCCTGACGCAGGCATCATGATCGGCATGGTTCTGGTCACCCACGGCCGTCTGGCCGAGGAGTTGCGGCACGCCATGGAACACGTGGTGGGCCCGCAGCAGGCGGTGGCGACGGTCTGCATCGGCCCCGAGGACGCGCTCGAGACCACCCGCGCCGAGATCGGCCGGTCCATCGCGGCGGTGGACCAGGGCGACGGCGTCGTGGTGCTGACCGACATGTTCGGCGGCACGCCGTCCAATCTCGCCATGCAGATGGCCGGGGACGGGCGCGCCGTCGAAGTCCTGGCCGGGGTGAACCTGCCGCTGCTGGTCAAGCTGGCCAAGGTCCGCGGCAGCGAGCCGCTGGCCGAGGCGGTCGACCACGCCAAGGCGGCCGGGCGGAAGTATATCGCGAGCGGGCGGGACGTTGCGGCCGGTGCGCCGGCCGCGCCGTCCATCCAGAAGGGAGCACGCGGCCGATGAACGAATGGCCCGACGAGCCCGGCGCCAAGGTGACCGCGCCCGCGGCGGATGTCTCTGCCGCCGATGGCTGCGGCTGCGACCCCGGCCCCTCCGGCCTCGTGCTGCGACGGACCGTCACCATCCCCAACAGCCGCGGCCTGCACGCGCGCGCCGCGGCCAAGCTGGTCGGCACGGCTGAGCGCTTTTCCGCCTGCGTCAACGTGGTGCGCAACGGGGAGAGCGTGCCGGCCTGCTCCATCATGGGCCTGATGATGCTGGGCGCGGGCCAGGGCGCCGAGGTCATGATCGAGGCCGAAGGCTGGGACGCCAAGGAAGCGCTCGAGGCGGTCGCCGGCCTGGTCGAGGCCGGCTTCCATGAAGACTGAGCCGGGCAAGGCACGCGCGAAGGGCAAGGCGCGGGAAGTCGCGGTCAGCGGCATTGCCGTGTCCCCCGGCGTCGCGATCGGGCCGGTCTTCGACACCTCCGACCCGCCGGCCGAGGCGCCGCGCCGGTCGATCCGCGCCGAGCAGGTGGAGGCCGAGCGGCAGCGCCTGGCCGATGCCGTCGCCCTGTCGCGCAAGCAGGTCGCCAAGCTCAAGACCCGCATCGGCGTGCTGCCCGAGGAAGCGCAGGAGGAGATCGCGCCCCTGCTCGACGCGCATCTGATGATGCTCGGCAATTCGCGGCTGATCCGCGGCGCGCGCAAGCGGATCGAGGCGGGGCTGCTGGCTGCCGAGACCGCGGTGGGCGACGAGGCCGAGGCGATCGGCGCGGCGATCGTCGCGCTGAAGGACGACGACAAGGCGGGGCTCGCCCGCCGCGCGGCCGAAGTGCGCGACATCGCGCGCCGCCTAACGCGCAACCTGACCGCCACGCCCTTCCGCAGTCTCAAGGACCTGCCCGAGGGCTGCATCCTGGTGGCAGAGGAACTGACCCCGGCGGATGCCGCGCTGCTCGACCCCTCGCGCATCGCCGGCGTCGCCACCGAGGAAGGCGGGGCGGACGGGCATACGGCGATCATGCTGCGCGCGCTCGGCATCCCCTCGGTGCTCGGCGCCCATGGGCTGACGGAAGCGGCCGAGCGGGGCGACCCGGCGGTGCTGGACGGCGCCACCGGCCTCGTCACCATCCACCCTTCCGCCGCGACGCTCGCCGCCGCGCGCGACAGGCTCGCCGCCTTCGCCAAGGAACGCGGGCGGCTGTCCAAGCTGCGGCGCCTGCCGGCCACGACCACGGATGGGGAGGAGGTCGAGCTCCAGGCCAATCTCGAGATCCCGCAGGAGCTGCCGCTGATCGCCCAGGCCGGCGCGCAGGGCATCGGCCTGCTGCGCACCGAGTTCCTGTTCATGAACCGCGAGGACCTGCCCGACGAGGAAGCGCAGGTCGCCGCCTATACCCAGATCGCCGAGGCGATGGCCGGGCAGCCGGTGACGATCCGCGTGCTCGACTGGGGCGGCGAGAAGGACATGGAGGCGCTGGCCGAGGGCGTGGTGCCGGCCCATGCCGGCGGCAATCCCGCGCTCGGCCTGCGCGGGTTGCGCATGCTGCTCAAGCGGCCCGAATTGCTGGAAGTGCAGTTCGCCGCCGTGCTGCGCGTGGCCGCGGCATCCGGTGATGGCACGGTGCGGTTGCTGCTGCCGATGGTCACGGTGCCGGAGGAAGTGCGCGCCGCGCGCGAGATCTACGAACGCGTCGCCCGCCGCCTGCGCCGCCGCGGGGAGAAGCTGCCCGAGAAGCTGCCCGCGCTCGGCGTGATGATCGAGACGCCGGGTGCGGCACTCGCCGCCGACGCCATCGCGCTGGAGGCCGATTTCTTCGCCATCGGCACCAATGACCTGGCGATGTACACGCTCGCCGTGGACCGGGCGGAGGCGGAGGTCTCCCACCTGTACGACCCGCTGCACCCGGCCGTGCTGCGCCTGGTGCAGTTCGCCACCGAGGCCGCGCTGCGCCTGCGCATGCCGGTGTCCATCTGCGGCGAGATGGCGGGCAACCCGCAGCTGACGCCGCTGCTGCTCGGCCTCGGCGTGCGCAGCTTCTCGATGAATGCGAGCGCCATCCCGCGCGTGAAGCAGGCGGTGCGCGCGCTGGACATCGGCGATTGCGCGCGCTTCGCCCGGCGCGTGATGGAACAGTCCGACCCGGCACGCATCCGCGAGCTGGTGGCGGGCTTCGCGGAAGGTGTCACGGAACGGGCCTGAAGCCCGCCGCGCGAAGGGACGACCTTCGCGCGGCCCGTCTCGAGCGACCCCGGCGCCGTCAGGCCGCGAACATCGCCGCGATCGCGGCCGGGTCCACATCCTCGATGCGCGCTGGGGTCCAGCGCGGCGCGCCGTCCTTGTCCACCAGCACGGACCGGACACCCTCGACGAAATCGGGATGGTCGTTCACCACCACGCGCGTCAGCGCGAGTTCCATCGCGAGGCAGCCGGCGAGGTCCTTCGCCGCGCCACGCCGCAGCAGTTCCAGCGACACGCAGAGCGAGGTGGGTGACATCCGCCGCAGCGTCTTGGCCTGCGCGGCCGCCCATTCCGTCCCTTCCGCATCGAGCGCGGCGAGGATCGCGGCGATGCTGCCCTGCCCGAAGCAGCGATCGATCGCAGCGCGATGCGGCGCGAAGGAGGCTTCGGGCGGTGCGACGGCGAGGCGGGCGACGGCCTCCGCCCCATCGGCTACCAGCGCGGCGCGCAGCGCGGGCAGGCTCTCCCGCGGCACGTAGTGGGTGGCGAGGCCGGCGTGGACGGAGTCCGCCCCGGTCAGCCGCGCGCCCGTCAGCGCCAGCCAGGTGCCGATCGCGCCGGGCAGGCGCGGCAGGACGTAGGAGGTGCCGACATCGGGGAACAGCGCGATCGCCGTCTCCGGCATCGCGACCAGGGCGTGTTCCGTCACCACGCGCGGGCCGTTGTGGACCGCGACGCCGATGCCCCCGCCCATGCAGACGCCGTCGATCAGGCTGACCCAGGGCTTGCCGAAGGCGGCGATGCCGGCGTTCACCTCGTATTCCTCGGCGAAGAAGGCCTCGACCGCGGCGCGGTCGCCGGCGACGGAGGAAGCGCGCACCGCGCGCACGTCGCCGCCCGCGCAGAAGGCCCGGCCGCCCGCCCCTTCCAGCACCACCAGGCGGACCGCCGCGTCGTCCCGCCATTCGGCGATGGCCGCCGCGAAGGCGCGGATCATCGGCAGGTCGAGCGCGTTCAGCGCCTTCGGGCGGTTCATCAGCAGCGTGCCCGCGATGCCCTCCCGCTTGGCGATCAGGCTGGGCTCGGCGGTCTCGCTCATGGTCTTCGCGTCCTCGGTGGCCCGGGCGCGTTACCGGCGGGCGCGGGCGTTGACAAGCGCCCCGCCCGCGCCGGAGGTATGCCCATGGCCGATCCCCTGGTGCGCTTCGAGGGCGTGCGGAAATCCTACGGCGCCGGCCCCGCGGCGGTGCAGTCGCTCGACCTCGACATCGCGCGGGGGGAATTGCTGACGCTGCTCGGGCCGTCGGGGTCGGGCAAGACGACGACGCTGATGATGCTGGCGGGCTTCGAGCTGCCGAGCGCGGGACGCATCCTGCTCGAAGGCCGCGACATCGCCCGGCTGCCGCCGCACCGGCGCGGCGTCGGCGTGGTGTTCCAGTCCTACGCGCTGTTCCCGCATATGAGCGTGGCGGAGAACGTCGCCTTCCCGCTGTCGGTCCGCGGCGTGGCGAAGGCCGCGCGGGCGGAGCGGGTGCGGCGCGCGCTGGCGATGGTCCGCCTCGAAGCCTATGGCGACCGCCGCCCGTCGCAGCTTTCGGGCGGGCAGCAGCAGCGCGTCGCGCTCGCCCGTGCCCTGGTGTTCGAGCCGCCGATCGTGCTGCTCGACGAGCCGCTCGGCGCGCTCGACAAGGCGCTGCGGGAGGAGATGCAGCTGGAGATCCGCCATCTGCACCAGCGGCTCGGCGTGACGATGATGTACGTCACGCACGACCAGGCGGAGGCGTTGACGCTGTCGGACCGGATCGCCGTGTTCGAGGGCGGGCGTATCCGCCAATGCGCCGATCCGCGCCGGCTGTACGACCGGCCGGCCGATGCCTTCGTCGCCGGCTTCGTCGGCGAGAACAACCTGCTGCCCGGCCGGATCGAGGCGCGCGAGGACGAGACCTGCGTGGTCCGTCTCGCCTGCGGCCCGGTGGTGCGGGCGGAGGCGGTCGATGCCGGCGGGCCGGGAGAGGATTGCCTCGTCGCCATCCGCCCCGAACGCGTCGCGGTCGCGGGCGTGACGGCGGCGGAGTTGGGGGAGGGCGCGCTGCCGGCCACGGTGCTGGAGGCGATCTTCCTTGGCGACCATGTGCGGCTGCGGCTTGGCCTGGGTGATGGCGGGGAGGTGGTGGCCAAGCGCCCGGCAGGCCTCGGCGCCCTGCCCGCCCCCGGCGGGCCGGCGGCGATCGCCTGGCCGGAAGGTGCGGCCTTCGCCTTCCGCGACGCCGGGGTACGAGGCTACAGCGCTATCCGATCACCCTGAATCCGTGTGATCGGATTTCGTGCTGTAGAATCAATGGTTTCTAGAACAGGAAATCCGATCAGCCGGTTCCGGCCGATCGGATATTGCTCTAGTCTGCCGGCGCCCGGGACGAAGGAGACGACCATGCATCGCCGCACGATTCTCAAGGCCGGCCTCGCCGCCGCCGCCCTGCCCGCCACCGCCCGGGCGCAGGGCCGCGACCTCACTGTCGTCTCCTGGGGCGGCGCCTACCAGGATGCGCAGCGGGAGGTCTTCTTCCGACCTTTCCAGCAGCAGACGCGCAACCGGATGCTGGAGGAGACCTGGGATGGCGGCATCGGCGTGTTGCGGTCCCGCATCGCCTCGGGCGCCAACACCTGGGACGTGGTGCAGGTGGAAAGCGAGGAGTTGCTGATCGGCGCCGACGAAGGGCTGTTCGAGCCGCTCGACTGGGCCGCGATCGGCGGGCGCGACGCCTATATCCCCGAGGCCTACAGCGAGCATGGCGTCGGCGCGATCCTCTACTCCTTCATCCTGGCCTATGATCGCACGCGGCTGGCGCAGGGCCCGGCGGGGTGGGCGGATTTCTTCGACACGCGCCGCTTCCCCGGCAAGCGCGGCCTGCGCAAGGGGCCGAAGACGACGCTCGAGATCGCGCTGATGGCGGACGGCGTGCCCGCAGCGGAGGTCTACCGGGTGCTGGGCACGCCGGCCGGCGTGGACCGCGCCTTCCGCAAGCTCGACAGCGTCAAGGCGGACCTCGCCTGGTTCGAGCGCGGCGCGCAGCCGCCGCAATGGCTCGCCGCGGGAGAGGTGACGATGACGGTCGCCTACAATGGCCGCATCTCGGCGGCGAATGCGTCCGATGGGCGCAACTTCGCGATCGTCTGGCAGAACAACATCTTCACCCTGGATACCTGGGTGATCATGAAGGGCAGCCCGAACAAGGCGCGGGCGCTGGACTTCCTGCGCTTCGTCGGCCGGCCGGAGATCCAGGCGGCGCTGCCGCCGCGGATCCCCTACGGCGTGACGGCGAAGGGCGTGAATGAACGCCTGCCGCCGGAGGTGCTGCCGAACCTGCCGACCGCGCCGCAGAACATCGAGACGGCGCTGCAGCTGAACGACCGCTTCTGGCTGGACAACCTCGACCGGCTGACCCAGCGCTTCAACACCTGGGTGTCGCGCTGAGCGCTCGGCCGCGCGGAGCAGGAGGTTTGCGCGCGCGGGGCGACGCCCGGAGGGGGGCGCGTCCCCTCCCCGGCTGCGCATGAGACGGTCATCGGCGGCGCTACTCACGGCGCCGCTGCTGCTCTTCCTGCTCGTCACCTTCGTCGCGCCGATCGCCGCCTTCCTTTGGCGCGGCGTGACGGATACCGAGGTCGCGCCGGTGCTGCCGCGGGCCGCCGCCGCGCTGTCGGCCTGGGACGGGCGCGGCCTGCCCGAGGAAGCCGCCTTCGCCGCGCTGGTCGAGGACCTTCGAGCGGCCCGCGCGCGGGACCGCGAGACGGGG
>NZ_JACADQ010000196.1 GCF_016106015.1 Neoroseomonas rubea
CAGCGCTGAAGGCCGTGCCCCGGGCATGATCGCGTGACCTGCGGCCGCCGGGCCGGCCGGGGCCGCGCAGGGGGGCCGCCACGGGTGCGGCGAGCCACGCGCGCGCCGGGCGCTTGCAGGCCCGAAAAGGAATACCGACGGTTAGCCGAAGGCGGCCACTGGCGTCAGATCCTGAGCGTGCCGTTGCGCGCCGCCTCGTAGCGCGCGGCGATGCGCTCCCAGTTCAGCACGTTCCACCAGGCGGCCAGGTAATCGGCGCGGCGGTTCTGGTAGCGCAGGTAGTAGGCGTGTTCCCACACGTCGTTGCCCATCAGCACGCGCTGGCCGTCCATCAGCGGCGTGTCCTGGCCGGGCTTCGTCGTGATGGCGAGGCCACCCGCCGGCGTCACCGTCACGAACACCCAGCCCGAGCCGAAGACGCGCATGCCCCCGGCGTTGAAGTCGGTGCGGAACTTGTCCATCCCGCCCAGGTCGCGGTCGATCGCGGCCTTGAGCTCGCCGGTCGGCTCGCCGCCCTGCCCGCCCATGATCTCCCAGAACATGGAATGGTTGGCGTGGCCGCCGCCATTGTTGCGCAGGGCCGTGCGGATGTTGTCCGGCGCCTGGGACAGCCGCATCAGCAACTCGTCGAGCGCCATGGCGGACAACTGGTCCTGCCCGGCGAGCGCGGCGTTCAGCCCGGCCACCTGCGCGCCGTGGTGGCGCGCATGGTGGATTTCCATCGTCATGGCGTCGATGGCGCGCTCATTGGCGTTCGGGGCATAGGGCAGCGGCGGCAGGCTGTGCGGTCCGGCGGGCGCTTGGGCATAGGCCGGGCGGCGCATGGCGGTGGCCGCGGCGAGCCCCGCGGCACCCAGCATCAGGCCGCGGCGGTTGATCGAGGACATGGCGCTTCTCCTTCCCGAGAGGTGAGAAGGATGGGGGCGCCCCGGCCCCCCGGCAACGCCCGCGCTCAAATGCGGACCGGGAAGGTGCAGGTCGTGCCCCGCTGCGCTCGCGGGGCGGGCGCGCGCGAAACAAGCTCGCCGATGCCGACCGTGCGAAGGTTCATCCTTCCTGCGGTCGGGATCAGGTCTCTTCGTCGCGGTCGGCCTCGACCTCGATGTCCTCGGCAATCGCCTCGGCGTCGTCCTCGAGCTCCTCGGCGTCCTCGATCGCCTCGTCGCCCTCAACATCCTCCACCTCGATGTCGTCGCCCTCCAGCTCCGGCGCGGCGGCGCGCTTCTTCAGCTTCTCATCCACCGGCGGCGGCGCGGCGGCGGCGCGGCGCACCCGCGGCTGTTCGGCCGGTTGCTCCGTGTTGCACTTGGGGCAGACGGCGGGGCTGCGCGCCAAGTCGTAGAACCGCGCGCCGCAGGCGACGCAGCTGCGCTTCAGGCCGAGATCGGGCTTCGCCATGGGCTCACATCCGTCCTGCGCGCGGGCCGGGCGGCCGGAACGCGCCGTTTCGCAAGGGTCGGGCGCATTGCCACGCGAGGCCGGGGCGTGTCAAACGCCGCCCATGTCGCATCCCGATCCCCGACCCCTCCGCGCCGCCGCCCCAGGCCGTCCGCTCACCGGGCGGCTCGGCGTGCCCGGCGACAAGTCGATCAGCCACCGCGCCCTGATGTTCGGCGCCATTGCGGTCGGCACCACCGAGATCTCCGGGCTGCTGGAAGGCGAGGATGTGCTGCGCACCGCCGCCGCCATGCGCGCCCTGGGGGCGGAGGTGGAGCGCCCCGGCCCTGGCGCCTGGCGCGTGTCCGGCCGCGGCGTGGGCGGGCTGGTGGAGCCGGCCGATGTCCTCGACATGGGCAATTCCGGGACCGCGGCGCGGCTGCTGCTCGGGCTGCTCTCGGGGCATCCCCTGTTCGCGGTGATGACGGGCGACGCGTCGCTCCGCCGCCGGCCGATGAAGCGGGTGACGGACCCGCTCTCGGCCACCGGCGCCGCGTTCTGGACGCGGGAAGGCGGGCGCCTGCCGCTCGCCGTGCGAGGCGCGGCTGACCCGCTGCCGCTCGACTACACGCTGCCGGTCGCCTCGGCGCAGGTGAAAAGTGCCTGCCTGCTTGCCGGCCTGTGCGCGCCGGGCACGACGCGGGTGGTGGAACGCGAGCCGACGCGCGACCACACGGAGAACATGCTGCGCCATTTCGGCGCGACGGTGTCGGTGACGGATACGCCGGCAGGCCGCGTCGTCACGCTGGAAGGCCAGCCGGAACTCACCGCCGCCCCGGTGCTGGTGCCGGGGGACCCGTCCTCGGCCGCCTTCCCGATCGTCGCCGCGCTGCTCGTGCCGGGCTCGCGCGTGGTGGTCGAGAATGTCGGGCTGAACCCTCTGCGCACCGGGCTGATCGCGACGCTGCGGGAGATGGGCGCGGCGCTGCGCGTCGAGAACGAGCGCATCGCGGGCGGGGAGCCGGTCGGGGACATCGTCGCCGAATACGCCGCGCTGTCGGGCGTCGAGGTGCCGCCGGGCCGCGCGCCGTCCATGATCGACGAGTATCCGGTGCTCGCCGTCGCCGCTGCTGCCGCAAGCGGGACGACCCGCATGCGCGGCCTGGCCGAATTGCGCGTGAAGGAAAGCGACCGGCTGGCGGCGACCGCCGCGCTGCTCGCCGCCAATGGCGTGAAGGCGGAGATCGAGGGCGACGACCTCATCGTGCACGGCACGGGCGGCGCCATTCCCGGCGGTGGCACGGTCGCGACTCACATGGACCACCGCATCGCCATGAGCGCGCTGGTGATGGGCCTTGCCTCGCAGGCACCTGTCGCGGTGGACGACGCCGCCTTCATCGACACCTCCTTCCCCGGCTTCGCCACGCTGATGAACCGGCTGGCGGGCACCGAGGCGCTGGCCGCGCCGTGACGGGTGCCACCGTCATCGCGGTCGACGGGCCGGCGGCGGCGGGCAAGGGCACGCTCGCGCGGCGGCTCGCGGTGGCCCTCGGCCTGCCCTACCTCGATACGGGGCTGCTCTATCGCGCCGTCGGGCGGCGCGTGCTGGACGCGGGGGCCGACCCACGCGACGCCGTCACGGCTGAGGCCGCGGCGCGTGCGCTCACACCCGCGGACCTCGAGCGCGACGACCTACGCGGGCCGATGGCGGACATGGCGGCGAGCGCCGTTGCCGCGATTCCGGCCGTCCGCGCCGCGTTGCTCGACTTCCAGCGCGATTTCGGCCGGGCACATGGCGCGGTGCTGGACGGGCGGGACATCGGCACGGTCGTCTTCCCCGATGCGCGAGTTAAGCTGTTCGTCACGGCCAGCGTGGAGGAACGCGCCCGGCGGCGCTTCCTCGAACTCCAGGCGCGCGGCATTGCCGCGGACCTGATGCAGGTGACGTCGGAGATCCGCGACCGCGACGCGCAGGACGCGAACCGGCCCGTCGCGCCGCTGCGGCCGGCGGAGGATGCGGTCACGCTCGACACCTCGACGCTCGATGCCGATGCGGCCTTCGCGGGGGCGCTCGCCATCGTGCAAAGGCGACTCGGCGCCTGAGCCGAGCCTTGCTGGGTCACAGCGAGTTATAATATAACATTGCGGTCGCCATCGGAGCACCGCATGTCCTTCCTCTGCGAAGTCTTTCCTCCCGATGCCGCACCGCTCAGCGAGCGCACATCCCCCTGCGCCACCGTCAGCGCCGATGAGGCGGTGCTGCTCGAGGTCCTGCGCCCGGAGGTCGCGCTCGCCCTCTGGCTCCGGCCCGTGCCCGCCGGCTGGCGGCGCGCGACCAACGGCTTGCTTGCCGCCGCCCCGTTCCGCGCCGCCTGCGAGGATGCGCCGGAAGCCGCGCTCGATGGGCTGATGGCGGGCCTGCCCGGGCCGGTGCCGCTCGACCTCGTGGCGGACATGCTGCGCCTCGCGCAGTTCTTCTCGACCCTCACGGGCCATGCGCGCGTGCGCCTGCGGCTTGAAGGCGTGACGGGCGATTCCTGCCGGCGCTTCCACATCGATGCCGTCGGGCTTCGCCTGCTCTGCACCTATCGCGGCGAAGGCACGCAATGGACCATGTGCGGGCCCGACTGCCGCGCGCCGCACCAGGCGCCGGAACTCGCCGTCGCGCTGCTCAAGGGCACGCGGCACGCGCCGCCGCCGCCCCCTGGCTGCCTGCACCGCTCCCCGCCCGTCTCCCGCCTGCCGGAGGCGCGGCGCGCGCGACTGCTGTTCTGCATCGACGAACCGGGGCATTTCGCATGAACGCCGTCGATACGCGGCTGCCGGTCACCGTCCTGTCGGGCTTCCTCGGCGCCGGCAAGACGACGTTGCTGAACCATGTCCTCGCCAACCGCGAGGGGCGGCGAGTCGCCGTCATCGTCAACGACATGAGCGAGGTGAACATCGACGCGGCCCTGGTCGGCAATGCCGGCGCGCTCTCCCGCACCGAGGAGAAGCTCGTCGAGATGTCGAATGGCTGCATCTGCTGCACGTTGCGCGAGGACCTGATGCAGGAAGTCGCGAAGCTCGCACGCGAAGGCCGCTTCGACGCGCTGCTGATCGAAAGCACGGGCATCGGCGAACCCATGCCCGTCGCCGCCACCTTCGATTTCCGCACGGAGGACGGCTTCTCGCTCGCCGACCTCGCGCGGCTCGACACGATGGTCACGGTGGTGGATGCGAAGTCCTGGCTTGATGACTACGCATCCGCGGACACGCTGGCGAAGCGTGGCGAGGTCGCGGGCGAGGGCGACGATCGGCTGCTCGTCGACCTGCTCGTCGAGCAGGTCGAGTTTGCGGACGTGATCGTGCTGAACAAGGCGGACCTCGTGTCGGAGGCCGACCTTCGCCGTCTGGCCGGCATCATCGCCACCTTCAATCCGCGCGCGGAGATCGTCTCGAGCGTCGCCGGGCAAGTGCCGCTGCGCCATGTCCTCGGCACGGGCCGCTTCGACTTCGCGCAGGCGCGCCAGGCGGCGGGCTGGGCGCAGGCGCTGGCCGGGCACCACCTGCCCGAAAGCGAGGAGTTCGGCATCCGGTCCTTCGTCTGGCGCGCGCGCCGGCCGCTGCACCCCGCCCGCTTCAAGCGGCTGGTCGAAGGCGACCTGCCCGGCGTGGTGCGGGCGAAGGGGTTCTTCTGGCTGGCTACGCGGCTGGCCTGGGCTGGGGAATGGCAGTTGGCCGGGCGCGTCAGCCGCCACGAAGGCGCGGGCTTCTGGTGGGCGGCGCAGCCGCCTGCGCGCTGGCCCGACGACCCAGAATGGCGCGCCGGCATCGCACAGCAATGGCAGGACCCCTGGGGCGACCGGCGGCAGGAGATCGTGTTCATCGGCCTCGGCATGGATGAGGCGGCGCTGCGCCGCGACCTCGAGTCCTGCCTGCTGACCGAGGCCGAGATGCGCCTGGGCGCGAAGGGCTGGGCGCGCCTGTCGGACCCCTTCCCGGCCTGGCGCGCGGGCTGACCGCCGGAAAGGGGCCACGCCCCGCCCAGGCCCCCCCCCGACGCGCGCGGTGTTCCGCGACGGGCGCGCTACGATTCGATGGCGGGCAGGCAGGCGGCGGCGAGCAGGCGGAACGCCGCGGCGCGGTGACTGATGCGGTGCTTCTCCTCCGGCGCCATCTCCCCGAAGGTCTCGGAGCCGCCGCCGGGCACAAACATCGGATCGTAGCCGAAGCCCCGTGCCCCGCGCGGCGGCCAGACCCAATGGCCCATGGCGCGGCCTTCGAAGGCTTCCTCATGCCCGTCGGGCCAGGCGAGGACGAGGGCGCAGGTGAACCACGCGGTGCGGTCCTCGGACTCCTGCGCCACCTCCATGACCTTGCGCATCGCGTCCACGTAGTCGCGCGAGCCGTCCGGCTGCATGGCCCAGTCCGCCGTGCGCACGCCCGGCGCGCCGCCGAGGGAGGCGACGGAGAAGCCGGAATCGTCGGACAGCGCCGGCAGGCCGGCCGCGCGCGCGGCTGCCCTGGCCTTGATCGCGGCGTTGCCGAGGAAGCTCTCCTCCGTCTCCTCGGGCTCCGGCAGGCCGAGTTCGCCGGCGGAGACGGTCTCGATGCCATGGGGCGAGAGCAGGGCCGCGACTTCGCGCAACTTGCCCTTGTTGTGGGTGGCGATGACGATGCGTTCGCCACGGGCGAGGCCGCGGTGCTGCCCCTTATCTGTCTGATCGGCGCCGGTCATCGCAGTCAGTCCCCAGGTTCCAAAGAAGGTTGAGCGGGGCACCCGTGGGGAGAGAAGTTCCCTTCTCCCCCTGCTCCTTCACATCCCCACAGCTTCCCGCTGCTTCGCGAACAGCTCCGCCGTTCCCGCCCGCGCCAGCCGCAGCAGTGCGAGCAGTTCGTCGTCGCTGAAGGGCGCCCCTTCCGCCGTGCCCTGCACCTCCACGATCCCGCCCCCGCCGGTCAGCACGAAGTTGGCGTCGGCATCCGCCTTGCTGTCCTCCGCGTAGTCGAGGTCGAGCACCGGCGTGCCGCTCCACACGCCGCAGGACACAGCCGCGACCTGGTCGCGCAGCGGGTTGCGGGTGATGACGTTCATGCGGCGGCAATGCTCGAAGGCAAGATGCAGCGCGACCCAGGCGCCGGTGATCGAGGCGCAGCGCGTGCCGCCATCGGCGGTCAGCACGTCGCAATCGACGGTGATGGTCATCTCCCCCATCGCCTTGAGGTCGGTGACGGCGCGCAGCGACCGGCCGATCAGCCGCTGGATTTCCTGCGTGCGGCCGGATTGCTTGCCGCGCGCGGCTTCCCGGTCGCCGCGCGTATGCGTCGCGCGCGGCAGCATGCCGTATTCGGCGGTGACCCAGCCCTGGCCCTGGCCGCGCAGGAAGGGCGGCACCTTGCCTTCCACGCTCGCGGTGCAGAGCACCTCGGTGACCCCCATGCGGATGATGCAGGAGCCTTCGGCGTGGCGCGCCGCGCCGGGGGTGAGGCTGACGGGGCGGAGGGCATCGGCCAGGCGGCCGGAGGGGCGGTTCGACATGCGCCCTTCTGGCCCTTTGCGCCCCGGTGTTCAACCGGACGCGTTGCGGATCGATACGCTTCGACATCCTGACCGACACGCGCCGGATACAGGACGGGCGCCCGATGGTTGCGCGCCCGGCATCCCGCGCGGGCCGCAGCGGAGAAACCCCCGATGACCCGAACCGGCTTCCTGGGCTTGGCGATCGCGCTCCTGGCCGCGCCGATCGCCACGCCTGCCTTCGCGCAGTCCGACCCGCGCGACGCCTGGCTTGCCATGAGCCCCGAGCAGCGCACCACCGCCATCGCCGATGCCCGCCGCGTCGCCATGACGCCGGACCAGCGCGAGGACATCCGGGAACGCCGCCGCGAAAGGCGCGACGTGCGGGAGGACCGCCGCGACGCGGCGTATCAGGGTGGCTGGCGCGACCGGCGGGAGGACCGGCGCGAGCGCCGCCGCGAAGTGCGCGACCGGCGGGAGGACCGCTTCGACCGGCGCTTCTGACCGCCCGCCCGGCGGCCCGGGCACCCGCGCGCCGCGGGAGACCGGGAGTGCACACGGCTGGACTCCAGTCACACTTGAGAC
>NZ_JACADQ010000197.1 GCF_016106015.1 Neoroseomonas rubea
CCCGAGCCCCCCTCCCTTCTTTGAATTCAAAGAAGGTTGAGGGGGGTGCGGGGGGAGAAGTTCCCTTCTCCCCCCGCTTCTACCGCCGCCCCGCCAGCTGCCGGTTCTCCAGCCGCGACAGCAGCCGCACCATCGGCCACAGCAGGATGAAATACGCCACCGCCGCGGCCATGATCGGCGTCGCGTTGTAGGTCACGCTCTGCGCCTGGCGCGCCTGGAACAGCAATTCGGGCAGCGCGACGACGGAGGCGATGGAGGTCAGCTTCACCACCTCCAGCGTGTTGGAGATCAAATCGGGCAGCACGTTCCGCACCGCCTGCGGCAGCACGACATAGGCCATGGTCTGCCCGCGCGTGAGGCCGGTGGAGCGCGCCGCCTCGATCTGCCCGCGCGGCACGCTCTCGATCCCCGCGCGCAGGATCTCCCCGTAATAGGCGCCGGTGTTGAGGAAGAAGCCGATCGCGACCGCGCCCCAGGCGCCGACATCGAGCCCGATGAAGGGCAGCCCCGCGAAGATGAAGACCAGCAGGACCAGGGGCGGTAGCGCGCGGAAGGTGTCCACCCAGGCGCGCAGCGGCCACTTCACCCAGGGGTTCCGCACGGTGGACAGGGTGGCGAGGATGATCCCGCCCGCCACGCCGAGCGGGACGACGAGCACCGAGAGCATCAGCGTCGCCTGCAGCCCCTGCCACAGGATCGGCCAGGCCTCGCTGATGATCTGCCAGCTGAAGAAGGTCTCGAGGAACAGGTCCATCGCGTCAGCGTTCGACCATGCGATTCACGCTCCGCTCCTCGCCTTCGGCTGCGGTGCTCCGCGATCGCATGGTCAGCGCTTCCACGCGAAGCGCGTCTCGATCCAGCGACCGAGCACGACGACGGGGAAGAACAGCACCAGGTAGGCGATCGCGCCGAGCGTCAGCGGCGAGGGATTGAAGGAGAAGGACACGCCCGCATTCGCCGCCCCCAGGATGTCCGGCACCGCGACCACCGAGGCGAGCGCCGTGCCCTTGGTGATCGCGATGGTGCGGTTGGTCAGCGGCGGGATGGTGATGCGCAGCGCCTGCGGCAGCACCACCCAGGCCAGCGTCTGCACGAAGCCGAGCCCGGTCGAGCGGGCGGCTTCCCACTGCCCCTTGGGCACGGAGGTGATGCCGGCCCAGAAGATCTCCTCGGAGAATGCCATCAGCACCAGCGTCAGCGCGAGCCAGGAGGCGACGAAGCCCGACAGTTCGACGCCCGCATTCGGCAGCCCGAAGAACAGCAGCACGATGATGACGAGCGGCGGCAGGGCGCGGAACAGGTCCACCATGAAGATGATCAGCCAGTTCAGCGGCCGGATGGCGAAGGCGCGGACCAGCGCCAGCAGCAGGCCGAGCGCGAGCCCCGCGACGATGATGAGCGCCGCGAGCTCGACCGTGAGGAAGAAGCCCTCGACGATCTTCGGCAGGTACTGCGCCATGACGCGCGCATTGAAGAAGCTGTCGGTGAACCTCTCCCAGCCTGTCATGCCTCAATGCCGCTCGATCTGGGAGATGAAGGCCCGCGTCCGCTCATGGCTGGGGTTGGTAAAGATCTCGGAGGGGATGCCTTCCTCGATGATCGCGCCGTCCGACATGAAGACGACGCGGTCGGCCGCCGCCTTGGCGAAGCCCATCTCGTGGCTGACCACGACCATGGTCATGCCGTCCTCCCGCAGCTCGCGCATCACGGCAAGGACGCCGCCCACCAGTTCGGGGTCGAGCGCGCTGGTCGGCTCGTCGAACAGCATCACGCGCGGTTCGAGCGCGATGGCGCGCGCGATGGCCACGCGCTGCTGCTGGCCGCCCGAAAGCTGCAGCGGGTAGTGGTCCGCGCGGTCGGCCAGGTGCACGCGGTCGAGCGCCGCGGCGGCCTTCGCCTCCGCTTCCGCCTTGCCCATCCCCTGCACCTTGCGCAGCGCGAGTGCCACGTTCCCCAGCGCCGTCATGTGCGGATAGAGGTTGAAGGACTGGAACACCATGCCGATGCGCTGGCGCGCCTTGTTGATGTCCGTGCGCGGGTCGAGCATGTCGATGCCGTCCACCACGACCGAGCCGGAGGACGGGTCCTCCAGCCGGTTCAGGCAGCGCAGCAGGGTGGATTTCCCCGATCCTGACGGGCCGATCAGGAAGACCAGTTCCTTCTCGGCCACCGTCAGGTCGACCCCCTTCAGGACGTGAAGGTGGCCGAAATGCTTGTGGATCGCGCGCGCCTCGACGATCGGGGCGCGCCCTGGTCCCGGCATCAACCGCAGCGCGGGTTCTGCGGCGTCGGGTCGTAGCCCGGCATGTCCGGCGGGCCGTAGCCCGGGAACTCGATGTTCTCGGCCTGGTCGGGACCGGGGCGGTCGCCGAACCAGCGCTCGGAGATGCGGGCGATGAAGCCGTCGCGCTTCATGCAGGTGAGGATGTCCTCGACCTGGTTGCGCAGCGCGCCCGAATCACGCCGGAAGGGGGTGCCCCAGTGCAGGCGCGAGCCGGGCAGCACGAAATCCGCCACGTATTGCGGGTTCCGCGAGGCCGAGAAGCGCACCACCGTGTTGCCCGAGAGGTTGGCGTAGGCGCGGCCCTGGATCACCGCCTGCGCCGCATCCGCCTGGCTGTCGAAGGCGAGCAGGGTGAGGTTCAGCCGTTCCCGGTTGTTGGTCACCCACTGCTCGTAGGGCGTGCCCTTGTTCACGCTGATCGTCTTGCCGCGGAGGTCCTCCTCCGAGCGGATCGGCGGCGTGCCGCGGCGGATGCCGAACTGAAGCTCCGTCCAGATGTAGCCCTCGGTGAAGAGCAGCGCCTCGGCGCGTTCCCGCGTCACGGTCGTGGGTGCGCAGAGGAAGTCGTAGCGCCCGGCGTTCAGCGCCGGAATGAGGCCGGAGAAGGCGGCGCTGTCGATCACGATCTCGCGGCCCATGCGGCGCGCGACCTCGCGGAACAGGTCGATCTGGAAGCCCTGCACGCCGCCCTGGAGGTTCGGGAAGGCGTGCGGCGCGAAGGTGCCGTCCACGGCGCAGCGCAGCGGCGGCTGGCCTTGCGCGAGGGCGGGCCCCGCCATGGCAGCGGAAACAAGGGCGGCGGCGATCAGCCTGCGCATGGTGGAAACCTCCTGGTCATCTGTGCGGGTGCAACATTTCCAGATGGCTGCCCCGCTGTCCATGCAGGGGCCGCCACAAAAGTGCCGCGCGACGGTCCCGCCGAAGCCGCGCCGGTGGTGTTCAACCCTGGATGAACGGAGCACCCCCCATGCCTTTCATCCCCCTCGCGATGATCGCCGCCGGACTGATCGGAAACCTGCTGCTCGTCCTGCTGCTGCTGGGCGATGCGACGGCGCCGGGTCGCGTGCCGCTGGCCGCCGCGGCCATCCTCGCGCTCGGCGGCGGGGCGCTGCTGCTCGGCGGGCTGATGCTGCTGGAGACGCGGCGGAGGGATCCGCTCGATCACCGTTCCTGATGGCGGTTGTCCATGCCGCGGAAGACGATCAGCGGCCGTGACGACCGCGCGCGCGGCGGCATCTCGAGCCATTCGAGGAATTCCACCAGCACCTTGCCCGTGATGTCCGCGACGTGGCGCCGATGCGCCGCTTCGGGCGTGTACCAATCGAGATCCTCGAGTTCCCCCGACCCGGCGATGTCGCCATGCACCGCCTCGGCCGGGGCGGCGAGGAAGCGGGCGTTGAAGCGGATCGGCCGCCCGCCGGGTGTGACCGCACGGCAGATGTAGTGCAGCGTGCCGAGCGCGGCGGCCACGCCATCCCCGCGCCTTTCGCCGAGCACCAGGCCCGTCTCCTCGAACAATTCGCGCACGGCGGCGATGCCGATGGCGCGCGCGCGGGCCGGTGGCGCGCGCCGTTCCAGCATGCGCCGCGTGGCCGGCGCCAATTCGCTCAGCGCCGGCAGGCGATGGTCGTCCGGATCGACGCGCCCGCCGGGGAAGACCATCACATCCGGCATGAAGCGGTGCTTCGCGTGGCGCTTGCCCATCAGCACCTCCGGCCCCGAGGGGCCGTGGCGCCAGAGGATCAGGCTCGCCGCGTCGCGCGGGCGGACGGTGCGGCGCGCATGGCCTTCGGCATCGGCGCCGCCGGGATTGTCGGCCGTCGGGTCAGTCAAGCGCGAAGCCCCGCAGGCGCAGCCAGGCGCGGAAGCCGAATCGTTCCGGCACGCTGAGTTGCCGAGCGCCGTTCTCCGACCAGGTGCAGCCTTCGGGTGCGGGGCCGTGGACCTCCGGGTAGCGCGGCTTCTGGCGCGGGCGCAGCGCGTCATAGGCGTCGAGCGCGGCCGGCAGCGCGGCGTCGTCGTATCGTTCCCGGTGGACGACGACGGACGGCGGCAGGCGCGGCGTCGTCTCGTTGCGCGCCGCCGGCCAGCCGAGCGTGAGGCCCGCCACGGGGTAGACGCCATCCGGCAGGCCAAAGAGCGGCCCGACCTTCTCGATATGGCTGCGCACGTAGGAGATCGGGCAGGTGCCGAGCCCCGCCGCATCCGCCGCCGCGATCGCCATGCCCATGGCCAGCGCCGCATCCACCGCCGTGTTCAGGAAGGTGTCCATGTTGTTGTTGGCATGCGCCCGCCCGTGCCGCGCGCAGGCCTGCTGGCCGCGCCGCATGTCGCCGCAGAACAGCAGCAGCACCGGCGCGTCCTTGATCCAGGGCATGGTGCCGATCCAGTCGGCGACCTTGGCGATCTTCCCCGCGTCGCGCGTGACGATGATCGAGTACTGCTGCAGGTCGGACTTGGAGGGCGCCGATTGCGCGGCGGCCAGCACCGTGTCGAGCAGCGGGTCCGGCACGTCCTCGGCGCGGTAGCGGCGAGTCACGCGGCGGTCGAGAAGGGCGGCGAGGGCGGGCGGCACCTCGGCCGGCGGCTCGAAGGGAAGCGACCCGTAGCGGGCGCGGATCAGGTCGGCGGGGCTCATGGGCGGCAGCGTGGCACGCGCCTCAGCCGCGCACCACCCAGGCATCGGCGACGGTCACTCCCTGGCCATCGGCATGGACGATCAGCGGGTTGATCTCGGCCTCGGCGACCTCCGCCACGGCGGCGAGGCGGGAGACGGCGACGATCGCCCGCGCCAGCGCGTCGAGGTCGCCCTTCGGCAGTCCGCGCCAGCCGGCGAGCGGCTTCAGCCCCTTCACCTCGGCGATCATGGCGTGGGCTTCGTCCAGCCCGACCGGCGCGCAGCGCAGCGCGGTGTCGCGATGCAGTTCGGCCATGACGCCGCCGGCGCCGACCAGCACGACCGGGCCGCTTTCCGGGTCGCGCCGGAAGCCGAGGATGGCCTCGGCGAGGCCCTTCGCCATGGGCTGCGCGAGGAAGCCCGTGATGGTCGCCCCCGGTGCCTTGGCGCGCACCCGCGCCAGCATCTCGGCGGCCGCGCGCTTCAGCGCCGCGGCATCCGCGATGTTCAGCACGACGCCGCCGACCTCGGTCTTGTGCGCCAGGTCCGGCGACAGGATTTTCAGCGCCACCGGATAGGCGAGCCCGTCCGGCACCGCATCGGGTGTCGCCATCACCGCGAAGGGGGTCGCGAGGCCGAGCGCGCCGAACAGGTGCCGCGCATCCGCCTCGTCCGGCCGCGCCGGCAGGGCGTGAGCGACGGCGGCCGCGGCAGGCAGTGCGCGCGGCGCCTGCCAGTCGAGGAAGGCGCGGATCACGTCGGCGCAGGATTCCGGGGTGCGGAAGGCGGGGATGCCCGCTTCGCCCAGCATGCGCAGCGACAGATCCGCCTGCGGCACGAGGAAGGCCGCGATGGGCTTGGCCAGCCCCGCCTTCGCCGCGCCCAGGATGCCGGCGACCGCGTCATGCGGGCGGAACTGGGCGGAGGAGCCGATGACGGAAAGTGCAAGGTCGGTATGCGGGTCGGCGGCCAGCGCGGCGAGCGCGGATTGAACCTTGTCCGCCCGCGTGCCCGCCAGCGTCACGTCGATCATCCGCCCATGATGCGGCAGGCCGGCGGCCTTCAGCCCCTCGACCGCGACGGGATCGGGCGCGCGCGTCTCGATGCCCGCCACGCCCAGCGCATCGACGGCCATCGCGCCGCCGCCGCCGGTCGTGGTCATGACGGACACGGCGCGCTTCGGGGTCGGGAGCGGCCGGCGCCCGATGAACAGGGCAGGGGCTTCGAGCAGCGCCTCGATCATCGTCACGCGCGCGATGCCGTTGGCGCGGAAGAAGGCGTCGGCCGCGGCGTCGCTGCCCGCCAGCGCGCCGGTGTGGCTGTTGGCGAGTTCCGCGCCGAAGGCCGATCGCCCGAGCTTGAAGGCGATGATCGGCTTGCCGGCGGCATGCGCGCGGCGCGCGGCCTCGGCGAGGAGGTCGGCGCGACGGATCGCTTCGAGGAAGAGCAGGATCGCGTCCGTCTGGGGATCATCGACCAGCAGGCCGGCGATTTCGCTCGCCGACAGATCGGCCTCGTTGCCCGTGCTGATCAGGTGGGAGAAGCCGAGCCCGCGCGCCGCCCCGCGCGCCATGATCGCACCCAGCATGGAGCCCGACTGGGAGACGAGGGCGAGGCGACCCGCGGGCAGGCTCTCGGCTTCCAGCGCCGCATTCACCGAGCAGGCGGTGCGCGCGTTGAGGTTGATGAGGCCCATCGAATTGGGGCCGAGAATGCGCACGCCCGCGGCCCGTGCCGTGGCGAGCAGGCGTTCCTGCCGCGCGCGACCTTCATCGCCCGCTTCCGCGAAACCGTCGGCGAGGATGGCGGCGAGCGGGATGCCCTTCGCCGCGACATCGGCGATCACGCCTTCCACATGCTCGGTGCCGAGCAGCAGGTAGGCGAGGTCCACCGGGCCGGGGATGTCGGCGATGGTCGCGTAGGATTTCTCCCCGAGCACCGTCTCGGCGCGCGGGTTCACCGGGAACAGATCCCCGTCGAAGCCATGCTTGCGGAGATAGACCTGCGCCCGCGCGGTCAGGCGCGTCGCGTCGGCGGAAGCGCCGACGAGGGCGATGCGGCGCGGATTGAGCAGGGCGGCGGCGAGCGCGGTCATGGGTGTGCGGTCCGGATCAGCGTGGGCCCGCCGCGACGCAGCCTTCGGGCGGCGCGGCGGGCGGGGCGATGTGGATGGCGAGGAAGGCGGGGGCCGGCGCATCCGCCGGCAGCGGGGCAAGGTCGATGGCGTGCAGCGTGATGCCGCCTTCCGCGATGCGGGCGCGCGTCGCGGCACGGGCCATCAATTCACGCGTGGGGCGGATGACCGCGGCGCGCTGGCCGGCGTCGAGCGCTGGAAGCCCCGAGAACAGCACCGCTGCGCGCGGCTGCGCCCAGGCGATGTTGGCCGGAAGCGGGTCGAGATGCCGCGCGGCGGGCGCGAAGGCGCAGGGCGCGGCGCGCAGCGCAGGATCGAGCGCCGCGGCGGGCGGCAGGCGCTGGACGGCGTCCAGCACCTCCCGCGGCGCGGCGGCGGATGTCG
>NZ_JACADQ010000198.1 GCF_016106015.1 Neoroseomonas rubea
CGACGAGGCTGCCGACGCGGCCATAGCCGACCAGCACCTCGTGCCCCGGCTCGGCGGCCGGCGCCGGCGGGGGCGGCGGCACGGGGGAGCGCGGCGCGGCCGGCAGCTTCCGCTCCGCCACCCAGAACACCAGCGGGTTCAGCAGGATCGACAGGATCGCGCCGGCCAGCACCAGGTCCCGACCCTCCGGCGGCAGCAGCGAGAGCGCGACGCCTAGCCCGGCCAGGATGAAGGAGAATTCGCCGATCTGCGCGAGCGAGGCCGAGATGGTCAGCGCCGTGCCGTGCCCATGCCCGAACAGCCGCACGATGCCATAGGCCGCGACCGACTTGCCGACCACGATGATCAGCACCGTCGCGAGCAGCCCGAGCGGGTCGCGCAGCAGCACGCCCGGATCGAACAGCATGCCGACCGAGACGAAGAACAGCACCGCGAAGGCGTCGCGCAGCGGCAGCGCTTCCTCCGCCGCGCGCTGGCTGAGCCGGCTTTCCGACAGCACCATGCCGGCGAAGAAGGCACCCAGCGCGAAGGACACGCCGAACAGCTTCGCCGCGCCGAAGGCCACGCCCAGCGCCACCACATAGACCGCGAGACGGAACAATTCGCGCGAGCCGGTATGCGCGACGTAGTGCAGCAGCGCGGGGATGGCGCGCCGGCCGACCAGCAGCATCGCCGCGCCGAACAGCCCGACCTTGCCGAGCGTGATGCCGATGGCCAGCGCGATGTCGCGCGCCGATAACGCGCCCGCCGCCATCGCCGCGGCGAGCGCGGGCAACAGCACCAGGGCGAGCACCATGGCGAGGTCCTCCACCACCAGCCAGCCCACCGCGATGCGCCCGCGCTCGGTGTCGATGATCCGCCGTTCCTGCAGCGCGCGGATCAGCACGACGGTCGAGGCGACCGACAGCGCCAGGCCGAACACGATTCCCGCCGCCATGCTCCAGCCCAGCAGCAGCGCGAGCCCCAGGCCGAGCGCGGTCGCCACCGCGATCTGCACGATCGCCCCCGGCACCGCGATGGCCGCGACCGAGACGAGGTCCCGCCAGGAGAAATGCAGCCCCACCGCGAACATCAGCAGGATGACGCCGATCTCGGCGAGTTCCGCCGCGAGCGCGGCATCGGCCACGAATCCGGGCGTGAAGGGCCCGACGGCAACGCCCGCGAGCAGGTAGCCCACCAGCGGGGAAACGCGCAGCCGCTGCGCCAGCAGGCCCAGCGCGAAGGCCAGCACCAGGCCGACGACGATGGTCGCGATCAGGGGGGTCTGGTGGTCCGGCATCTGTCCCGCCTCCTGCTGTCCTGCGACGATCCATGTGGGTCGTGGAGGATTGTTTTTCAATTTTTTCATCAATATTGATGTTCAGCGTTGAAATCCCAGGTCACCTCGATGCCGCTTTCCGCCCCCCAATGCCGGGCCGCCCGCGCCCTGCTCGACTGGACCCAGGCGGAGCTTGCCCGCGCGGCGGGCGTCAGCCCGGGCACCGTGCGCGGCTTCGAAGGCGGCCATCACGCGCTGCATCGCGCCACCGCCATGGCGATCCGCGGCGCGCTTGAGGATGCGGGCATCCGCTTCCTCGACCCCTGCGCGGAAGGCGGGGAAGGCGTGCGCCGCGCCGCGGGTCCGGCAGGTTGCCCGCAGCCCCCCCCGCCTCTATAGCGGCGCCGCCCCCTTTTCCTTCGCAGGTGCCCGAACTTGGCCTCCATCGCCCCCACCCCGGATGCCACGCAGAACCCGGCGCTCGCCGCGCAGGCGGAGATCCTCGCCCGCGGCGGGGAGACCCGGCGCATGGCCGATGCCGTCCGGGCGCTCGCGATCGACGCGGTGGAAGCCGCCAAGTCCGGCCATCCTGGCATGCCGATGGGCATGGCCGATGTCGCCACCACGCTCTTCACCAAGGTCCTGAAATACGACGCGGCCGACCCGCGCTGGCCGGATCGCGACCGCTTCGTGCTCTCGGCCGGCCACGGCTCGATGCTGCTGTACGCCCTGCTGCACCTGACCGGGCATGCGGGCATGGGGATCGAGGAGCTCCGCCGCTTCCGCCAGCTCCATTCCCCCGCCGCCGGCCATCCGGAATTCGGCGAGCATCCGGGTATCGAGACGACGACCGGCCCGCTCGGCCAGGGCATCGCGACGGCGGTCGGCATGGCGCTCGCGGAACGCATGCTGGCGGCGCGCTTCGGCGCATCCCTGGTGGACCACCGCACCTGGGTCATCGCCTCCGACGGCGACCTGCAGGAAGGCGTCAGCCACGAGGCTGCCTCGCTCGCCGGGCATTATGGACTGTCGAAGCTATGCGTGCTGTGGGACGACAACCACATCTCGATCGACGGCGACACGGCGCTGTCCTTCAGCGAGGACGTGCTGAAGCGCTTCCAGGCCTATGGCTGGGCGGTGCGCCGGATCGATGGGCACGACCCCGTGGCGATCGAGGGCGCGATGGCCTGGGCGATGCGCAACCGCAAGCCGACGCTGATCGCCTGCCGCACCATCATCGGCTTCGGCGCGCCGACCAAGGCGGGCACGGCGGGCTCGCACGGCAGCCCGCTCGGCGCGGCGGAAGCGGCCGCGGCGAAGGACCTGCTCGGCTGGACCGCGCCTGCCTTCACCGTGCCGGAGGATCTCAAGGCCACCTGGGAAGCCGCCGGGCGGCGCAGCGCGGGCACCCGCCGGTCCTGGCTTAAGCGCCTCACCAAGCACCCGCAGGGCGCCGATTTCGACCGCGCAATGGCCGGCCGCCTGCCGGAATCCTGGCATGAGGCGCTGGTCGCGCTGCGCGCGAAGCACGCCGAGGAAAAGCCCAAGATCGCGACGCGCGTGGCGAGCCAGAAGGCGCTGGAAGCCCTCGTCCCCTCCGTGCCCGAGATGGTCGGCGGATCGGCCGACCTCACCGGGTCGAACAACACCAATGTGAAGGGTGTCCCGGCGATCGCGCCCGGCAATTTCTCCGGCCGCTTCGTCCATTGGGGCGTGCGCGAGCACGGCATGGCCGCGGCCATGAACGGCATGGCGCTGCATGGCGGCATCATCCCCTATTCGGGCACCTTCCTGGTCTTCTCGGACTATATGCGCCCGTCGATCCGCCTCGCCGCGCTGATGCGCCAGCGGGTGATCCATGTGCTGACGCATGATTCGATCGGCCTGGGCGAGGACGGGCCGACGCACCAGCCGGTCGAGCACGTCGCCTCCTTCCGCGCCATGCCCAATGTCTGCGTCTTCCGCCCGGCGGATGCGATGGAGACCGCCGAGTGCTGGGAACTCGCGGTCAAGCGGGCGGATGGGCCTTCGCTGCTCGCGCTGTCACGCCAGAACCTGCCGGCGCTGCGCAGCGACACCGGCGAGAATCGCTGCGCCCGCGGCGGCTACGTGCTGGCCGAGGCGAGTGCCGCTCGGCGCGCGACGCTGATCGCCACGGGCTCGGAAGTGCACATCGCGCTGGCCGCGCGGGACGCTCTGGAGGCCGAAGGCATCCCGACCGCCCTCGTCTCCCTGCCCTGCTGGGAGATCTTTGGCGCCCAGGACGCGTCGTACCGGGAACAGGTGCTCGGCTCCGTCCTTCGCGTGGGCGTCGAGGCGGCGGTCGGCATGGGCTGGGAACGCTGGCTCGGCCCGGACGGCATCTTCGTCGGCATGGGCGGCTTCGGCGCCTCGGCGCCGGCGGAAGACCTCTACCGGCATTTCGGCATCACGGCCGATGCCATCGTGGCGGCGGTGAAGAAGCGCCTCGCCTGAACACAGCGAACCCTCGGGGAAGGAAGAAACGACAATGGCAGTGAAGGTCGCCATCAACGGTTTCGGGCGCATCGGCCGCCTGGTGCTCCGCGCGATGGTCGAAAGCGGACGCACCGATGTCGAGTGCGTCGCCATCAACGACCTCGGCTCGGTCGAGGCCAACGCCCACCTGCTGCGCTACGATAGCGTCCACGGCCGCTTCCCCGGCGAGATCGCCGTCGACGGCAACAAGCTGGTTATCACCGCGAACGGCCGCACCTACGCGCCCATTACCGTCTCCGCCGAGCGCGACCCGACCAAGGTGCCCTTCCAGGGCGTCGACGTCGCGATGGAATGCACCGGCATCTTCACGAGCAAGGAGAAGGCCTCCGCGCTCATCGCCGCCGGCGCGCGCAAGGTCGTCATCTCCGCCCCCGGCGACAATGCCGACGCGACCATCGTCTACGGCGTGAACCACAAGACGCTGACGAAGGAGATGACGGTCATCTCCAACGCCTCCTGCACCACCAACTGCCTCGCCCCCGTGGCCAAGGTGCTGCACGAGAACTTCGGCATCGTCCGCGGCTACATGGTGACGATCCACGCCTATACCGGCGACCAGAACACGGTCGACACGCTCCACAAGGACCTGCACCGCGCGCGCGCGGCGGCCGTCTCCGCCATCCCGACCAGCACGGGCGCGGCCAAGGCGGTCGGGCTCGTCATGCCGGAACTCAAGGGCAAGCTCGACGGCACGGCGATCCGCATCCCGACGCCGAACGTCTCCCTCGTCTCGCTCGACTTCGTGCCCGCCAAGGAAGGCGTGACGAAGGAAGCGGTGAACGCGGCGATGAAGGCGGCCGCGGAAGGGGAGCTCAAGGGCATCCTCGGCTACAACACGGCGCCGCTCGTCAGCATCGATTTCAACCACAACCCGGCCTCGTCCACCTTCGACGCGACGCAGACCCAGGTCGTCGACGGCGGGCTCGTGCGCGTGCTGTCCTGGTACGACAACGAATGGGGCTTCTCGAACCGCATGAGCGACACGGCGGCACTGTTCGGGTCGCTGTGATGTCCCGGAGGGGCGCCGCCCCTCCGGACCACCCCGCCAAGGGCCGAAAGGCCCTTGGAACCCATCACCTGCGCTCGGCGCCGCTTGACAGGACCTACCAGCTCATCGAGCCGGGACCCGTCGTGCTGCTCGCCACCAGCGACCGGGGCAAGCCCAATATCATGGCCATGTCCTGGCACATGATGGTCGAGTTCACCCCGCCCCGGATCGCCTGCATCGTCAGCAACCGGAACCATTCCTTCGCGGCGCTGAAGCGCACGAAGGAATGCGTCATCGCCATCCCGCCCGCCACCATGGCACGGACGGTGGTGGACATCGGCAACTGCACGGGGGCGGAGGTCGACAAGATCGCGCGCTTCCGCATCCCCACGCGCCCGGCGCGACACGTCGCACCGCCGCTGCTGCCCGCCTGCATCGCCAACCTGGAATGCCGCGTGGTCGATACGCGCATGGTCAGCGCCTACTGCATGTTCGTCCTGGACGTCGTGCATGCCTGGACGAACCCGGCGCTGCGCGGGGCCAGCACCATCCACCACCAGGGCTGGGGACGCTTCGCGCTGGATGGGCGGGTCATCCGCCTGCCCTCCGGGAAGGCGTGAAGCGTCAGAAGAAGCTCAGCCGCGCCCGCGCCATCTCGAAGCCGCGGCCCTCGGCATTCTGGCAGCGCAGCCCGTTCTGCGCAGCGACGCAGCTCATCCCCCGCCCCTGCCAGGCCTGGCCATAGCCCAGCACCGGCGCCATCGGGTTCGCCACCGTGTCGCCATGGCAGATCAGCCGGGCATTGCCCCGCGGGCCAAGTTCCACCGCGCCCCCATAGTCGAGGTCGCAGGCCGGCGGCCGCCGCGGCGGGCGATAGGAATAGTTCAGCACGTCGCAGCGGATCACCCCGTCCCACACCGCGCAGTGGATATTGCCCGAGGGCAACTGGAAGGCCTCCTGCGCGGATGCTAGGAGCGGAAACAGCACAAGAGCCGCGACCCACCGGACCATTCCAACCCTCTCCCGGAACCCCGACGCGATGACCTACAGAACCATCGATGCGCTGGATGCCAAGGGCAAGCGCATCCTCCTCCGCGCAGACCTTAACGTTCCGGTGAAGGACGGGCGCATCACCGACCGCACGCGGATCGAGAGGCTTTGCCCGACGATCGCGGAACTCGCAGGCCATGGCGGGCGCGTCATCGTCTGCAGCCATTTCGACCGGCCGAAGGGTAAGCGCGTGCCGGAGATGTCGCTCAAGCCGCTGCAGGAGGCGCTGTCCGCAGCGCTCAAGCGCCACGTGGCCTGGGCCGATGACTGCATCGGGCCGGAGGCCGAGGCCGCCGTAGCCGCGCTCGACGATGGCGACATCCTGCTGCTCGAGAACACACGCTACCACGCCGGGGAGGAGAAGAACGACCCGGCCATGGCCGCGGCGCTGGCGAAGCTCGCTGACGCATATGTGAACGACGCCTTCTCCGCCGCCCACCGGGCGCATGCCAGCACGGAGGGCGTCGCTCATCTGCTGCCCGCCTATGCCGGGCGGCTGATGGAGGTCGAGCTCAAGGCGCTCGATGCCGCGCTCGGCAATCCCGCGCGGCCGGTCGTCGCCATCGTCGGGGGGGCGAAGGTCTCGACGAAGCTCGACCTGCTCGGGAACCTCTCGAAGAAGGTCGATGTGCTGGTGATCGGCGGCGCGATGGCGAACACCTTCCTCGCCGCCCAGGGCCACGCCATGGGCAGGTCGCTCCAGGAAGCGGAGATGCACGACACGGCGCGCGCCATCCTCGACGGCGCCAAGGCCGCCAATTGCGAGATCCTGCTGCCGACCGACCTGGTGGTGGCCGAGCAGTTCGCGCCGAACCCGCCGACGCGGACGGTCGGCGTCGGGTCCGTGCCGGCCGACAGCATGGCGCTCGATGTCGGCCCGGCGACGGAACAGGCGATCGAGGCGCGGCTCCGCTCGGCCTCCACCCTCGTCTGGAACGGCCCGCTCGGCGCCTTCGAGACGCCGCCCTTCGACGCCGCGACGGTCGCGGTGGCCCAGATCGTCGCCTCCCTCACCCAATCGGGCGCGTTGAAGTCGATCGGCGGCGGCGGGGATACCGTCGCGGCGCTGCGCCATGCGGGCGTGGCCGAGCGCATGACCTATGTCTCGAGCGCCGGCGGGGCCTTCCTGGAATGGCTCGAGGGCAAGGAGTTGCCGGGCGTGGCGGCATTGTCGCGGGACTGAGCCTCGCGCCGGGCTTTTTGATCAGGTTTCAATCAAAAGTTGCTGGAAGGTTAATGGCGACCCTGCGCATCCTGCCGGCATGCGCATCGGTCCCGCCCGTCCCGTCGCCCGCACCACCCGATCGCGGGCCCCGTTAAGCCATTCTTCACGTCTTGGCTGGACTATGCTGCGCATGGTCAGTCTCAACTCCCTCGCCGCCTTCACGCAAGAGGTCACCCGCAGCGCCGGCATCCAGCAGGTGCGCGGGCCCGAGCGCCCCGAGGCCGCCGCCGGTCGCGCCGCCAGCCCGGCGCCGCAGCGGATCCTCGAGGCCGTGCCCCCCGCCGGCGCCCTG
>NZ_JACADQ010000199.1 GCF_016106015.1 Neoroseomonas rubea
CACGGCGCGCACCACGCCGGGGCGCGGGGCGTCGGCCAGGGTGGTGAACCAATGCTCGGGCGGGTTGCGCCCCGCGGCGCGGTGGAAGGTCAGGCCGCGCAGCACCGCCTCGGCCGCCGGCGGCAGGCGGTCGGGCGGCGCATGGCCGTTCAGCGCCCCCCAGACCCCGGCCCAGCAGCGCGCGACCGACCACGGGTTGTAGCCCCCGCCGCCGAGGATGATCAGCCGCGGCGCGAGCCCCGTCAGTGCCGCGACCACCGCGCGGTGGGCGTTGTTGGACAACGACAGGCGCGAGAGCGGGTCCTCCTCGATCGCATCCGCCCCGCATTGGAGCATGATGGCCTGGGGACGAAGGCGGCGCGTCAGCGGCAGGATCGCCTCGTGCAGCACCCACATCATCTCGGAATCGTTGAAGCCGGCGGGGACGGGAATGTTGCGCGCATGGCCCCCGGCCCGGTCCTCGACGCCGCCGGTGAAGGGCCAGCGCCCTTCCTCATGTACGGAAAGCGTGAAGACGCGCGGGTCATCGTGGAAGGCGTCCTGCACCCCGTCGCCGTGATGGGCGTCGATGTCGACATAGAGGAGGTTCTGCAGCCCCTGGTCGAGCCAAGCCATGAGCCCGAGCACGGCATCGTTCAGGTAGCAGAAGCCGCTCGCCCTGTCCGGGCGGCCATGATGCGTGCCGCCGCCTGGGACGTGCACCACGCCGCGCTCCGCGGTCAGCCGGGCGGCGAGCATGGTGCCGCCGGCCCCCGTCGCCGGGCGGCGGAACACTTCCCGGTAGACGGGGTTGCCGTCGGCGCCGATGCGGAAGCGGGCGCGGTCCTCGTGCGAGACGGCCTGCGCGGCCTCGGCGCGTTGCAGGGCCGCGATGTAGTCGGGGTGGTGGAAGCGCAGCAGCTCCTCGGGCCGGGCGATCGGGCTCTCGACGTACTGCCCCTCCCCCACCCAGCCGAGGGCGCGGACCAGGTCGAGCGTGGTCGAGACGCGGGGGATGGCGAGCGGGTGCTTCGGCCCATAGGTGGACCGGCGATAGATCTCGGAGCCGACCAGGAGCGGTGTCATGGTTGGCGGGGACGTGATGCCGGCTTCCGGCGCCGCAAGATGTCGCGGTAATGGACCATTAACCGTTGCGCGATTAGCGTTCTCTTAACGATTGCGAGTCCGAGCGGCGCGTCCCGCCGACCCGCCTCCGGAGGTGTACCTTGCGCTTCAGCGATCTTCTCGTCGCGCTCGACCTCGTCCCCCGCAACCAGGTGGACGAGACCCTTGCGCGCCAAGCCCAGACCGGGCGGCCGCTCGGCGAGCTGATCGTCGAGGCGGGTCTGCTGTCGGCCCGCCAGGTGCAGGAACTGCAGGACGGGCTGCCACCACCGCCCGATACGCTGCCGCAGCTCGGCATCGATTCCCGCATCGTCTTCGACATCCTGGTGAAGTACCTGAGCACGGCAGGCCAGGGCACCACCGCTTCGATCGCCGAGACGCTGGCGATCTCCCGTCGCCTGTCCGCCGCGCTGATCGAGAGCGCCCGCGCCCAGGGGATCGTCGAGCTCAAGCCCGGCATCGTCGCCGGCGAACTGCGCGTGGAACTGACGCCGCGCGGCCGATCGATGGCGGTCGAGGCCTTCGCCAACAACGCCTATATCGGCCCGCTGCCGATCTCGCTCGCGGAGTACTCCCAGCGCGTGCTGCGCCAGACCATCCGGGGGGAGACCGTGACGGCGCAGGCGGTCGCTTCCGCCATGCAGCCGCTGGTGGTGGGAGAGGAACTGCTCGCCAAGGTCGGCATCGCCGCGAATGCCGGTCGTTCCATCCTGCTCTACGGCGCGCCGGGCAACGGCAAGACCTCGATCGCCGAGCGCATGGTGAAGGTGTTCGGCGCGATGGTGCTCGTGCCCCACTGCTTCGAGGTGGGCGGGCAGATCGTGAAGGTCTTCGACCCTTCGGTGCATCGCCGGCTCGGCCTGCGCAACGACCGGCCGGTCGCGGCCAGCCTGCTCGCCGACGAGTTCGACCCGCGCTGGGTGCCCTGCCGCCGGCCCTTCGTCGCCGCGGGCGGCGAGCTCAGCCTCGACATGCTGGACTTGAAGTTCGAGGAGACGGCGCGCTTCTACGAGGCGCCGCTGCACGTCAAGGCGATGAACGGCGTTCTGCTGATCGACGATTTCGGCCGCCAGCTCGTCCGCCCCGAGGCGCTGCTGAACCGCTGGGTCGTGCCGATGGACCGGCGGATCGACTTCCTGAAGCTGCACACCGGGCAGTCCTTCCAGATTCCCTTCGACCAGCTGCTGGTGTTCTCGACCAACCTCTCGCCGCGGGACCTGATGGACCCGGCCTTCCTCCGCCGCCTGCCCTACAAGATCCACGTCGCGGGGCCGAGCGTGGAGGATTTCGCGGGCCTGCTGCACGCCAATGCCGATCAGCACGGCGTCGAGTATCCGGAAGCCGCGATCATCTGGACGATCGAGGCGATACAGCGGCACGGGACGATGCTCGCCTATTATCAGGCGACGGAAATCCCGCAGCAGATCGCGGATTTCTGCCGCTTCCTTGGCCGGCCGCCCGTCGCCGACGAGTCCACGATCGGCTTCGCGCTGGGCAACCTGCTCGTGCGCTGATCCCGACTGCGCGAAGCATGAGACTTCGCGCGGTCGGTATGAGGGGCCGGCCCCCCTCAGCCCTGCGGCATGCCTTCGGGGACGATGGTGCGGATCAGGCTCTGATCCAGCGCCTCATACGCGTGGTAGCCAATGGTCTCGTAGAGCTGCGCGCGGGTCTGCATCCGCCCGACCATGTTCTGCGTGCCGCCATCGGCGCGGATGGCGACGTAAAGATCCTCCATCGCGCGCGCGGCGATGCGCAGGTGGCTGACCGGCCAGATCACCATGGCGTAGCCCATCTCCTGGAACTCGGCCGCCGTGAAGAAGGGCGTGCGGCCGAACTCAGTCATGTTCGCGAGCAGCTTCACGCCCGGCATGCGGCGGGCGAATTCGACGAACATCTCCCGCGTCGTCAGCGCCTCGGGGAAGATCGCGTCGGCGCCGGCATCGAGGTAGCGGCGCGCGCGGTCGACGGCCGCGTCCATCCCCTCGCTCGCCACCGCATCGGTGCGGGCGATGACGACGAGGTGGCGCCGGGCCTTGCGCGCGGCGGCGACCTTGGCCGCCATCTCATCCACGCCGGCGAGCTTCTTGTCATTCAGGTGCCCGCACTTCTTGGGCAGCAGCTGGTCCTCGAGATGCACCGCGCCCGCGCCCGCTTCCTCGAAGGTGCGGACCATGTGCATGACGTTCAGCGCCTCGCCATACCCCGTGTCCCCATCGACCAGCACCGGCAGGCCACTGGCGCGCACCACCTGGCGGATATGCCAGGCGACGTCGTCGACCGTGATCATGCCGAGATCGGGCAGTCCCATGGTCGCGGACATCGCGGCACCGGACATGTACAGCGCCGGGAAGCCCTGCTTCTTCGCCAGCAGCGCGGCGATGCCGAGATGCGCGCCGGGCATCTGGAGGATCTCCGGCCGGTCGAGCAGGCGGCGGAAGCGCAGGCCCGCGGGTTCATCGGGCAGGTCGTCGGCGATGATGTAGGGCATGCGGGGTTCTTCCGTGGCTTGCTGGGCGCAGCCTAGTCCGGAAGGCAAGGCATGCAAGCCCGGCCCGCTTCGGTTGCCCGTGACAGCAAGACTTCGGAGTTTCTTTCCCGAAAGCCGCGCCGATCCAGCATGATGGCGACGAATTCAAGACCGCCTCGCGGAGCCTTGTCGTGGCTATGCGTCAGCCGAACCTGACCCGTCGGAACCTGCCAGCGCTGCTCGTCGCAGGCCCCATGCCTGTCGCCGCCACGCAGCCGGCGATAGTTCTCAACGATGCAAGCAGGTTGAGCGCGACGCCCGTGTTCAGGTACTGGTCGGCCGACGCCTCGAACGAGGCTGCGTTTCTCGCGCGACTGCGTGCGGAATTACGGGATGCGGCGGGGCAGCGTCGGCCGGTCGCAGTGGGCGCAGCCCGGCATTCCATGGGTGCGCAGTCCCTCCCGCGCGACGGCACGGCCATCAGCATGCGCGGCGCACGCCTCGACATCGATCGCGCGGCACGGACCTGCCGCGTGCACGCCGGCACGCGCTGGTCGTCGGTGATTCGGCGGCTGGACACGGAGGGCCTGTCACCGCTGGTCATGCAGTCGAACAACGACTTCGGTGTCGGCGCCACGCTGTGCGTGAACGCGCATGGCTGGCCAACGCCGCATGGCCCCTTCGGCTCCACGGTCGTCGCATTCCGCATAATGCTGGCCGATGGCACCGTGGTGGAGTGCAGCCCGACCCGCAACGCCGACCTGTTCCGACTGGCGATCGGCGGTTATGGCCTGATCGGCATCGTCCTCGATGTGGAGGTGCGCCTGGCGGCCAACGCCATGCTGCAGCCGCTGCAGGAAGTGATGCCAGCCGATGCCTTCGCGCCACGCTTCATCGCCATGGCGAACGACCCGACGGTCGGCATGATCTACGGTCGAATGAACGTCAGCCGTGCGGACATGTTCACCGAGGCGCTGCTGGTCAGCTATCGCGCCGCCCCGGCACCGCGCAACGGACTGCCACCGGTGGCACAGGGCGGCATGATGGTTCAGGTGGCGCGCAGCATCTATCGCGCGCAGATCGGCTCAGAAGCTGCCAAGAGGCGGCGCTGGCTCGCGGAGAAGCGGCTCGTGCCAGCCCTCGGCACAGGCATGGCGACCCGCAACCGCCTGATGAACGAGCCGGCGGCGAGCCTCGCCGGCCGTGACCCGCGGCGCACGGACATCCTGCACGAGTATTTCCTGCCCGCACCACGCTTCGGCGATTTCCTCGCCGGTTGCCGCACGCTCATCCCGCCGGCGAAGGCCGAGTTCCTCAATGTCACGCTGCGCCACGTACTACGCGACAACCTTAGCCTGCTCGCCTACGCCCGGTCGGACTGCATCGCTGCAGTGCTGTCCTTTTCGCAGGAGATGTCCGCCGAAGGCGAGGCGGACATGGTCCGCCTCACGCAGGCGCTGACGGACATGGTACTCGGTCTCGGCGGCAGCTTCTACCTTCCCTACCGGCGCCACGCGCGGCCTGACCAGTTCGCGCGCGCCTATCCGCGAGCGGACGAATTCCGTCACGCCAAGCGCACGCATGACCCGCATCTGCTGTTCCGGAACGCCCTGTGGGATAGCTATCTTGGGACCTGAAAGCCAGCAGCGTGGCAACTGCGCCGATCAGAAGAAGATCAGCGTCACCAGCACGAACAGCGGCACCAGGAACACCACCGCCCAGCCGACATAGCCGAAGAAGGAGGGCATCCGCTCCCCGTTCTCCTCCACGATCGCCTTGACCATGAAGTTGGGCGCGTTGCCGATGTAGGAGTTGGCCCCCATGAACACCGCGCCGCAGGAAATCGCGGCCAGCGTCAGCGCCCCCTGCGTCATCAAATAGGCCGGGTCGCCGCCGGCGAGGTTGAAGAACACCAGGTAGGTCGGCGCGTTGTCGAGGAACGACGACAGCACCCCGGTCAGCCAGAAATAGACCCAGGGCACGGGCTGGCCGGCAGCGTCGGAGGTCAGCGCCACGAGCGGCGCCGCCGGCCCGTCCATCCCGGCGCGCAGGATCGCGAGCACCGGCGCCATGGTCACGAAGATCGCCGCGAATAGCTTCGCCACTTCCAGGATCGCCCCCCAGGCGAAGCCGTTCGCCTCCCGCAATTCGAGCGAGGTGAGGCGCATCGAGACGAAGGCGATGGCGACGAAAACGGCGACGCCGACCAAGCGCTCGAGACCGATCTTGTCGCCGAACAGCGCGACATCGCCCGGCCGCCAATAGCCCTGCGCCAGCACCATCAGCACCACCGCGCCGATCAGGGCGAGGTTCACCGTGCCCTCGAGCCGAAGCGGCTCCTTGGCGCCGGTGTCCGGCACCACCGGCTTCTCCTTCGCCCAGGCCCAGCTGTCGAGCACGTAGTAGACCGCGAGCAGGATGATCGCGCAGACGAGGAATTCCCCGAACAGGTGCGAGGTCGTCCAGAAGAAGGACACGCCCTTGAGGAAGCCGAGATAGAGCGGCGGATCGCCAAGCGGCGTCAGCGACCCGCCGATGTTGCTGACCAGGAAGATGAAGAAGACGAAGGTGTGCGTCTTGCGCTTGCGGAAGGCGTTGGCGCGCAGCACCGGGCGGATCAGCAGCATCGAGGCGCCTGTCGTGCCCATGATGCTCGCGATCACCGTGCCGAAGGCGAGCAGCGCCGTATTCGCGGCCGGCGTGCCGACCAGCGTCCCCTTCAGCAGAACGCCGCCGCCTGTCACGTAGAGCGCAAGCAGTAGTGCGATGAAGGGGATGTATTCCTGGAGCATGATGTGCCAGACCTCGGAGGCTGCAACCTCCGGGCCGAACACTGCCGCGAAGGGCAGCACCAGCAGCGCCGCCCACCCCGCGGCGATCTTGCCGTAGTGATGGTGCCAGACATGGCCCGCGACGAGCGGCATCAGCGCGATCGACAGCAGCAGCCCGGCGAAGGGCAGACCCCAGGCGAGCGACATGCCTGCCCCCGAGACGCCCGCTGCCGCGGCCTCCGCCGGCGCGAGCGCACCGACCCCCGCGACGAGAAGGCCCGCACCGACGGCTCGACTGCGCAGCATCGTCCCGCTGTCCCCCTGCATGCCCAGGGGTCCCGGCCCCTGCCCTGTTGGGCTGTCCTTGCCGGATGCCGCACCGCATCACAAGGGGCGGCCCCCCTTTTCCACCCCCCTCCCCGGCCCTAGGTTGCGGCCCGGACAGGAGACCCACCGATGGACATGAGCGGCGAGCGCCGCATTCCCGCCCCGCGCCAGCGGGTATGGGAAGCGCTGAACGACCCCGAGATGCTGCGCGCGGCGATCCCCGGCTGCGAATCCGTCACCCGCACGGCCGAGGACGCCTTCGAGGCCAAGGTCTCGATCAAGATCGGGCCGATGGCCGCGAAGTTCGGCGGCAAGGTGAAGCTCGAGAACGTCAACCCGCCCGCCTCCTACACCATCACCGGGGAAGGCAATGGCGGCGCGATGGGCTTTGCCAAGGGCGGCGCGGACGTGGCGCTCGAGGAAGTCGGCCCCGAGGAGACGCTGCTGCGCTACACGGTCAAGGCACAGGTCGGCGGCAAGATGGCGCAGCTTGGCGCGCGGCTGATCGACAGCACCGCCAAACAGATGTCCGACCAGTTCTTCGACCGCTTCGCCGCGGCCGTCGCCCCGCCGCCGCCGGCCGAGATCCCAGCCGCCGCCGAAGCCGCGGCGCGCGCGAGGTCCGAAGAGCACACGTCTCAACACCAGTCACACCT
>NZ_JACADQ010000002.1 GCF_016106015.1 Neoroseomonas rubea
CGCGCTCGCGCCGCTCGGCTTCGCCGCGGCGGTGCGCGACGGCGTCCCGATGCTGGCGCGCGGGGAGGACCTCGCCATGGACTTTGCCCGGCGTCGCAACCCGGAGGCGCTGGGCGGCGGCATGGGCCTCGCGCTCCGCCTCGCCGCGCCGGCGCCGGGCCTGCTGCTGGCGACCCGCGACTGGGCGGAGATGGACGAAGCGCTGGCCGCCGCCGCGGGGCAGCGGACCCTGGCGGAGACGCGCGAAGTTGCCGCCCTACTGCGTGGCGCGGGCGGCGGGGAGGATGGCGGCGGCCTCAGCCAGGCCATCATGCTGACGCCGGAACTCTATTTGCCGGACGGAGCGACGGTCCTCGGCCTCGATCCGTCGCGGCCGGCCGACCCGGCGCGGGAGGCGGCGGCGATGCGGGATCGGCTCGCAGCGCTGACCGCCGCCGACTTGCCTCCCATGCCGGCCTGGAGCTTCGCCATGCTGGCCGATCGGCGGGAGGGACCGGCGGTGATCACTCGCTTCGTGCTGCTGTTCGAGGCGCAGGAAGCCGCCGGCGCCGCCGCGGCGGCTATGCTCGCGCGGCTCGCGGCCATGGAGGCGGGGCCCCGCCGCCTTGGGCTTTCCAGCCTGCGGACGGTTGCGGAGCCGAGCGGGGTGGCCGAACTGCATCTCGCGGTGGTTGAGGCCCGGCTGCCCGCTAACGCCCCGCGCGCTCTGGCGCGGGAGGTGCTGGACCGGGTCTTCGGCCGCAAGCCGTCGCCCATGGCGATCGGACAGGTTCCGCGCGCGGTCGTCGCGGATCCGCCCTGACCCACGCATCACGATCCGGCGTGGTGCGGCGCAGCGGCGGCGGGTAGAGTGCCTTCATGAGCCGCCCCTTCGCGCCGCGCCGCCTCGCCTTCCTTGCCGTTGCCCTCCTCGGCGCCTGCGCCGCGGCGGAGGGCACGCCTGGCCAGGCGGGCTTCAGCCCCTCCCCGAGCAACGCCTTCGGCGCCTACCTGGCCGGGCGCTTCGCGACGTCGGAGACCGATACGCGCGTGGCCGCCGATGCAATGCTCGCGGTGCTGCGCGCCGACCCCGACCAGCCGGAGGTGATCCAGCGCGCCTTCATCGCGACGCTGCTCGACGGCCGGCCGGAAGCCGTGCGGCTGGCGCGCCGCCTGCCCGACAACCCGCTCGCCGCCATGCTGATCGCCGGCACCGACGCCCAGGCCGGGCGCTGGGACCGCGCGGAGACGCGCATCCGCGCCCTGCCGCGCCAGGGGGCCTCCCAGTTGCTGCAGCCGCTGCTGCTCGCCTGGACGCTGCATGGCAAGGGGCAGACGGATGCGGCGCTCGCCCTGCTGCGACCGCTCGCGGAAAGCGGGCGGCTGCGGACGCTCTATGCCATGCACGCCGCGCTGATCGCCGACCTCGCCGGCCGTTCGCGCGAAGCCGAGCGCTTCGTCCGCATCGCCATCGGCGATGGCACGCCGCCGACGCTGCGGCTGGTGCAGATCGCCGGCGGCATCCTCGCCCGCGGAGGCAAGGAGGAGGAGGCGCAGCGCCTGCTCGAGATGCTCGGCCGCGGGCAGGACGAGCTGATGCTGCCCGCCGGCGCCGCGGCGCGGCGGGATTTCTTCGCGACGCGCCCGGTCGCCTCCCCGGTTGAGGGCATGGCCGAGGCGCATCTCGCGCTTGCGGGCGCGCTGCGCGGGCAGGGGGCGGCCGAATTCTCGCTGGCCCTCACGCGCCTGTCCCTGCGGCTGCGGCCAGGATTCGCGCCCGCCATGCTGCTGGCCGCCGATGCACTGGTGGATGAGAGGCAATACGCCGCCGCGCTCGCCATGCTGGACCAGGTGCCGGCCGATGACCCGCTCGCCGCCACGGCCGGGCTGCGGCGCGCCACCGTGCTCGACCGGATGGACCGGGTCGAGGACGCGGCCGCGCAGCTGCGCCGCATCGCCGAGGCCCGGCCGGCGGCGTCGCAGCCGCATGCGCGCCTGGGCGACCTGTTCCGCGCCCGCAGCCGGTGGGACGAAGCGGTCACCGCCTATGACGAGGCTCTCCGCCGCATCGCGACCCCCGCCCCGGCGCAATGGCCGTTGTTCTACAGCCGCGGCATCGCGCTGGAGCGCGCTGGCCGCTGGCCGCTGGCCGAGGCGGATTTTCGCCGCGCGCTCGAGCTTAGCCCCGAACAGCCCTATGTGCTGAACTACCTCGGCTACACCTGGGTGGAGCGCGGCGAGAACCTGGCCGAGGCGCGCAGGATGCTGGAACGCGCCGTGGCACTCCGCCCGCAGGACGGCAACATCGCCGACAGCCTCGGATGGGCGCTGTTCAAGCTCAACGATCTGCCGGGCGCGATCCGCTGGCTGGAACGCGCCGTCGAGCTCGAACCCCGCAGCAGCGTCATCAACGACCACCTCGGCGATGCCTATTGGGCGGCGGGCCGCCGGCGGGAAGCGCAGTTCCAATGGCGCCGCGCGCTCGCCCTCGGGCCCGAGGGCGAGGAGGGGCCGAAGATCGAGGCCAAGCTGCGGGACGGCCTGCCGCAGAACCCGGTCGCGGAGAACCGCCGCTGAGCGCCTGGGCTGCCGAGGCCGCCCCGGCCAAGGTCAACCTTCACCTTCACGTCACGGGCCGCCGGCCGGACGGATATCACCTGCTCGACAGCCTGGTGGTCTTCGCCGGGGTGGGCGACGTGGTGCGGGCCGGCGGTGTCCGGGAGGGCTTTTCCGTCGCCGGGCCCGAAGCGGGCGCGCTAGCGGCCGAGGGCGACAATCTGGTGCTGCGCGCCGCCCGCGCGCTGGCGGAGGCGGCCGGCCTGTCCGCCCCCGTCGCCCTTGCGCTCGACAAGCACCTGCCGGTCGCATCCGGGATCGGCGGCGGCAGCGCGGATGCCGCCGCCGCGCTGCGGCTGCTGAACCGCGTCTGGGGCCTTGGCTGGCCGGAAGCGCGGCTCGCCGCGCTCGCCCTCCCGCTCGGCGCCGATGTGCCGGCCTGCGTCGCGAGCCGCCCCTGCCGCATGGGCGGGATCGGGGAGGCGCTGTCGCCCGCCCCCCGGCTGCCTGCCTTCGGCCTGGTGCTGGCCAATCCGCGCGTGGCGCTGGCGACGCCCGCGGTCTTCCGCGCGCGGTCCGGGGATTTTTCCGCCCCCGCCGCGCTGCCGCCCGGCTGGGAGGATGCGGCGGCGCTGGCGCGGGACCTCGGCGCGCTGCGCAACGACCTGGAGGCGCCGGCGGTCGCGCTATGCCCGCCGGTGGCCGGGGTGTTGGGTGCGCTCCGCGCCCTGCCGGGCTGCCTGCTGGCGCGCATGAGCGGGTCGGGGGCAACCTGTTTCGGCGTGTTCGCGGAGGTGGCAGCGGCCGAGGATGCGGCGCGCCTTCTTCCCCCTGCCTGGTGGCGCTGGGGCGGGGGGCTTCACGCAGCACCCGGCTGAAGGCTATGACGCGCGCGGATGGGGCGTCGCCAAGCGGTAAGGCAGCGGTTTTTGGTACCGCCATTCCCAGGTTCGAATCCTGGCGCCCCAACCACGCAGTCGCGGTGTCGCAGTGCGTCCAGGAAATCTGAGGCTTTCCTGGGTGGTCATGGAACAGGACCCATGGCCATGCTGGCGACCGAGCCGACCTTCCACCACAAAGCGCGCCACGGAGCGATTCGGCCAAACCGAGACGCTGACGAGGCTCCCTGCACGCAGCACCATAGCGGAGGTGATCCGCTACGCGCTGAACCACCGTGAAGGCCTGCTGCGATTCCTCGAAGAGCGCGCCCCAGCGAGCCCGACGCCAACCGCGTCGAGCGCGCTGCGCTGCCCCTGGCGCTCGGCCGCAAGAACGCGCTGTTCGCCGGCTGCGACGAGGGCGCCGAAGCCTGGGCTGCCATCGCCGCGCTGATCGAGTCCGCAAAGCTCAACGGCGTCGACCAGCAGCCATGCCTCAGCGACTTGCTGACCCGCCTCGCCGCAGGCTGGCAGCAAAGCCGCATCGATGAGTTGATGCCGTGGTGCTAGGCGAAGCTTGGCCAAGCCTGAACGGCCACGCGGACAAGGGCAGCAGAGCAACGCTTCCGCTCATCATGACGTAACGCGACATGCACCGCGACGGTTCGCGGCGCGGATCCGAAGAGTTCGACCACGGGATGCAGGCTCAGCTCCGCGCGACCCACTCACGGCTCGCGCAAAAGGCGCGAGTGGGCGATGTCGCGCGCAACCCTGCCCAAGGGCGTACGTTGACGCTTGCTTGAAATCCTGCAGCCGCTTCGGCCCACTCGTTGAGCCATCCTGCTCCGCCGACATCGGACAATGGACGCCGGCAACTCCTCGGAGGTGGCGCAATTGCGCAATGGGTGGGGTCGCCGGGATGAGAGGTCGAGGTCGTCGCGCAGCGCCCCGTAGCAACCATCCCGAGCGTGGCGCGTTCAGATGCCGATGACCGGACGGGAGACCAGCACGATGAAACCGCATCCTGGCCCGAAGGCGAAGTCGAATGACGGGGTCGTCGGAGGGCTCACGATCTTTCTGTCGGACACATACCTGCTCATGGGCAAGTCCCAGGCCTGCCATTGGAACGTCACAGGCCCGAACTTCTACAGCCTGCACACCCTGTTCGAGAAGCAGTACAACGACCTTTTTGCGGCGGTGGACGTGCTGGCCGAACGCCTCCGCGCGCTGGGCAGCCCCGCGCCGATGACGGTCGAGGGAATGCTGGCCAACGCGACGCTGGAAGAGCCCCCGCGGATCCCCGACGCGTCGGGCATGGTACGCATGCTCAGCGAGGATCACGAGACGCTCTCGATCGCGGCGGCCACGCTCGCGGCGAAGACCGAAGACGACCTCGCCACGCATGACCTTCTGGTGGCGCGCATCGCGGCGCATGACAAGGCCGCATGGATGCTGCGCAGCCATCTCGCCTGACCCGCTCCCTCCTTCGAGGAAGAGAACAAGATGTCGTCCAATGCCAACACCATCTCCGCCATCGGCGGAGCAGCGTCCGGGCTTGCCCGCACCGCGAAGGAGGCGGCCAGCACCGATATCGCCGCTCTGCGTGATCGGGTCGAGGCGCTGATGCGCGATCGCATCAGTCCGGCTCTGGCGGATGCCGCCGACCGGACGGAGGATGTCGCTCAAGGTGCAGTAGATTCGGTTCGCCGACAGGGTGGCGCGCTGTTGGCCGCCGTGCGTGTGCAACCGGTTGCTGCAATTGGCGCGGCGGCACTTGCTGGCCTCGCCTTGGGCCTGCTTCTGCGGCGCTGAGCTCCCCGCGCGATCGCAGGGTCGGCAGCACTGCTGTCGGCTTGCCCCGGCCGGCTGCTCATTGACCGGGTCCATCGGACAAATCCGTTGAGATCGCAGACCTGCTGATCGGAGCTCGGCGCCTCCGCCCGCAAGAGCTGATCTTGGAGCGAACGTCGCGCATCCGCGAAGTCGCGATGGGGAAGCATGCGGTCCGTCGCGACGCGGCGGAGGTTCGGCAGCCCCGACTTATGCGGAGATGGCTCGATGCCGCGGCCGACAGACGCGGTGATCGCTGCGATGCGTCGTTCAACCCAAGGAGATCCTCATGAACCCCATGATCGAGCGAGTGCGCGAGCACATGGCTGTTGTCGACAGCGATGGCGTGCGCATAGGAACTGTCGACCGCGTCGAGGGCGGGCGCATCAGGATTGGGCGGCGAGACGCCTCCCATCCTGACGATGGCGTTCACCAGTTCATCCCGCTGATTTCGATCGTGAGCGTCGACGAGGATACGGTGACGCTCGACGGCAAGGCGGACGCGATCCGCGAAGTGGAAGAATCCCGTGATGCGGATGTGCCGGACAAGATCGAGAAACCATCGACGTATTTTGCTGCGCCAATCGATGTTGTGACAGACAGCGAGTTGTCCGATGCGCAGAAGCACGACGCCCTTGGCACACTCGAGCAGGATGCGCGCCAGATGTCCGAGGCAACCGCCGAAGGCATGGCGGGTGGCGAACACAGCAACCTCGATGAGGTGCTGGACGCGAAGGCAAAGCTCGCGAGCCTGAACGAAGAAGCAACGCACCCTGATGATGCCCAGACCAATAAGCTGGTCTGGATGATCCAAGCGCATCCCTTTTCGAGCCTAGCGATGGCTCTTGTCGCGGGGATTGGCGTCGGTATGGCAGTCAAGCGCTGAACAGATGCGTGAGTGGCCACGATCAGGGTGAACGCGCGCGAAGGCGCAAACCGAGCGCACTCACTCTAGGGGCAGGAGCCTGGTCTGGCGGAGCAACTTGTTGCTGGCAGGACCGTTAGGCTCGTGCCACCAGAGCCCCGAAAGGAACATGGACCATGAACTTCGTCTTGAAGTGTGTGGGAGTTGCGGTCATCGCGGCGACGCCGTCGCTGGCGATCTCGCAGCCGGCGCCTCGGCCCGATCCGTCGACGATGCCGCAGGCAACGGTGCCGGCCCCAAGGACAGGAGCACCGATGGCGTCGGCGCAGGCGCGGCGTGCCAGCCAGATCATTGGCGCGAATGTCGTCAACGAGGAGAACAGGACCGTCGGTGAAGTCCACGACCTGATGATCATGCCGGAAGGCGGAGCCATCACCGCCGTGCTCTCGGTCGGTGGCTTCCTCGGCATGGGTGAGAGATACGTCGCCGTACCGCTCGCCGATCTGCAGTGGAGTGCTGAACGCAACCGTTGGACACTGCCAGGCGCGACGGTCGATACCTTGAAGGCAAGGGCTGCATTCACCTACCCGGAACGCGGCTGAGCATCGCTTCGGATGCCTGCGCCGGCGAGCCACCCGCTCGCCGGCGCGCCGTGGCTCTCCGCGACGCGCCGGTCCGTGAACGTGCGCTTCGCAAGATCGATCCCGACCGGGCTTCCATCATGAGGCGCATCGCGCCGCGATTTCGTCATCCTGCCGCGGCGCGTAAGCCAACATACTGCGAAGGGGCAGTACTCTCTACGCGTGTTGATCAGTATGGTGACCGTCCTAGCGCGGCTTGCCGGCCAGGGTGCGCGCACCCTGGCCGGCGGCACGACGCATACGCTGTTTCCGCCTCGTCCCTGCTGGCCTGGCCTGCAGCGATCGAGCAGCTTCGACCTAGCGAGCGAAAAGGGTCCTGACGGGGCCACCGCACGTTGCCGCCCGCGGAGCCTATCTTAGGGAGGAAACGGCACCAGTGGAACCGCCCTCGCGTCACCCAGGCGCGATGGCGAGGTCGATCTGCCGCACTGCGTCACCGCGATCGCGCCGTTGAACGGCTTCGCGTGCCAGGGTGATGTGCCTAAGGCGCGCATCGTGCATCGGCTGGGCCGCCATCGAGGGGACGACACTACGGCTCAGCATCCGGGTCGCCGCACGTTCCAGAAGTTCATTTGCCAGACCCAGGTTGCCCTCGTTTACGGCGGCCCGCGCCTGGTCCAGCCACTGCCGCGTGTCGACCCAATCGGCATCGCGCGCATCGGCCATGGCGCCTTCGCGGTTCTGCTCGGGAACTGCCGGAATGCCAGGATTGGCCTGCTGGCGCTGCATCTCGGTGATGGCGGCATCTCCCGTGGCCTTCGTCGGCGGCGTCTGCGCCGCGATCGGCAGAGCGACGGCCAGCGCACCCAGGGCGATAAATCCCCGCATTGTCATGGTCATCATGAATCTCCTTCGTGCGTGACGGCCCCTGCCTGCGGTGCGGATTGCGCCGCACCGCAGTGACGGATGTGATCAACGAGGCTGGACGTAGACGGTTGCGGCCTCGCTCGAGGCAGGGGGCGTCACGATCATCGTCGTCGTCGCCGGTGCCTGACGAACCACGACCTGATCCGGCGGCCGGTTGTTGACCGTGCATCCCCCGAGCAACAAGGTTCCGAGCGCCGCGACATGTGCCGCACGGATGGAGATGTGCATGTCAGGTTCTCCGTAGTGGCCGAACAGCGCCTGTCGATGTGCAGTCGGGCCATGGGTGGCTGTCCCGCTCGGGGTCGAGCGTACAATCAATGAACGCACCAGTGATTGACTGGTTGCCGGTATTTGCCTTTGAAACGCCTGCCAGGCCCGGACGGCGCGCATGACCTGCCCGCGACATGTGCGTCTGGGCTCTGGAAGATGGTGATTGCGCTCGGTCAGCTGAGGGGAACCTCCGCCAGCATCTTCGGGTCAAGTCGAAGCGCGCAGGCGGCGCGGGTTGATGGGTCACGTCTGCGGTGTGGCGACGGTCGCGAGCCGCCGCCGATGCCGCGCTCTACGACGAAATCACCGGATCGCGGTCTATATGATGAACCCTTGCCAGTCGCGCGCGTTAATCTGACGCATCACACGATCATGCTGGTGGCACCGAACGGGAACAGGAGATCATCGGGCCATGTCGGGACCCCCGCCCGTACTGCCGCCGCCCGCAGGCCCGATCCCGGATTTACGCACGCTTCTTGCCGTGGTGATGGGCACGGTCGTGGTCGCCACGCTCTATCTCGCGCGGGAAGTGCTGATTCCGGTTACGCTGGCAATGCTTCTTTCCTTTGTGCTGGCGCCGATTGTTGACGCACTTCGGCGGCTGCATGTGGGGCGCACACTCGCTGTATTGCTGGCCTCGTTCCTGGCGCTGAGCGCGGTTGTCGTCTTGAGTGTCGTGATCGGATTTCAGCTGGCCAACCTCGCGGACGGCTTCCCGCGTTATGCGACCGCGGTCGAACAGAAGGTGGATTCGGCGCGCACATTCGCACTGCGTCAGCTAGCGGGGGCTTTTGAGAATGTCGGAAGAGTGTTGGGCCCCCGCCCCGTTTCAGTAGGAACTGAAGGGCCAAGCAGCGTGGGCCCATCCATCCCTTCAGGGGAAGCGCCGCCACCCCTTCCAGTCGAGGTGAGGCAACCCCGCCCGTCTCCACTGGAGATGGCCGCACGATACCTCTCCCCTATCCTGAACCCCCTGGCAACCGCGACCATCGTGTTCGTTGTCGCCGTCTTCGTGTTGCTGCAGCGGGAGGATCTACGCGATCGCCTGATTCGGCTCGCGGGTGCAACTGACCTTCACCGCACCACCACCGCGCTTGACGATGCCGCGCGACGACTCAGTCGGTTCTTTCTGTTCCAGCTTGCACTGAACACGGGCTTCGGCGTCGTGATCGGGTTTGGCCTGTTCGTTCTCGGCGTCCCTGGCTGGTTGCTCTGGGGCACGCTCGCTGGACTCATGCGCTACGTGCCGTTCGTCGGCGGAATCCTCGCTGCTTTGTTTCCCCTTTTGCTTGCCGCCGCGGTGGATCCGGGCTGGGGCACCGTTCTTTGGACGGCGGCATTGTTCCTCGTCGGCGAAGCGTTCGTCGGACAAGTCGTCGAGCCCGTCGTCTTCGGCCACAGCACGGGCCTGTCACCCGCCTCCGTCATCGTCGCCGCGATCTTCTGGAGCTGGATCTGGGGGCCAATCGGGCTGATCCTTGCGATGCCTCTCACCCTATGTCTGGTCGTACTCGGGCGGCATGTGGAGCGGCTGGAGTTTCTCGATGTCATGCTGGGGGATCAACCCGCACTTTCGCCCCCCGAGAGTTTCTACCAGCGAATGCTGGCAGGTGACCCGGACGAGGCACTGGACCAGGCAGAACTGCTGCTGAAGGAGCGTTCCCTTTGCTCCTACTACGATGAGGTCGCGCTCAAGGGCTTGCAGCTGGCCGCCATCGATGCCGAGCGCGGCGTGCTCCCAAAAGAGCGGCTCGACCGGGTGGGAAGTGCTGCCCTCAGCGTGATTGCTGACCTATCCAAATACGATGATGCGCGTCGGACGGACGCGACAGAGAAGGACACGGACAAGGATACGGACCCCAACCAGACGCCCTCGCGAACAGGAGCGTCCCAGCCTGCGAAGACGGCACTGCCCGAAGCCTGGCAGGTGGAGCGTGCCATCCTCTGCGTATCTGGCCGAGGGCCATTGGACCAGGCCGCGGCAGCCATGCTCGCGCAACTCCTGAGCAACCGTGGAATCGGTGCGCTTGTGCTGCCTCATGCTGCGGTTGCGAGGGAGCAGGTCGGCTCGCTCGACACCGCTGGCGTTCAGATGGTCTGCATCTCGTACCTCGAGATCAGCGGCAGTCCCGCCCACTTGCGATATCTCATCCGCCGCCTGAGAGGGCGTCTGCCTGGTGCGCCGGTGCTGGTCGGTCTGTGGCCGGCGGGGGAAGCTGTGCTGTCGGACACGGCAATGCAAGCTGCGATCGGCGCCGACGTCTATACAACGTCGCTCCGCGACGCGGTCGAAGCCTGCGGTCGCGCTGCGCGCAAGTCTGCGACCGCCCTGCCGGCTTCGGTGTCCATTGCGAACCAGGATGCATGAAGGAGGCCGACGGCCGATCGCGACTCAGTTTATTTCGTACCGACACGACGGCCCTACGGCGCGTCAACGCCATTTGATCCTGCCAAGAAGTTGCCGCGGGCCAGCGCACGCTGAGCAAAGAGCGCGCGCAGGGTGTCGCTGAGAAGTTGGACGCCGGCATTGCCGCGGCTGAGACGACGACCGAACGGCAAATCACGTGAGAGAACGAGACGATGGTCGTGGAACGCCATCGGCCTGTCAGCGATCAGGTCACGAGCGAGATCCTGATGGAGGTGACCGTCGAAGTCCCTGAGACCGAAGAGGTACCGATCGTCGCGAAGCCGATCCGTCTTTGTGAGGACACCGTGGTGCGGACGGAGCGCGCGCAGCGTCTCGAGACGTTGAAGGCAAATCTCCGGCGCGACGAGGTGGAGATGCAGCATCCGAGCCGGAAGCCTGGAAGTCCGAAGCTTCGTCCCGCTGCAACCAAAGGCAAGAGAAAGTCCCACGACCCTTGATCGACGGAGGCAGGCACTGGCGCGGTTCGACATGCCCGCGCTCGCGTCTGGCTCCGTTCCCGCGTTCCGCTTGAACAACGGCCTGCGATGCAGCCCGGAGGCTTGTTGCTGATCCCTGCCCAGAGCAACGAACCTATTGCATCGAACCCGCCCGCGCCGGCGCTACGTCCACCCTTGCGATCATAGGCCGTGCGGCTCATCGCAGTCGGAAAAATGAGCTGCCGCTCATCATCCATGCCGAAACCCCCGGTGTGCCCGCACGTTACCGAGCAGACAGCGAAGCCTTGGCGCGTAACCGTCCGGGTCCGCGACCCTTCGCCGCGAGAGGAGCGGGTGATGCGACCATGCTTGTTGCTGAATCACGAGCCGCTGTCCGGAACATCGCTGGGCGAATGCCTCTGTCTCGCGCTTCGTGCGGCCTGTCGAAACCAGGTTGCGGGATGCCGCGTGGCTCATGCCGGCTCGATCGCAGTGGAACCGTGTAGTCGCGCCGGAACATTGCGCGGCTGAGCGTCATACCATGCACGCTGTAACCCAGCGGGCTGGACCGCCTACGTCAAAGGACATTCTCGCATCTCTGGAGACGCCGCATGCTCAACTTCCTTGCTTCCAGCGGAGCGCGGCTGACGAGCCCCGTCACGCTGGTGGATATCGGCGCAGCCGGCGGCGTGCAGAAGAAATGGTTGGCGCACCGGCGTAAAGTCCGGCCCGTTCTGTTCGAACCGAACCCCGAGGAAGCAGCGCGGCTACGGCCGCTTCTCGCATCATTCCCGGACGCGCTGGTGATCGAGCAGGGCCTCGCTGCGATTCCGGGCACCTACACGCTGACCGTTGCGCACTGGCCAGGCTGCACATCATTGCTGACGCCTGATCCAGCCGTCCTGCACGGCTATGAAGCCGCGCGTCTCTATGAGCCGGTCCAACGGGTCGCGGTCGAGTGTGTTCGGTACGATGACCTGCACAGGGCGGGGCAGGTACCGGCTCCCGACGTCATCAAGGTCGACGTGGAAGGCTATGAGCACCAGGTGCTGACAGGCTTCGGCGACCTGTTGCATGGCGTGATCGGCATCGAGGCCGAAGCGTGGCTTTATCCCGTCTTCAAGGGCCAGAAGCTGCTGCACGACGTCGTCGCGCTGGCTGCGGAGTACGGGCTTCGTCTTCGGCGGATCGAGCCGGTGGAGGCCTTCGAGGGCGATCTGGTCTGCGTCAATGCCTATTTCACGCGCGGCAAAGCAAGGCGACCGGAGCTCACGGCCCTGCAGGGCCCGAAATACGCGCTCATCGAACGGGTTTGGGGGCTCGGGCACAGGTGACCACATTGCCACAAGATGCTTCACCGGGCATCGCTGATGCCGACCCTGGCGCAATTGACGCTCGCCTGCCGCAACATGCCGCAGTCCCCGGGACGTTCCAGCGCCCCACACACCTGGAAGAGCTGCCATGCAAGACCGCGGCGCCGAGGCGGCGCAGGGCCGCCCATGCGCCTGACATCGGCAAGACGCAGATTCCACTCATTCACCCCAATCCTCCACGGCTTTCGGAGCTCGTCGATGGACTCGTGCAGATCGAGCGGAGCGGAATCTTCTCGAACTATGGGCCGATGAACACGCGCCTCGAGAAGGGGCTCGTCGAGCATGTCTTCGGAGGCGATGGCGCATGCGTGACGGTCTGCAATGCCACTGTGGGGCTGATGCTCGCGGTCAAGCAGGCCGTTGGATGGCGGCCTCGGGGGCGCTACGTCCTGATGCCGTCCTTCACCTTCGCGGCTGCTGCCCATGCAGCACTCTGGTGCGGACTGACGCCGCTTCTGTGCGACATCGACAGTGAGACCTGGCTGCCGGATCCCGGGGCCGAGGAGCGGTTGCTCGAACGGTATGGCCATAAGATTGCGCTCATCCTCCCGAATGCCAGCTTCGGGAACTCACTCGATCTCACACACTACGATCGGCTGTCGGCGGTGTACGATGTGCCAGTGGTCATCGATGCCGCTGCCTCCCTTGGCAGCCTTGACGCCAAGGGTCGGGCGTTTGGCGCGGGGTGTCGGCATCCGCTCGTCTACTCGATGCATGCGACCAAGAGCTTCGCCACTGGCGAGGCCGGGCTGATCTACTGCGCCGACCAAGAGCGTATCGCGACTCTTCGGGCGATGGGAAACTTTGGCTTTGGACAGCCACGCTCCGCGACGATGCCGGGCCTCAACAGCAAGCTCAGTGAGGTATCCGCGTTGCTTGGCGTGGCAAAGCTGCAAAAGTTCAAGGAAGTTGCCGCGCACCGGCACGCGGCATACGAACTCTATCGCACGCTGCTACCCCAGTTCACGTTCCAGCGGATGACAGGCCAGCGCACGGCGCACCAGTTCGTCTCGATCCTGTTGCCCCGGGCATTGGCTGGGCAGGTCCCAGACGTCATCGCGGAACTCGGTCGCGAAGGCATCGGGGCGGGTCGGTACTTTGTTCCCCACATTGCGGAGCAACCCTTCTTCCGAAGAGCCTGCGTGAGCGGCGACCTGCCGGTCACCAACGACATCAGCGGCCGGGTCATCGCGCTACCCATCTCGGACGTCATCAGACCGGCAGAAGTCGTTCTTGTCTGCGACACCTTGACCCGGATTTGCCGGGAGCGTGCGGGCGGGCAGACCGCCCGGCGGCCTAAGTCGCCCGCGGCGCAAACAACCGAGGCACCTCGATGAATGTGACGTCTCGTCATGTTACGATCACGCCGCAGTTAGAACTCGTCCAAGGCCCGCCGCCGCCTGATGCCGGTGTGCCGATCAGCCGGTTCGATACCCTGATTGTGGGTGGTGGCCCCGCTGGGCTTGCACCGCTCGTCTCGGCCTGCCGTACCGGTGGCCTCGACCGCATGCTGGCTGGAGGGCTTGCGGTTGTCGAACAGGGGCAGGCCATAGGCCCGGGGCAGATTGGAAGCTACGCGATCAACTCCGACAGCAGCGCAGATACCATCGTGAACTGCGTGCAGGGCAGTACGCACCCTGTCCTCGCTACCCTGGCCAACCATCCTACTACCATTGCGGTCGCGGCGTACGGGCGCGGGTCCGTGCCACTGCCGCTTGTCGGGGCCTTTATGGCGGTGGTTGGGAAGGCATTGCATGCCAAGCTGGCCGTGTCGCCCGGCTGCGCGGTTCGCCTCGACAGCAGGGCGATCCAAACGCAAAGGACAGCCGGCGGCGAATGGTGCACGACCATCGTTCAGGTCAGCGATGGGGCCCGCGCCAAGATCCTCTCACGCCTGGTAATCTTTGCAACGGGCGGCGTGCAGCCTCTCGCAAGGCTGGAGTTCGAGGATGCGGCAGGTGCGCCCCTGATGCCGCGCTATGCGAGGAAACTCCTGCAGTCGGGCGATGTCCTGGTGGCCGGAGGAACCGAGGCGATCGCTCGCCGTCTGGAAACTTGCCTTGATCCACGCATTGCCATCATCGGTAGCTCCAGCAGCGCCATCGCCAGCGCATGCGCGCTACTGAAGTCACGGTTAGGGCAGCGCCTTACCGCGGGCGCAGTTACCGTGCTGCATCGACGACCACTACGCATTTTCTACGCCTCTGCGGCCGCTGCCCTTGCGGAAGGCTATGACGAGTTTGGACCGGATGATATTTGCCCCGTCAGCGGCTTCGTCTTCCGGTTTGCGGGATTTCGCCTCGAATCACGCGAACTGGTGATGGCAGCACGCGGCATCGGTGGCCGACCCAGCGAACCGCGGCTGAGGCTGCATCATCTTGGTGTGGGATCCGACGACCTCGCACGATCGATCATCGACCGCGCCGACCTGGTGATCGCGGCCCTTGGCTATCGGCCGCGTGCGTTGCCTGTGGTTGCGGTTTCCGGCGAACCAATCCCGCTGCACGCAGAAGGTCCCGGATCGCAACCGTTGGTCGATGGACGGTGTCGCGTCCTCGACGCAGCTGGCGAGCCAATACCGGGCCTGCTGGGCGTCGGACTTGCAGTCGGCTTTGTCTCTCGCGAGGCGGTGGGCGGGGAGCCGAGCTTCTCTGGCCAGACCAATGGTCTGTGGCAGTGGCAAAACGATGTTGGTGCGATCATTGCGGAGTGCGTGGGCGCTCCGGCACATCCGAGCGCGCGCCTCGCAACCTCATAGCGGCGCCTTGATCGCATATCAGCGACAGTGCCTAGCGCGGTATCGCGTTCAGCAGACCAGGCGGGTTTTGCAGAGGTTCATCGTGCCTCGCCGGCACCCGCTGACGAGTGACGCTATTTCGCGCGGCGCTCCCCCTGTGATCCGGGGTGTCTGGCTCCTTCGGCTGCGGGTCTCTACCAAGAAATTCTCGCAACTCGAACATCATGAATTGAGCGAAACTCGTCCCAATTGCGCGTTTAAAAAATTACCACTTGCTCTCACCGGCTGATCAACTCGCGCTCAGAGCTCAGGATATTTGAAAGAGTCGCGCGATGAAAGAAGTCGTGCGTACCGCGTGCAGCCCGGAATCTCGAAGGCATCGACGTTCGTCTTCAATCGAATCAAATCTTTCGCAATTCGCTGAAAGCGGAAATACCCGATTCGCGAAATGAGGTAACCCTTAGTTGTCGATGGAGTTTTGAACGAAAGTCGCCGTCACGAATTGTGACGGATGGCGTTCAACTCGTGGGAACACATCGAATGTCGGCGCCGCCATTCCCAGGAAACAGCCTGTCTACGATCCTTTCGCAAGCCACTCCCACGCCAAATGTGCCGTATCGAATTCTGCCGCTGCCGCGGGCCCAGCGCCTTGCGCGAGCGCTGAAGCGCGGTTCGGACATTGCCGGCGCGATGACCTTGCTGTTCATCCTGCTCCCCCCGCTGCTCATCCTGATCTTCGTCGTCCGCCTCGATGGTGGGCCAGCCTTCTATCGGCATACCCGTGTCGGACTCGGCGGCCGGCCATTCCGCTGCGTCAAGTTCCGCACGATGGTCACCGCGGCCGATCAGCTTCTGGCGAGCCATCTCGCGACTGACGCCGAGGCCGCTCGTGAATGGTCCGCGCGTCGGAAGCTCGCTGACGACCCGCGCGTCACGCGTATCGGGAAGCTCCTGCGAGCGACCAGCCTCGATGAATTGCCGCAGCTTTTGAATGTCCTCCGCGGCGAGATGAGCCTCGTCGGGCCCCGCCCGGTAGTGCCCGAGGAACTGCAGCAGCACTACGGCATCCAGGGCGAGACCGCCTACCTCGCAACACGGCCTGGAATCACGGGTCTCTGGCAGATCAGCGGACGCAGCGACACCACCTACCAGCAGCGGGTAGCACTCGACATCCGCTATGTCACCGAGTGGTCGCTGCTTCTCGATGCCATGATCCTGCTGCGCACCATCCCAGCTGTCCTCGCGCGTCGCGGTGCGATGTGATGGATCCGCGGCCAGGAACAGGACGACCGCACAGGCCCGCTGCGACGTCCGTTGAAAACAAGCGCGCTCCGGCTGACGCGGATCGGATTCTCGGCGCGAAAATCCGCCGCCTGCGCCGCACTGCGGGGATGACGCTGAAGGACCTCGCCGCCATCGTCGGCGTCAGTTGCGTCCAGCTTCAGCGTTATGAAGTCGGCACGTCGCGAGTCGCTGCGAGCCGACTGCTGACCATTGCTGACGCACTCTGCGTGCGCGCGGACATCCTGCTCGGCCAGCCGAACACGATGCTCCCTGCTTGGCCGACGACCGGGCACCACGACGACCTCATGGCGCTGGTCCGGATGTTCAGCGACATCGTGGAACCCGCGCATCGGCAAGCCATCATGACGATCATCCGGGCTTTCGTAGTGCCGGCGCGCACGAACTCCGCGCGTCTCGGAGGCTACGAGCCCGTTGTGCCGATAAGCGGCGATGGCAGATTTCCGGTCGCCAGCAAATGAGTCCGATCGTCAGCGTCGTCGTGGCGAACTTCAACGGTGCAAGACATCTCGGCGATGCACTGCGCTCGATCCTCGCTCAGTCGCTTGTGCACATCGAAATCATTTTCGTCGATGACGCTTCGACGGACGGCAGCGTCGCGATAGCAGAGTCGTTTGCGCGTAATGATCCTCGGCTTCTGATCGTGCGCCTGCCGTCCAATGGCGGGCCTTCCGCCGCCCGAAACTGTGCGCTGGCCCTGGCACGGGGGCGCTGGGTGGCGGTTGTCGATAGCGACGACATCGTCCATCCGGACCGGCTGCGTCGCCTCGTCGCCGCCGCAGAGAGCGTCAATGCGGACATCATCGCTGACGACCTGCTGGTGTTCCGTGACGACCATCGTGCGCGGCCGCAGCGCCTGTTGCGCGGTGCCCTTGCCGCCTCGCCGGCCTGGATCGAGGCGCACCAATACATCAGGGCCAACTGCCTCTTTTCGCGAGCCGTACCGCTGGGCTACCTGAAGCCGCTGATCCGGCGCGAGGTCCTGGCTGCTTGGGGGATCCGCTACGCCGAGGACTTGCACATTGCAGAGGACTTCGACCTCGTTCTGCGACTGCTTGTCCGTGGTGCGCGGTTCCACGTCATCCCCGAGTTGCTGTACTTCTACCGCCGCCACACCGCTTCCATCTCCCACAGGCTGTCGCCGTCAGCGCTTCAGGCCATGGTCGTGGCGGATGGCCGATTTCGGGCATGGGCAGGCGCAGATGTCGTCGCTCCATTGCGTGAGGCCTTGGACACGCGGCTCGCCAGCATCCACACCGCGGCGGCAGCGGAACTTGCCATCGCCTGCATCAAGGAGCGCCGCCTCGTCGCTGCGCTGACGGTGCTTGCGCGGCAGCCTCGTGCCGTTCAGATCGTCAGCCGGCTATTGGCCCCGGCTTGCCTCATCGCTCGCTTCCGCCGCCGGGCTCGCGCCGGTGTCCCGCCGGCATTGCCTACTGATCGGCGTCCTGTGATCTGCGTGCTGTCACGTCAGCGCCTGACCGCGGGCGCGAGCGGGAGTTCCGCCTATCTGCTCAGCCTGTGTCGCGCCCTGCGCGAGGCGGGCTTCGCGCTCCATCTGGTCTGTCCGTCGCCTGGCACTCTCGGCCGAGTGCCATTGGTCCGCGTCGCGGGCGATCGCGAAGTCTTTGAGCGCGTGGCAATGCGCGGGACGTTTCGTATCGGCGGCATCTTCGTCGCGCGGGACCCGCGCATCGCTCTGCGTGCGATCCTCGGCATCGCGGACCGATTTGCCCGCCGGACCGGCATCACGCTGCTGTCAGCCCTTGCGCGGCCTGCCCCCTATGCGGTGGCAATGCCATGGACAGCGGCAGACTTCCTTTTCATTGCCACCGAAGCGCGTGGTGAAGCGAACATCATTCTGGCCGACTATGCGTTCCTGACACCCGGGATCCCGTATGCGCTAAGCCCCGGGGCGATCTCCGCGGTCGTCATGCACGACCTCATTTCCAGTCGCTCCGCCGCCTTTGGGGCGCTTGGCGCGCGTGACAGCGTCACTGCGCTCGCCGCGCCGGCTGAGGCGGAGATGCTTGCCGGCGCGCAGCTTGTCATCGCGATCCAGCACGACGAAGCGGCTGCGGCGCGACGGATGCTCCCGTCCGGCCAAGCTGTCATCGTCGCGCCGATGGCGGTCGAACCTGTCGATGCCGCGCAGCCGGGCGAGGGAGCCGGGCTCCTTTTCGTGGGCAGCGGCACGGCGCCCAATATCGACGGCCTGCGCTGGTTCTTCGCCGACGTCTGGCCGCGCATCCGCACAGTACGCCCCGATGCGCGAATCATGATCGCTGGCACGGTCTGTAACGCGCTTACGTCCAGTGAATGGCCGGCGGGCACGACACCGCTCGGTCGGGTTACTGACCTCTCCATGGTCTATCGCCGTGCCGATGTCGTCGTATCGCCCCTGCGGGTCGGCTCGGGCCTCAAGATCAAGCTCATCGAGGCGCTTGGCCACGGCAAGGCGATCGTCGCCACAACAGTTACTGCGCAGGGCGTGTCCAGCCTGCTGCGTGATGCCGTCGCCCTTGCCGATACGGCGGAGGATTTCGCGGTGGAGGTACTGCGTCTCCTGGAGGCGCGTGAACGCCGCGCAGCGCGCGCCGCGGCGGCGCTCGCGGTGGCGCGAGAGAGCTTCTCCGCCAAGGCGGCCTACGCCGACGTCATTGAGCACCTTCGCACACCGCCGTGCGCAACTGCGGGAACGAGCGCGTGGGCAGCCTGATCCACCTCGTCGCTAGGTCACAAGTGAGTAGGCAGGGAGCCAAGCCATGAACATCATGAATCGCGCTGCAGCCATACTCTCCGACGATCGCGCTCCTCGCGCGCTCAGCACAGCGGCGTCAAGACATCCCTTCGTCTCGATTGTCATTCCCGCGCTGAACGAGGAACGCTACATCGAAGCCTGCCTAGCCTCTCTGGTCGGCCAGTGGCCCGACGGAAGATACGAAATCCTTGTCCTTGATGGCGGCAGTACGGATCGGACGGCGGAGATCGTCGAGGCCTTCCGTGCAGGCCATGGATCCGTTGTCGCGTTGACCAATCCGCGCCGGAATCAGTCTGCGGCGATGAACCTGGCGGCGCAGTTGGCCTCGCCGCATGCAACAGTTCTGTTGCGCGCCGATGCGCATGCGCTCTACCCGCCGGATTTCGTTCGGCGATGTGTGGGGGCGCTGCTGCGGACTGGCGCGACATCGGTGGTTGTGCCGATGCGGACAGAAGCGAGGAGTGGCGCTGGACTGCAACGCGCAATCGCCGCGGCACAAGGCAGCCGGCTCGGTAATGGCGGTGCGCTGCATCGTATGGGTGGTGCTTCTGGCTTCGTCGAACACGGCCACCACGCTGCCTTCGACCGCGCCTTCTTCCGATCGATCGGCGGGTACGACGAGACCTTTACCCAGAACGAGGATGCCGAGTTCGATGTGCGCGCCGCCGCCGCTGGTGGTCGCATCTGGATGTGCGCCGAAGCGCTTGTCGTATATTTCCCGCGCGACAGTCTGGATGGACTGGCCCGCCAATACTTCCGCCATGGCTGCGGAAGGGCACGGACACTGCGGAAGCATCATCTGCGACCGCGGCCACGCCAGATGATCCCGGTCCTGGCACTGGGTGGCTGCGCCGCGGGCATCACTGCGGCGCCAATCGCTCCAATGGTTGCCGCGCTCGTTCTAATCTATCCGGCGTGTTGCATCGCCTGGGGCATGCTCCAGACGATACGGCGCCGCGATACACAGCTGATGGCGGCCGGGCTGGCCTTGATGACGATGCATCTCTGCTGGGCGCTCGGCTTCGTCGTGAGATACGTGCAGCCGCGGCCTGGCCCTGTTGCAAGCAGTCTCCCCGCACGATCGTCGGACTACGTCGCCGCGCCGATTCAGAAACACACGAATGCATCTCCGGCGCCTTCAGCACGTTGAGTCAGTATCTTGATCATGGCGGCGACGTGCGGCCCATGACACCGAGCGAAGGAGCAACCGCCCAATGCTGAACTTCCCCTTCGCTTCGCCGCAGGCGCCGAACCCGACGCCGTCGCCCATGATCGATGCTAGCCCCTTCTCTTGGCTGCCGGCAGGTGTGGCATTCCTGCGCCGGCGGCTCCTGGTCATCGCGGGCTGTGGGGGACTTGGGCTGATCATCGGTGTCGGCTACCTCATGAGCGCGACGCCGCAATACACAGCCGTTGCGACGCTCAGCATTGACACGCGTCGCGCCCATCCGGTTGGCGGCCAGCAATCGAGCGCGGACTGGCAGTCGGAGAGTGCCTATGTGGAGAGCCAGGTGGAGTTGATTCGTTCCCCGGCAACGCTCCGTGGCGTGGTGGAACGACTGCAGCTCGACAGTCACCCGGACTTCATGCCGCGGCCGGCAGGGCTCGTGGAGACGATGTTCCTGACTGCGAAGCTTTGGCTCACCGGCACCGGCGATACCCTGATCGATCCGGCTTCGCGCGGACGGGCGGTTGCCGGCACTAGCCTGTCGCGGAGGCTCGAAGTCTGGCGCATCGGGACGACGTCTGTCGTCGAGGTCCGCGTACGCACACCGGATCGCGAGCTTTCGGCGCGGATCGCCAACGCAGTCACCGAGGCCTACACGGCGCAGCAACTGGTCGCCATCTCGGAGACAACGCGCCGCGCGGGTGGCTGGCTGGAGACGCGCATCGTCGAGCTGCGCGGCCAAGCCGTCGCCGCAGACCGCGCGGTGCAAGAATACAAGGCGCGCAACAATATCGTGGATGTCGGTACCGGTGCCGGAATCGGGCTGCTCAACGAGCAGCAGCTCGGTGAATTGAATGTCCAGGTTGCAGCGGCGCGCGCCCGTCTCGCCGAGACACAGGCACGCTACCAGCGCGCGCGGGCGAGCACGGTCAACGGCGTGACTGAGGGCGTTGTCTCCGACCTGGGCCAAAACGCGGTCATGGCCAGGCTGCGGGAACAATACCTGGACGGGTCACGCCGCCTTGTTGAGTTGACGGCGCGGCAGGGTGCAAACCACGGCGCAGTCGTCCTCCAGCGCAACGAGGTGGCCGAGCTGCAGCGCAGCATTCAGAACGAGCTGGCGCGACTGACCGAGACATTCCGGGGCGACTACGAGGTCGCGCAAGCCAATCTGCAGGTGATTCAGGAGCGGCTTGCGGAGCAGATCGCGATCGCCGCGCAGACCAACATCGAGCGTAGCGAACTTCGGTCCCTACAAAGTTCGGCGGACGCCTATCGGCAGATCTACGAGACCTTCTTGCAGCGCTTCACCCAGGCGATGCAGGACCAGTCCTATCCCATCTCCGACGCACGGGTGGCCGCCGTGGCTCTTGCGCCGATCGAGCCCAGCCATCCGCGCGCCGCGATCGTGCTCGCGGTTGCGCTCGGGCTTGGATTGGCCTTTGGCATGACGGCGGCGGTGGTGCGGGAGGCCATGGACGGAACGGTGCGTACCATGGCGCAGTTGCGCCGCGCGACGGCGCTCGACTGCCTGGGCGTAGTTCCCCGGCACCACGCACTGACCTTTGCAAAGGGCTGGCGGTGGGGCCGGGCGCGACGCACGAGTGCATTGCGGGGCCAGCGGCTGGTGCCGACTGCCTTCCTGCAGGCGGTGCGCGATCCTGACTCCGGCATCGCCGAGGCGGTACACAGCGTGCGTGTCGCTGCCGCACGCCAGTCGGCCCGTGGACGCGATGTGCGGGTGATCGGCTGTGTGTCCGCAGTCGTGAAGGATGGAGCGAGCACCTTCGCGGCTAATCTGGCCTTTGCGCTAGCGGCGGAGGGTCAGCGCACTGTCCTTGTCGACTGGAACGCGACGTCCCCCGGCCTGACCGAAGCACTTGCGCCCCACCAGCGGATCGGGTTGCAGGATCTCGCATCCGGCGAGGCCAGCCTGACCGAAGCGGCGTGGACGGATCCCGAGACTGGTCTGCGCTTCATTGGCCAGTCGCATTCCTTCGGCAGGAGGCGGGAAGTGCTGACTGCCGCATCGGCGCGCGGAATCCTGGCGCGGTTGCGGGCGGGCCATGACGTCGTCATCCTGGATCTGCCCCCCCTGCTGGCGAGTGGCACGGCCGTGCGGCTCAGCGACCTCGTCGACGGTTTCGTGCTTGTCACCCGCTGGGGCAGCACGACTCAGTCAATGCTGGCGGAGGCATTGTCGCGCACCGCCGCCGCGGATGCGTTGTTCCTTGGCGTGGTGTTGAACGGGTGTGATCCGGCCCGGATGCGGCATTATCCGACCGAGGCGGCAGGGTCGGTGCAACTGGGCGCGCCGGCCCCCATGCCTGTTGCGTGACTATGCGTTAGCCGACTTGCGGGTCGGCACGCCGCCGAAAGCGTCGAATGTCGGCGGCGAGCGGTCCGGGTGCCAGCACGGTTAGCGAACCGACATAGAGTAGCGCGCCGCCGATGATCGCGAGGGTCATGGTCGGAACCGCGCCGATGCCTGGTAGCAGACTGCGCAGCGCGACGACGCCGCCGGCCATGACAACAGCGGCTGCGAGGGGAGGCCAGATGGCGGCGGCAAGTTCGCCTGGCTTGAGGCGCAGTTCGCGCATCGCGGTGGCGAGGTAGACGCCGTTCCCCGCGACCGTCGCGGCTGCGATGCCTGCGGCGACTCCGGTTAGACCGTAGCCCACGCCCATGAGCAGGCCTGCGAGCGTGAGCGTGGTGCCAATCAATGCAACGCGGAACTGCAGCCCCGAACGTCCGCGACCGAGCAGCACCGCCATCGACAGCCATCCAATCGCCTGCATCGTTGCCGCTGGCGCCAACAACATCAGCACGGGTGTAGTCCCAGCCCAGTGCGGACCCAACAGCAGGGCCACGGCGAGATCCGCCACCAAGGCGAGGCCCAGCATCATCGGCGTCGCGAGCGTCAGCATCATCCGTATTGTCGTTGTGAATAGCCGCGCTGCTGCCGGGCGGTCGGCTTCCAGCCGCACGATCGCGGGCAGGAAGGACACGAAGGCGGGCCCCACCAGCACCGCTTCCGGCATGCGGACGATCTGGACGGCAAGGGAATAGAGGCCCACCTGCTCGGCACCCAGGAATCGGCCGACGATCAGGCAATCTGCTGACCGCGAGACCAGCGCAAGCAGGTTTGTGCCAAGCATCGGCGTGCCATGGCGCAGGAGGTAGCCGAGCGCACCGCAACTCGGCCTTGCACGGAGCACTGCGCCGGCGAGAGAGAGCAGCGTGATCGTCTTGACTGTCCAGAACACCAGTTGCTGCGCCACCAGACTCCAGGCGCCCCATCCATCGAGCGCCCCATAGAGCGCGGCTGCCGCCCCGGCGGTCGTGGCCGCTATCTCGCCGACGGCAAAAATCCAGGTCGTCCCGGCTTTCTGCGCGCGTGCCGAAGGTACGCTGCAGAGTGCGCCCAGGACCAGCGTGGGGGCCAACCAGCGCAACAGCGGTGTGATGTCTTCGTGCGACAAGGCGTAGGCGATCCAGGGTGCCGCCACGAAGAGAAAGAGCGCGAGCAGGGTGCCATTGGCCAGCGCCGTCAGGAACATGGTCGCTTCCACTTCGCCGAGCGGGTCGGATGCGCGCACGACGGCATGCCCCATTCCGCCCTCTCCCATCATCATCACGACCAGCACCACGGGCATGGCGAGCGCGACGAGGCCGAATTCAGCCGGGCTCAACAGGCGTGCCAGCACTGGAAAGAGCAGAAACTGGATGATGAACCGGAACGCATTCGCAGCCGATAGCGCTAGCACGCCGAACGCGAGTCCTCGTGCCGAAAACGCAGGCGCGCGCGATCCCGGCGCGACCAGGCGATCCTCGTCTCGGTGATTGGGGGCAGCATCTCCTGGCACGCGCAATGTCCATGTTTCGCTGGCCGAGGGGTTCGGTACCACAGACTCAACCGCCACGATCGCCACAGGTTGCGCGCCGGGTAGAATGGATCGCGGCACGTTGATGAAGGGTCTGGCTCAGGACGCGCGAACAAAGTCTGGGCAACCAAACCCATCTTCCTGCCGTTACCTCTCACGACCGGCGATGGCGCGGGCCTGCGGATCCGGAGGGGCTGGAAACCACTATGACGATGACGCGACGGTACGCCGTGGTGTTCAAGGCCTTCTATTTCGACGATTTCGTCCGCCGCCGGCTGGCGCAGGTGGTGGCTGCTGCGCCGTCCGCTGACGTCTTTCTCATGATGGATGAGACGCGTCGTAGTGCTGGGCCGATCGACTTTGACCGAGTCATTCGCTTTCGCGAGTCGGATGTCGTGGCGCTCGGTTTCGCCGCCATCGCGAAGGGTTCGCTTCTCTGGTACAATGCCGATTATCCACTATACTATTTCCAGCACCTTTATCCAAGCTACGACTACATAGCTATGGTCGAATACGATGCTGTCCCGAATGCTGGGCTCGACGAACTGATACAGCAATGTCGTGCGCAAGATGTGGACTTCGTGGGCGAACCAATTTTGAAGCCATTAGATCGGTATTGGTGGACGCGTACGCTCTTGCGTTTTTACCCGCCCGCCGCAATCCGGCCAAGCCTGATCTGTGCCGCGGTGTTCTCAGCCCGAGCCGTGCGTCACCTTGCTGAGCGCCGTCTCGAACAGGGCCGCGCGTACGACCTGCCAGACGCGAAGGAGTGGCCGATCGGCGAGGCCTTCGTGGGCACTGAGCTCGCGCTGCATGGGTTCAACATGAGAGACTTGGCCTCCTTTGGTCAGCTCACACACTATGACTGGTGGCCGCCGACGCATGAATCCGAATTGCAGCGTCTCAGCGGCGAGGTCTTCGTCCACCCTGTCCTGACAGGGCGCCGCTACGTCATGTCTGTGTTCAAGAGTGGGTTCTTGTCGGGCCTGATCGTGACGGCGAAGATCTCGCTCGGCTGGCTGTCGCGTCGGTTGGGACAGGGAACGCCTGCCTTTGCCCGCCTATCATCCGCCAAACCGCAGGACCAGGCCGGATGGCGTGCTGTAGCATCCGGCGCCCTTCCAGACTCAGCGACGCGGGATGACGAAAAGCGCCTCCCCTAACGAGCGCCTGTTCAGCGCCGCGCAGGTCGTCCCACCAGATGGTCTGCCGCGCGCGATGCAGAGACCCATCGTGCCGGATCACGCCGGGGGGGCCGCACCGATCAGCCGAAGGAGCTCGTCCGGGATAGGCTCGCCCGCGATGTGATCGAACATTGCGTGAAGCTCCCCTCGCAGCCAAATCTCGAAGGCGCCGTCCGACGCCGGTGCAGTGCGCGCACGCGCCCGCGGCCGACCGTGTGGCGCTGTCGCATCGCGCTTCAGGCGGTCATGTCCCTTTTCGTCAGCCATGGCGTCATGGGAGGAACGTCCCGACGCGGCCGTCGCGGCAGGCAGCCTTGGCTTCGTCGTCGGTGACGCGCCGCTCATGAGAAGCGCGCCCTTCGCGCGCCGACTGCCTCCCGCGCCAAGGAGCAACACCTCGAGCCGACGTCGCGCACGGAAGACCCGGCATTTGGCGGTGCCGACGGCACAGCCCATGGCTACCGCGACCTCCTGGTAGCTGAGCCCCTGGACGGACACCATCACCAACGCCATGCGTTGGTCCGCCGGCAAACGGGCGAGGTGCGCGCGGAGTTCCTGCAGTGCAAGATTGTCTTCCTGATTGGGCGGGCGCGACAGCGCTTCAGGTGGGGCGTCGTCGACGTCTACCGTCTCCCGGGCTCGCCGCCGGTCCGAAAGGAACCGGTTGCGCAGGATGCGAGACATCCATGCGCCAAAATTCGTACCAGGCGTGAAGCTTGCTTTCGCAGCCAAAGCACTCGTGACTGCTGCCTGTACCAAGTCGTCGGCATCGGCGCGATTGCGGGTCAAGGCGAGGGCTTGCACCCGCAATCGTGGCAGAACGGCGACGAGGTCATCAGCAAACCGTTCCGGTTGCTGCGCTTCGGCAGGAAGGTTGGCGTTTCGCCGTAGGGCGGGGGCGTCGATATCAAATTGCATTTGAACCCAATGCGCGAACGTGGCGCATGGTTGCGTCGTCTATGGTCAGATCTGACATCGAGGTCTTCGGTGAGGGAGATGCGATCGGTGCTGACAAAGATCATCCACCGGGCCTTGGTGTCTCTAATGATTCGCGGTTCCTTGCGCCGCGGTCAGTCCTTGCCATGGTCGTGCGGCGCACGCGGCGCATCATCGGGAGACACGTGGCATTTCCAACTGGGCCCGCTGACCGTTACCGGCTCCCGCGCCAAGCCAAGACCCGTAAGGTGACGCGTTGCTCGCCGGCTGGCGAAGGCAACCGTTTCGTTCCTGGGGGAGCAAAGGTAGCTGACCTGGTAGAAGGAGGCGGGCCAGGCGCCCGAAACTCCGTGTACGCAAGTCGCCGGCGATCGGCTTCGGGCCACGCAACGTCCTGACAGCGCACCCGATCCCGGGCTTGGCGCGCTGTCATCATCCCTCGATGCAACTCCCGCGCTTGGTCGCCGTTGAACTCCGCAGGATCCGACTGCTGCGTGGTGCGCGCACCTTCAACATCCAACACGCCGTCCGTAGCCCACGATGCCGCTGACGACGTTGCCCGCACACTGAGGACTGCCGAAGCGCTTGCTCTATGCCGAGGACCATTCGTCCTCTGTTCGATCGTCGCCGCGCTGGCCCGAAGAGGACATGTCCATGACCGAACTCCGAATTCCCATCGTGAACCCTGCACTTCCTGGCGTCGCGCCTTGCGCGGGCTCGAGCGAGGGAACCGTTGGGAGTCCGCCCGGCACTGCAGCCGAGCGCGCGATCGCTCTGGCCGTCGGAACCAGCAATTCGGGGGCATACCGTGCGCAGTCGGATGGTCAAACAGGAAGCCCATCGGGCACATCCATCAGCCGAGGCATTGACCGAGCTATCGGGCCGACCTCCTGCATACACTGAACCGCACCCACAGCTTGCACGGGCAAGCCTAGAGGCGTGCCCTGCGCCAAGTGATCGACACCCACGGTCGCCGAGGTCGGTGACGAAACCGCGAAACCGGCGCGGCATACGGGCCGCGTGAGGCCGTGGTCTCTCCCGCGCTTCGGCATTACCGCACTCCCCTCGGGTAGGACCGTATCGTGCGCGATCAGCTCTTCAACTCCGCCCCCACGAAGCGCCTAGCATGGCTGGCTACGGTGCTGTGCGTCATCGGGCTGATCATAACTCTGAGTGGATCCTCGTGGGGTGCATGGATGTTCCTCCTGGCATGGGGATTGGTTGCCGCACCGTACGTTGACCTCTGCGCGCGCCTCGTGTTTCGCGCGCCGGGCATCTGGTTGGTACCGACCTTCGCTCTCCTCTCCGTGGTGTGGTCCCAAGCGTCTGGCGTCACGCTGCGGGCGGCTGTCCAACTCGCATTAACCGTTGGCATCGCCTCATTGGCAGCGGGCCTTTTGCGGCCACGTGCCTTTGTCTCGGCTATGTCTGTCAGCCTGCTGTTTGGCGCCGTGCTATCGCTTGCCTTCGGCCGCTATGGCGTCGATGGCATGACAGGCTCAACGGTCTTCCTGGGGATCTTTGCAAGCAAGAACACCATGGCACTGTTCATGTCGTTGCTCGCAATCTTCTCGGCTGCCGTGATCTTGGATCGCGGCCAGACCGTGCCCCTCAGGTTGATCGCCACGGTATCCTTCCTTCTCAGTATTCCGCTGCTTGTCCTCGCGCGCTCTGCTGGCGCGCTGCTGACGACCGTTGCGTCTCTTGGTGTTCTTGCCCTCATGGCTGCCGTTGCGTGCCTGAATACGCGCGAGCGCCTCGTTGTCGGCACAAGCCTTGGTGTTCTCGTCGTACCGGCAGTGGGGATCGTCCTGCTCCTTGCGATGAGTGGCGTGTTGGACGAGGTGATGACCGGCTTCGTGACCGAAGTACTGGGAAAGGACGCGACGATGACGGGTCGCACGCTTCTCTGGCGCACGGCATGGGCTGAGATCGGCAGGCATCCGATGCTTGGGGTCGGGTACTACGCCTTCTGGTTGCAGGGGAATCCACTTGTGGAGTCGATATGGCGTGATTTCGGGATCGGCTCTCGCATGGGATTCCACTTCCACAACACGGTGTTGGAGGTGGCGGTCGAGCTCGGCTGGTTCGGCGTAATCGCGTTGCTGCTCACCTCTTGCCTCGCCCTTCAGCGTGTCTATCGCTTGGCAATGGTCGACCAGACCCCGGCTACGGCTGCCTTTGTCGCGGTGCTCTTTTGCCTCGGGGCGCGAAGCTTTGCCGAAGTGGACGCGCCGTATCCATTCGCGATCGGGACCTTCCTGCTCTTCGTCATGGCCGCGTACGGAGCCGACTTTGCACGCGCCTCGCGAAGAAGCGCCATGGGTCCCTCGAAGGCACTGGTTCCGTCATACCCAACGACGTCGTGCTCTCCGCCGGGATGCGTCTGATGGTCGAACGTGAATCGGAACCGAAAGGCCAGGGCGTGACTTCACCTCACTGCGCCTGGGTGCTGTCTGGCGCTTATACGCCGCCGTCTCAGGACGATAAGCTAGGCCCGAGGACTGAATTTCAGGCCTATCTGACGCGGTTTGGCGGTCGGCTGTTCTCACTATCCTCGCTCGGGGGAACGGGTCGCCACATCCCTGGGCTGCTGCGGCGGCGCCTACCCCGTCTGCGCCTCGCGTCGCTGGTGCTGGCACGTGGAAGCGGCTTCGATGCAATCCTGGCATCAGGGGAGGATATCGGAATCCCGCTTGCCCTCCTTTCCCTTACGCGCCGCTCCCGCATCCCCATCCACATGATGTTCCATGGGCATCACCTCGAATCGCGAAAGCTACGACTTATCGCACCGATCCTGCAGCACCTGCGGCATGTTCACTTCCATTGCCTATCGGAATCTTTGCGTGTCCGGACTCAAGCAGTCCTGGGCATTCCGGATGAGCGATGCCACGCGACGGGATATGGAGTAGATACGCGGTACTACGCCGGAACTCCCTTCGTGCCTGACGGGCCAATCGCGAGCGCGGGTGCTGCCAATCGTGACTATGCGACGCTCGTCGATGCCGTGCGCGACCTTCCAGTCACTCTTCGCATCGCTGCCGATAGCACCTGGGTCCCGGTCGCGACGAAAGAGGCCTCGCCGCAATTGCCGCCGAATGTGGAGATGCGTTCCTACGGGAACTATGCGGGTCTCCGCGAGCTCTACCGGCGCGCCCGCCTCGTTGTCGTTCCCTTGCATCCTGCGCGGCATGCCTGCGGATATGCCGTCATCGCGGAAGCGATGGCGATGGGCCGGGCCGTGATCGCGACACTGACGGAAGTCCCGCCGGATTTCCTCGTTCCGGGCATCAGCGGCCTGTTCACCCAGCCGCATGACGTGGAGGGGTTACGCGCGACCATCCAGCGCCTGCTCGACGCTCCAGAGGAGGCTGCCGAAATGGGACGAAATGCGCGCACCGCGATGGAGCAGAGCCACAGTCTTGAAGCCTACTGCGATCGCCTGGAGAAGGTCGTCGCAAATTCGATCGGCAAATCAAGCTTCTCAACGGGACCTGTGAGTGACAGGAGCGGTTGAGGCGGCTGCATGCTGCTTTGGGCGTCGGATGCACAAAGCTGCAGCAAGCCGTTCGCCGTCCTGGCCCTCGTCCAGCCAGGCGCTGCGCTCGACCCGGGCGACCTGCGCCGCAGCCTCCGCATATGCGTCTGGTCGCAGCTCCGAGAAGTGTCGGAGCAGGTCGACCGCGAGTGGCTCCGCCAGCAACATGCCAGCGCCCTGCGTCGCCAGCCAACGCCCGGTCTCTACCGCCGCGAGCGCGATCGGCACAACGCCGTGGTAACCGCCCTCATAAAGTCGGTTCGGAAGCAACCAGCGGGAGTTCCCGTCAGCCTCAAAGAAGTCAATCGACCACACGAAGTGCACGGCGCCGTAGATGGCGGCAAGATCCTTCCGGCGATCATACGCGCCGAGGAAGCGCAGCCCTGGTGTCGTCGCGACAATGGAGTCGAAATCCGGGATGGCGGCATAGGATGGACGACCACGGAGATCCACCACGACCTTCCCGGGCAGCTGCCGCACCAGTGCAGCAAGAAGATCGAGACTACGCCGGCACCGCAGCACACCGAACAATCCGATGCGCCATGGCGGCCCCGTGGGCTTCAATGAGCGCGTCGGAAGCGAAGTAAGGTCACTTCGCAGGACCTTGTTCTCGACCAGGCAGATCGGAGGGAGGCGCTGACCATGCACTACGGCCAGATGCTCACGGACGAAGGCGGTTGAGCTGACGATCAGAAGATCGGTCGCGAGCAGCAGTCGCCGCTCCAGCCACCGCAACGCAAAACCGATCGGTGATCGCACGACCATCAGCCTATGGATATCGAGGCATTCATAGGCCAGCACCGCATCGGGTGCGTGCTGCTCGCGCGCGCTCCGGGCCAGTACCAGCATCTCCAGTTGCCGCGCGATGACGACTGTCGCGCCGACCATGTGCAGTTGAAGCCGGCGAAGCAGAAGTCGCGCACGAAGTACCGACCAGGCGCGATGGCCGAGTTTCGAATCCACCGTTCGCCCCAGGCTGATGGCGGGCCAGCCTCCGACCTCTGCCGGCGCTGCGCCGGTACGGTGATAGCCGATCACGACGGCAGCCGTGAGGTAGGGGCGCAGCATATCGAGCCGTCGCAGCACGGCGGGATCACCGAGGTCGTGTACGAGATATACAAGGCGCATGTACGACGGACGCATTACGCACGGCAAGGCGGCTGCGCGGCAAGCCTTACGCCGCAGATGTGGCGCCACGATCGCCGCATCTGCGCTACCCCGACGATCATTCCCACGGCCGCGGCAGTAGTGCTGGCTGCCAGCGCCACCACGACAGACAGGCCAATGTTCGGCTGTTCGACGTTCCAGGTAAAGCCGAGTACCAACCAGCGGGTGCAGGCTGCAGCGGCGATCATCGTAAGGAATGGCGCCACCGCGTGCGCCGTGTGGATCTGCAATGCTAGACCACTAGCATCATTGCGCGTCATCACCGCGAGCATCGCGACTCCTATGAGAATTTGTACGGCGACAGCAACTGCGCTGGCGAGCGCCCCGTAGTGGGCGCCGATGGCAACTAGCACTGCACCGATGATGATCATGAACGCAAAGCGGAGGAAGAGACCCCCGTTGCGGCCGCTGACCGACAGCAACGCCGCATGGACGCTGCCGATCGCTCGGCCATAGCCGCTGACTGCCAGCACCGCGGCGACCGGCGCGGCCGCGATCCAGGCAGGCCCGAGCATGATGCCAATCACCAAATCCGCACTCACAGCAAAGCCGGCCGCCAGCGCACCGCAGGTCGCGGATACAATGGTCAGCGCCTGGCGAAGCCCCGCTGTCCGTGCTGGCACCGTAGTCCGCGCGGCGAAGTCTGGTTGGAACAGTGAGGTGGCAAGTGTGGTGGAAAGACTTCCGAAGGCCGACTCAATCCTCTTGGCGAGGTTGAACAGAGCGAAGGGCAGCGGACCGGCGATTGCGCCCACCAGAAGCTGATCCAACTGATTGTTGGCCGCTGCGCAGAAGCGCACCGCGGAGGCAGCAAGCCCCTCCGGAAGCATCGCTCTCAGGCAGGCGCCATTCCATCGCGGCCTGCGCAGCGTGCCGGTACCGAGGACTGTTGCAAGGGCGCTGCCGATGGAGTGCCCCAGCGTGTAGGCTGCTAGGCCGAGCGTCGGCTGCCCGGCTGCGAGAATGAGGAGGCCGATCGTGGTGGCGCCGAGACTCCCGACCAGGCCCCTCGCCGCGAGACGCGCATACGCCCCGCGCCGAGCAAGCTCGGCTTGCGGTTGCAGCAGCGCGAGGTCGATCGGAATCCGCAGGCCAATAAGCAGGAGCAACAGCAGCTCAGCCCCTCCAGGCTCCAAGCCGGCCATGGAAAGCAGCGCCGTCAATGCGAAGCCATAGATCGGGAGCAGTAGGAGCCCACTCAGGAGGAACGCTGCCAGCGCCGCGGCCTGGCACCGTATCTGTCCCGACCGGCGACTTAGCAACGCCTCGTAGAGTCCGGGCAGGCCACATGCTTTCAGAAGCTCCGCTAACGATACAGCCAGGGCAAACCGCGCAATGATCTCCGGCCCAAGCACGCGCGCGAAGACGACGAAGACGGCGAGCGGCAGCACAATCGACGTGCCGCCGCTGAGAACTGACCACGCCGCGCCACGGGCATAGCCGCCGCCTCGGTTGAAATCAGTGCGCAACGGACAGGCGAGCGCTCGCTGCGTCGAGCGCGCTCCAATGCATGCTTTCGATACGGCCAAGTGACAAGCGGACTTCTTGTGCCAGGACCTCTGCCAGCATGCCGTGTGTTGATCGAGCAGCGCGGTCCGGCAGGGTACGGCGGCGTGAGCCGTGGAGATCGCGGGTGTAATGGGCCCTCGTCAGAACCCGGATCGAGGCGTGACTGATGGCTCGCCGTAGGTCGCACCGTCGTGGATCCTGCACGCGTCGCGGTCTGCTCGATCCATTGTGGTAGCGGCCGCAGTCCCCGGTGCTGTCTTCGGCGTTCGCGCAGCATGAGGGCACGGCAACTCGGTGGGCGGGGTGATCCTGATGTTCGACCTTCTGCGCGTGGCTGCTTGCGTCGGGGGGGGTGCCTGTGCACGGCGCCTCATTCTGCCGAAGGCGACGTTGACATGTGCAAGCATGGTCTGGAGGGTGCCGACGAGCGTGACCGGTGCAGCGGAGGCCACAGAGCCACCGGTCGCAGCGCCGATCATCCGGAAAAGCCGTTCCTGCGCAGAACTCGCCGTATGGTGCGGTCGCGATCACACAGGCCCGCAGTGAGGCAGGCCGCTTCGCGTTGCAGGCGACTGAAATGCAGCGCCAAGATATCCGCTGGCTGACCCGAGCATGACGCGCCACGCTGCTCCAAAGTGGGCTCGTGATGCGTTTTGCGCAGTACAGCGCACCAGCCCCTGCTGCTTCGACAGTGCCTTCCATGAGGCTCCCTGGCTTTGAGGCGACACAAGCCGCCGTCCGACGCATCTTCTGCCGCCCAGCGAGTCGAGGCAGCGAACAGCGATCTAGCGTTTCACCCCGCCAAGGGTTGCCGCCCCATCACTCGAAATTCCGCGCCCGTGCTTGTGCGATGGGCGATGCAAACATTCTGCGCGCCGGGCGTTGTGGCGGTGAATCGCTATCGGATGCGTGCTGGAACTCCGGCCGTATCGATCATCCGGGCTGGGAGGTTCAATCGTGCAGAGTATTCCGAGAATCAGCCCGCCTTCGTCGCAGCACACGCCTGTTCAGGGGCGTCGTCTGAAGCACCGTTCGCGGTAGACCGCACCATGACGGCGCTGCGTCCTGCGAGCATGCCACATGCGTCGGGCCGAGTATCGGACCACTCCGCGAATGACAGTACTGCATGTCGCGTCACGCCGGCGTCCGCTACGACTTCGATACGGTTCAGGATAGCGGAGATTACCCCAGGCGTGGCTGCCCGGGTGCTCGAGCGCTGCCGACAAGGCGCCAGGCGCCATGCTGGTGCGGTCAGAACCTACGCGACCGCCATGCGCGAGCAGCGATGGCTTCTCAACGGAATTCCGGTCGTATTCTCCCGCGACGGTGTGCTCCTCGACGGGATGCAGCGCATGCTTGCCTGTGTCGAGGCGCGCTGCGGCTTCGAGACCCTCATCGCCGATGGAATCGAGGACGACGCCGGCGTTCTCCTGCAACGCCATCACCGTGGAGCGCCGCCTCGACCATGTGCGGCACGCGGGAATGATCACGTGCGCGCCGTGGACGCGGCGCTGCGCACTTTGGTGCGCTGCGCGGCCGGAACCGTGGATGCGCAGCATGAGCCCGCCGTTGGTCGCGCTGCGCTTGACGGGGCGCTGCGCGCCCATCCCATGATCGGAAGGGCGGTTGGCGTGAGCCTCGCGATGACGGGCTGCCCCCTGCCGGAAGCTATTCGCAGTCCGCTGATCTGCATGGGGTATGCGATCGACCGCGCCAAGACGGACCGGCTACTTTCTGCCGTCAGCCGCCCTGAATGTTTCCGCCAGACAGAGCCGGGAGTAGTACTTCGCTGGTGGATCGGTGCGATGGGTGCCGGGCTTGGCGATCCGTCATCGCAGCCCTCCGAGGCTCGACTTCTGGCACTCGCGATCCGTGCGCTGGCCGCGACACTGAACGACACTCCACTCTTCGGATCAGCTTGGCCTGTGGGGGACGCCGCGCCGCGCTTCCCGCAGCTGGTTGGCGCGTCGGCAATGACGGCGGTGGAGCCCGTACTGCCAGCCGAGTCGGATCCATCCATGGATCTTGCACGGCGACAGGACGGGCCCTGGGTTGGGATCGAGAGGATCGGCCCCTTGCGTGCCGCGCGCTACCTTGCCCAATCCGCAGGCCGTCGCCGCATTAGCGGCAGGCGTGTGGCCACCCTTGCCCGAGACATGCTGGAGGGTAATTGGATCAGCAGCGTGCAGCCGATCTGCTTTGCTGCCAGCGGGCGCCTGCTCGATGGGCAGCACCGACTGCAGGCAATCATCGTCGCGGGCTGCGAGATGGAAATGCCAGTTCTGCGGGGCCTTCGGGAGGAGGCGCGCGCGACCTACGACATCCATGCCAGACGCGGCGTGGTTGTCGGCGATGCGTTCGAGTGCTTCGGGGACCGCGCCCTTGCTGCGGCGATGGCGAACCTGCTGTGGCGCCATGAACAGCGTACGCCATCCACCCGTGCGAAGAAGGCATCCTCGGCGGACGTGATCGCGATCATCGCGGCGCATCCAAGGCTGATGCTGCTGCGAAGCTTCGCGCGAAGGATGACTGATTTCGGACGCCCATCGGTCATCGGGTATGCGGCATACACGATGGAGCGCGACGATGATGCGCTGGCGCGCCGGTTCCTGGGGATGTTCGAGACTGGAGCCGACCTAACTCCAGGTCATCCGATTCTTGCGCTACGCAACGCGCTGCAAAAGCATCGCATCGCTCGGATCACACAGGAGGCCGAGCTCAAGGTGTTGCTCGACGGCTGGGAGCATTTCAAGACCTGGTCCGCCTCTCCGCGAGGAGAGCGCCGCCTACGGCAGAGGAGTGCCACGGCATGAGGCAGTCGATCGTCATCGAGCTCATGGGCCGCTTCATCGGCGTCGCGATAGCCGACGCGGGCTCCGGATACGGCTTTGTCGCAGTGGACGAACGAGTGCGCGACCTTGCGCTCCGGCGCTGGCCAACTCTTGGGAGCCTTCGTTCTGCTGCGCGCAGAGCTTTGCAGAAGCAGCCGGCCCAAGCGGATCATCCGCGTGGCCAGTGGGCGCAGGAAACGAGGGGCGAATTGGGTCCTTCATCTCCGGATATCGCTGCATGAGCGACGATCCGAGAGTCGGCGCTGCCGGGGACGGGTTGCATTCCGATGTAGCCGAACGACGTCGGCAACGAAACCCAAACGGTCATTTGGCGTTCTGTCGGCAGGTCCGGAGTCAGGAAGCCTCCGTCATGGGGGTCGAGCCGTGCGGTTCTCCGGATTGCGCAAAAGACCAAAAGGGCCGCCTTCGTGGCGGGTCTTCGAAAGCTACGCCGGAGTGTCCGTCCGGAGAGGAACACACGACCGATGCCATGCCGCTCCGAACCGAATCTCTCGCAGGATCGCACGCCGGCCAGCGGAGATGTTGGGTGCGTACCACGCACGCCGACGGCGTGGGTGCGACGCCCGAGACTTGTCGCGAGGCTTGGTATTGCGCTCGTCTTGCTGACACAGGGTGCGTGCAGCAGCTTCATCCCGGCGAGCGGACCGCGCCTTGTCGACGTGCAGGCGGGCGCCCGGTCACGGAGTGGTAATCCCGGGCCGATCGAGAGCCCGTCGCTAGGCTACACGCTCATCACACTCGACCCCGCCAATGTCGCGAGACTGGCGGCCGAACCGACGGGCAGGCGTTTCAGCGATCTGTCCTCGAATGCGGGCGCGACAGATGTGCGCATCGGCATCGGTGACATCATCGGCACCACGATCTTCGAGGCGCAACGCGGCGGGCTGTATCTTCCCGCCGAGCCGGGCGCGCGGCCCGGGAACTTCGTGCAGTTGCCGGCGCAGCAGGTGAATCGGGAAGGCACGATCACGGTGCCCTTCGGCGGCACGGTGCGCGCCGTTGGACTGACGCCCGCGCAGCTTGAGCGCACGATCGCCGAGCGCATCAGCAGCCGGGCGCTCGAACCACAGGTGATTGTGACTATTCAGGAGCGGAGGTCCAACGCCGTCAGCGTGACGGGCGACGTCACGACCTCAGTCCGCTTCGGCATGGACCCGGGCGGCGAGAGGTTGCTCAGCGCCATCGCCCGCGCCGGCGGTCCGCGCTTCCCTGCGCACGAGACCATGGTGACGCTGCAGCGCGGCGCGGTCAGTGAGCGGACCTTGCTGGCCGACGTGCTGTTCGATCCGCGGCAGAACGTGCAGTTACGTCAGGGTGATTCCATCATCATCACCCGGGAGCCGCGCCACTTCCTTGCGCTCGGCGCCGTCGGACAGAGCGCAAGCATCACGCAGTTGAACCGTCGGTTCCCGTTCGAAGACCGGCGGCTGTCCCTGGCGGATGCCGTCGCCCGCGCAGGCGGCCTGCAGGACGACCGTGCCAATCCGGAGGCGGTCTTCCTGTTCCGCTACGAGAACGCGGAGACGCTGCGTCGCATGGGCCTCGAGCCCCCCGCCGGCGCGCCGGTCGAGGTGCCGACGGTCTATCGGGCCGACTTCACCAACCCCACGACGCTGTTCCTGACGCAGCAGTTTCCAATGCGCGACAACGACCTGATCTTCGTCTCGAATTCTCCCTTCACCGACTACCAGAAGTTCATCGCCATCATCCTGCCTTTCACGCAGGCTGGCGCCCAGGCGCGGGCGATCGGCGGTTGAACGCCCCGCACCAGGATCAGGCGGAACGCGAGCGCACCCGCAGTGCGGCGGACGCCTTCCTCGCGCTGCGGGATTCACAGGCGCGGCCGGCATTGCCCCAACTCCGGCAGGCCGGGGCGAAGTTGCGGATTCCCCATGGCCAGGCCGCGTTCGCGCGTCGCCTTGCGGTCGGGATGATGCGCCTGTCGCCGGCGATGACGGATGCCGGCTGGCGTCGGCTCAATGCCGGACTCTACCTGATGTCGCGCCGGCGCTTCGCTACGCTCTGCACGGGCGATCGGCTCCAGGTGGATCTGCTCGACTTCATAGGCTCGCGGTTGTTCCACTTCGGAGTCTGGGAGCCGAATATCACGGCGGTGATCATGGACACGCTGCGGCCTGGCGACGTGTTCTGCGATGTCGGTGCCAATATCGGCTACTATACGGTTCTGGCGTCGCGGCTCGTCGGCCCCGGTGGCCACGTCGTGGCGGTCGAGCCCTCGCCCGCCGCGCTGCGCGTCCTGCGCGACAACATCGCGCTGAACGGGCTGACCAATGTTCGCGTCGTCCCCGCGGCGGTTGCGGCCGAGCGCGGCCGCCTCGCCTTGTACGCACCGAGCTTCGGCAATGCCGGAACCACCAGCACCGTAGCTCGGGACGGACGGAGCCTGCAGGCCGAGGTCGACGCCCTTCGGCTGGCGCAGATCCTGACGCGGGACGAACTGGCGCGGCTCCGGCTGGTGAAGATCGACGTGGAGGGCGGCGAGGGCGCAGTGCTCGCGAGCATCCTTCAGGATCTCGCGGCTTTTTCCTTCGGCACGGACGTCCTGGCCGAGCTCTCGGTCGATGCTGCGCTGCCCGGCGCGGCGGATGCCAATGACCTGGTCGCGCGCTTCAATGCTGCCGGGTTCCGCAGCAGTGCGATCGCGAACTCGTACGAGATCCGGTCCTACCTCGAGTTCCGAGCGCCCATGCCGCCGCAGGACCTACGGCTTCCGATCACGGCGCAGATGGACGTGTTGTTCTCCCGTCGGTCTCGCGCCGGCGGGGAGTGACGGACTGCACGTCATGCACGCGCGGTGGATTCTTTTCGCTCTGGTAGGCAGCCTCGTGTCTGGGGGGCTGTCGGCGCAGAGTGTGCCCGCGTCCCGCCCGGGGCTGCACGCGACCTTCGCGGAGGAGTTCGACCGGTTCGCCGCTTCCGCCAGCGGCCTGATCGACGGCCGTGGCGCCTGGCGCACCACCTATATCGGCGGCGACCGAACGCTGCCCGGCAACCACGAGGCGCAGTGGTACATGGATGACGGCCCCGGCGGCCCCTTCCGCCTGCGCGACGGCGTGCTGGAGATCAGCGCCGCGCCCGCCGCCGGCCTGCCGCACGGCATGACGCATCGTTCCGGCATGATCATGGGGCATCGTCTGCTGAACCAGCAGTACGGGTATTTCGAGATGCGCGCGCAGTTGCCCCGTGGGCGCGGCCTGTGGCCGGCCTTCTGGCTCCTGCCGAGCGACGGGGCCTGGCCGCCGGAAATCGACGTGATGGAGATGCTCGGGCATGAGCGCGGCAGATACTACGCTGCCGTTCATGCCCGCCCGGATGGGCGCCAGGTGGACGAGGTGACGGCTATCCCCGCGCCGGACCTTTCGGCCGGCTTCCATGTCTTCGCCGTCGCCTGGCGGCCGGACGTGATCCGATTCTACCTCGACGATGTCCAGGTGCATGAGACGACGACGCCAGGCGACATGCACCGGCCTATGTACCTCCTCGCGAACCTGGCGGTAGGCGGTGAGGGGTCCTGGCCGGGTGCTGCGGCGCGCGATGTCTCGGGCGTGTATCGGATCGACTGGATCCGGGTCTGGCAGTTTGACGACCTCCGCGGCGAGCGCTGACCGGGGCACGACTCGACGAAAAGGACTCGGTTCGCCGCTGGTCAGTTTAGCCGAGGCGCTCCCGCACGACGCCTCGTGACCCCAGACCGCCCGAAGCTGGCCTGATGTGACGCGGAGGACGCGCCGCCGTCACGGCGTTGCAGCGTGAGATGCGCTCGCGGTCGGAGACGATCAGGCAAGTTCGAGACATGCGATGCCAACCCCTGCGTCGCGACCGGCCGGCAGGCCGGTGACGGTTCGGCCAATACTTCCAACCGATCCCCCGCATCGGACAGGTCACGCAGGGGCTAATCTTCAAATTCAAGCGGCAGGGCCGCGAAATTAGATTATCTGATGAAACAAACTAACGCTTCAGTTATGCGACTCTTGTTTTGAGTCAGCAATCAGTAAAAAATTCTGAATAGGAAAACTACGGGGGTGTGTCTTAGAAATTTTGTTGCTAGTGAAATTAATCAATGGTTTTCGGATGGGAAAATCCTCCGAAATTATTGCTGCCTTGGGGTGTTGTTGCGCGCGCTTCCTGCTGCGTGGAGGGGCTCCCCGCACCTAAACTCATCGCTGGAAGAGTTTCACCATGCCAATTGGCGCGACGATCGACACCTCAGCCTTCACGCTCACCTTTGCTGACGAATTCAATACCCTCAGCAGTTCAGCCGACGGCTCCACGGGGCTGTGGAAGACCAGCTACGCCTGGGGGAACCGAACGCTCGGTAGCAACGGCGAGCAGCAATACTACTCTGACAGTTCCGTTGGGATCGATCCCTTCACGGTTAGCAACGGCGTACTAGACATCACGGCAGCACCAGGCCCGAATCCCCTGAACCTGCCTTACGTTTCCGGAGCGATCACGACCGAGACATCTTTCAGCCAGTTGTATGGCTACTTCGAGATGCGGGCCGAAATGCCTGCCGGGCAGGGCCTCTGGCCGGCTTTCTGGCTCTTGCCGGCCGATCTCGGCTGGCCACCGGAACTCGACATCGTCGAGGTGCTCGGCCATGACCCGACGACGCTCTATTTCTCGACCCACTCGACCGTCCAGGCGACCGAGGGCACCACGCTGAAGGTCGCGGACGTCTCGGAAGGCTTCCATACGTACGGCGCGATGTGGGGGCCGGAGCAGGTCACCATGTACATCGACGGGATCGAAGTCGCCTCCATGGCGACCCCGGCCGACATGCACGAAGAGATGTATATGCTGGTGAACCTGGCGGTCGGCGGCTACTGGCCTGGCCTGCCGGATTCGACGACGCCGTTCCCGGCGCACATGCTGGTCGACTATGTGCATGCCTACGCCTATCCGGGCACGGCGGGCGGGTCCGTGACGGTCACGGACCCGTCCGAGAACATCGGTGCCGTCAACTTGGCGCCGACGATTGCGGCGCCTGCTGCGGTGCAGGTCGCGCCGGCCGGTGCGACGCCCCTGGCCGGTGTCTCGGTCGGCGACAGCTGGCCGGGTGGTAACTTCACGGTCACTGTCAGCGACGGGCAGGGCGTGCTGCGCACCGATGCGAACGCGGGTGTCTTCGGCACAGGCCAGGGAACCCAATCGCTGACGCTGACCGGCGGCCTCGGCGCCATCAACGCGGCCCTCGCGACGCTCACCTACGAGGCGAACGGCAGCGGGCAGGAATGGATCTGGGTCGCGGCCACGGACCCGCAGGGTCTCCGGGGCCTGACGCCGATCGTTGCCAACGCATCTGCGACATCCGGCGGCGAAACTCCGCCCCCACCGGTGCCGCAGGATCCCGCACCGGCGACGCCGCAGGCAAACGCGGCGCCGGTCGTTGCCACGCCGGAGACGCTCAGCATCGCGGCCGGCGCCACGCAGGCGGTGGCCGGCGTCCAGTTCACGGATTCCGATACCAATGGGATCTTCACCGCCGTGGTCAGCGCCGCGACCGGTGCCATCCGCACCAGCGCTACGACTACCGCGACCGAGGCCGGCCAAGGCACGGCCGCGCTGACGCTGACCGGTAGCGTGGCGGCGATCAACGCCGAACTGGCGACACTGAGCTACCAGGCCGGCACGAGCCCCGGCACCGAATGGCTCTGGGTCGCGGCGAATGATCCGGATGGCGCCCAGGGCGTCCGCCCGATCATCGTGACCGTCACGCCGGCGGCGCAAACGGCGGAAAGCCCCGGTCCGAACGTCCTGTCCGGCGGTCTGGCCAACGATACGCTGCACGGCGGCGCGGGCGATGACGTTTTGTCCGGCGGAGATGGCAATGACCGGCTGCTTGGTAAGGCCGGCGGCGACATCCTGATAGGCGGGGCCGGCATGGACGTTCTTCGCGGTGGTGCCGGCGCCGATCTCTTCCGGTTCACCGACCCGTTCGACAGCAGCGCGCCGGTTACGACGAGCGACCGCATCGTGGACTTCGCTCCAGAAGAACGTGATCGCATCGACATCTCGTTGATCGACGCGAACGCCACGCTGGACGACGATCAGGCCTTCTCGTTCCTCGGCGCCGGCGCGTTCACCGGAGCGGGACAGCTCCGCAGCCAGACCGTCGCGGACAACACCCTTGTCTTCGGCAATACGGACACGGATCCTGCAACCGCTGAATTCTCCCTGAGGCTGAGCGGCAGCCTTGCGCTGACCGCAGCGGATTTCGTCCTGTAGCGCGAAGGGCTGCCCGATCAGAGCCCTGCTGGCACCGCGGCGCTGGTGCAGGCATTTTCCTGATCAGGGCCGTGGCAGTTCGATGGCGACGACCGATGGCGGATGCGCGGCGGAAGGGGTCATCCGTCGCGTCACGCTATGCCGAACGTCACCCTGCTGCGCTGTGCGTCGGTTCGAAGCATGCCGCCGTAGCGCCGTGGCATCGAACAGTGGCGCAGAGGTCTGGAGACGCTGGCGCAGACAAGAAGCGCCAGCGTCCGCCGGCTCGGAAAGCGTTGCGGTCAGGCGGCCACCTTCAGCGCGTCATCATTGACCTCATCGGTCGCGACCTGGCTCAGCAATCGATCGGCTGCCTTCTCCTCGTTCAGTGTCAGCTGCAGAAGCTTCGCTGCCTCACCGTAGCCAAGGCCCTTGGACCAACTGACCAGGGCGCCATACCTCGCCATCTCGTAGTGCTCGACGGCCTGGCCACAGGCAATCAGACCTGCGTCCCGCACGGCGTTCGGTGCCGGCGCGTCCCCCAGCAGTTCCTCGACCTCGCCGATCAATCCCTCGATCGCCTCGCAGGTCTTTCCGCGTGCACGTTGCCCGATCGCCTCGAAGACTTCCTGCAGTCTCTCGACGTGCTGTTGCGTCTGCTCGCGGTGATCGGTGAAGGCCTGCTTCAGATGCTCGTTCTGCGCCGCACGAGCCATCTTCGGCAACGCCTTCAGCAGCTGCCGCTCTGCGAAATACATGTCACGCAGAGTGGCGACAAACAGGTCGCCCATTGAATTCGTCGTCATGTCATCTTCCTCTCTCCAGGGGGTCAGGGAGCTTCGTGCGACCCGCAAGCGTTTGCGGTGGTTCTGAGCGTCCGGCGCGTTTCACGCCTTCTCCTGACGAGGTGACGCTTAAGGCTGCTGGTATCGGCAGGGATCGCCAGGTCGGTCGGAGATATCAGCGATGAGCGTGCGCCGGTGGTGGGGCCGTGTGCCGGATCAGACGTGAATTGCCGCGGCGCGCGAGGATGTGTCGCTCCCCCCCCCCCCGCCTCAGGAGGGCTCGTCACGGAGTTGCCCGCCGAAGGCAGCGGCCGCACTGGCGACGAAGGCGCCGATGAGCATCGCCAATGCCCCGAACAGGGAGATCTTCGCTGCAGCCTTTCTTGCAGTCTCGGCGACCTCGCGCGCCTCCACAACAGCTCGCTTGGCGCGGTCGATGGTCTGATCCACCCTTTGCCGCGCGTCATCTTGGGGAATGCCGGCGCGCGTCGCGACAATCTGAGAGAGGTAGGCGCGGTCTTCGACCGGCACGTCGCCGGCGCCGAGTCCGTTGGTGAGGATGCGCATGATTTCGGGAGCCACATCCGCCGCGCTTGCATCCCTTGGCGCCGCGCCAGGCTGGGCGGGGCGGAGTAGACCATCGAGGTCGTACTGGCTGATTGGACCCATCGCGGCCGCCGCCGCGTTCACGGCGCCTTCCGACACCGCACCCGCACCACGTGCGCCTGCGCCGATGATCGCACCCACGACCGAACTCAGCAGCGCCAAGCCGATCATCGTGGCCAAGGCCCAGGCAAGCAGCCCGTGGACCGTGTCGCGAAAGAAGACCTCATCCCGATGAATGCCGGTCCAGCGGGTGCGAAGGCGGCCCGCCACATAGCCCCCGACTCCCGAGGACAGCCACTGCACCACAATCAGCCAGATAACCGTACCGACAGCCAGGGAGGTTACGGACGCGCCATGCCCCGCCCAGGGTGAGACGGACGAAAGGCCGAGCCCCGCGCCAATCATCATAAGGACCAGCGTGGCCGTGACCGAAGTCAGTCCACCAGCGACGATGGCCGACCAAGAGACGGCGGATACCGGACTCTCGACGGTGGCGCCGGCGTTATCCTCGGAGAAGACTTGAGCGGGCCTCATCGCCATACCAGCGCGAGGAGGATGATGATTGGGATCGGGATGCCGATCATCCAGAGAAGAATGCTTCGTCCCATGTGGGCCTCCTGTCTTGGGGTCGGTCGAAACCGATGCTGAACCGCGCGCAGCGTTCCCGCTGGCCGCGCGCAAACAAATGGCGCGGCCTGATGAGCGGGCGGTTACCTCCGCGGCGAGTCATTCTCGGGCCGCGCACCGCTGATATTGGTGCCTGCCACGTCATCGACCGCACGGCTCGCCATGGTTCCGGGCGGGTTGCTTGCCATGCCGTTGGGCGTCGTCGTGCCGTCAGTTGCCCTGGCGCTGCTGTAGCCGCGCCAACCGGCGGCGCGGTAGTCAGCCTCACGCTGAGCGATATCCACGGTCGCGTGACGTGCGATGATGCTCGCTGCCTGTGCCATGCGCGTTTCGTCGGTACGGACCGTTACGATCGACCCACCGCGACTGACGCCTTCGGCATAGATATGGGCTTCCTTCTCATCGACACCCGAGCCGGTGAGCGATCCGATGAGGCCTCCCGCTGCAGCGCCTGCGCCGGCACCTGTCAGGAGGGCAACAAGCCACCCGGCGGCAACGATCGGACCGACGCCCGGAATCGCCAAGGCGCCGATGCCTGCAAGCAATCCGGCACCACCACCGACGATGGTACCGATCGACGCACCGACCGTCGCAACGCTCTCGGGCGCCGCGCTCACGGTCATCGGATCCGCGGAGTTCTTGCCGATGATGCTGACGTCGTTATCCGTGAATCCCGCGGATTCCAGATCGCGGACAGCGTCTGCAGCCTGCGTGTAGCTGTCGAATAGCCAGGTTCGCGTGCGCATCGTCATGTTCGAATCCTTTTGGGTGTGATGCGGGGAGCCGTTGTCGGCAATGGCCTGCGAGCAGGCTCCCCGCTCTGCTCCAACGTGACGCCGGCCTTAGCGAGGAGTCGCCGGAGTGCTGGCAGGCGGAACCGCGGTCGCACCTCTGGCGCTGGCAGCGCTGCTCTGACGCGGAAGTGTTGCGACGCCTGGACCGGCGGCGATACGGCCGCGGAAGTCCATCGCGAGGTCGATGGCCGACCCGTTGCGCATGCCACGTGCACGCCAGAACCCGGCGTCATCCCTGACCAAGCCCTGGATCGCGGTGAAGCCTGCTTCCTCGAAGCGTGCCTTCGCCTGCCCCTCGGTGAAGCTGTTGGCGCCAGCTTCGAGAACGCGGGCGTCAACGACGGCCGCTGCCGCGGCGTCAGCACGAGGTGCTGAACTGGGCGGACTCGTGGTCGCTGAGGGTCTGCTCGCGACAGGCGGTGTGGTCGCCGGCGGCATTGCCGAGGGCGCTGGCGTGGTTGGCTGCGTCGACGGCGTCTGCGCCGCCGCGCCGGCAGCCAGTGCGCTGAGAAACAAGAGACCGAGAGCTCCGTATCGCATGACGGTTCCTCCAATGAAGGTTGAACAGACCGCTGCGCGAAGATGGCGGCAGTCATGGAGGTGAACGGCGTCGATGGGACGAAGTTGCCTGATGCGCGACAGCGAATCTTTTGCCGCAACGCGTTGCGAAGCGTTTCGAATGAAGTCTCAAGCACTTTGCGGTGTGTGGGCTGCCCAATCGCGGGCCGCAAAAGCGCCCATGCTCTTCCCATGTCGCGATGGGGCGCATTGGACGACACCGCTCCGTCTCCGAGCCCAAGGCGCGCTCGCATAGGTAGCGTCAGCGAGTTCGGTCGCACCAACGAGCGCCATCGCGGCGACGTCCGGTCATGGGCGCTACGCCACGCGTCGCCTCTGCAGCCTCTTCCGCCTTGCCGATGGCGATCACTGTTGTGCGACCATCGCTGTCGTCCTTCACGTCCGGGCAACCTCCGAACGCATTGCAGCGTTTCACCCTTGCCAAATTCGGCATTGAGGACCCGCACCCATGCCTGGACCACGCAGTTCCAAGCCTGCCAATGAGACATCGCAACGCTCTCGTGGCATGCGGGGGGAAATCCATCAGATCTCGGGCGGCGATGTTCCCGCGCTCACCACCCAACAGGGCATGCCCGTCGCCGATGATCAGAACTCCCTGCGCATCGGCGTTCGTGGTCCCGTGCTGCTCGAGGACGCGCATCTCCGCGAGAAGATTTTTCACTTTGACCACGAACGCATTCCCGAGCGCGTGGTGCATGCCCGCGGCTTCGGTGCGCACGGCTTCTTCGAGACATATGAACCGCTCACGGAGATCACGCGTGCCGACATCTTCGCACGCAGGGGCGAACGCACGCCGGCCTTCGCGCGCTTTTCCACCGTTGTCGGCAACAAGGGATCGCCGGACCTCGCACGCGATGTGCGCGGCTTCGCGGTCAAGCTCTATACGAAGGAGGGCAACTGGGACATCGTCGGCAACAACATTCCGGTCTTCTTCATCCAGGACGCGATCAAGTTTCCCGACCTTGTCCATGCCGCGAAGCAGGAACCCGATCGTGGCTTCCCGCAGGCAGCCACGGCCCATGACAACTTCTGGGACTTCGCGTCGCTTACGCCGGAATCCACGCACATGCTCATGTGGATCATGTCGGATCGCACCATTCCGCGCTCACTCCGCTTCATGGAGGGCTTCGGTGTCCACACATTCCGCCTGATCAACGCCGAAGGCCGCTCCACTTTCGTGAAGTTCCACTGGAAGCCCAAGCGGGGCATGCAGTCGGTGGTGTGGGACGAGGCTGTGAAGCTGAACGGAGCAGATGCCGATTTTCACCGTCGCGACATGTGGGCGGCGATCCAGGCGGGTGATTTTCCCGAATGGGAACTGGGCCTGCAATTGTTCGACGATGCCTTCGCCGAAAGTTTCGAATTCGATGTGCTGGACGCGACCAAGCTGATTCCGGAGGAGCTGGTTCCCATCCGCCGTGTCGGCCGCCTCGTCCTCGATCGCGTGGTGGACAACTTCTTCGCCGAGACCGAGCAGGTCGCCTTCATGACGCAGAACATCGTGCCCGGCGTGGACTTCACCAATGATCCGCTGCTGCAGGGGCGCAACTTCTCCTACCTCGACACCCAGTTGAAGCGGCTCGGTGGGCCAAACTTCGTTCACCTGCCGATCAACGCGCCGAAATGTCCCTTCGCTCACTTCCAGCAGGACGGGCACATGGCGTTCCGCAACCCGAAGGGGCGCGTCAACTACGAGCCCAATTCCTGGGGTGGTGCCGCGGGTGGTCCACGCGAGTCGCCGCAGCATGGTTTCATCACCTATCCAGCCGAGGAAGCGGGCGGCAAGTTGCGGGTGCGCCCGGAACTCTTCGCCGACCATTTCAGTCAGGCGCGGCAATTCTACATCAGCCAGACCGAGGTCGAGCAGCACCACATCCGCGACGCCTTCGCCTTCGAGCTCGGCAAGGTGGAAGTCTCGGCGATCCGTCTGCGCGTGATCGGGCTGCTACTGAATGTGGATGCGGAGCTCGGGACCGCGGTCGCCGGTAGGCTCGGCATCGTGGCGTTGCCTCCGGCCGCAGAGCCGGCCCGCGCACCGCGCACCGATATGCGGCCATCCCCGTCGCTGAGTCTCCTGTCAAATCCACCGCTGAACTTCGGCGGCCGCAAGGTTGGCGCGCTGGTGACCGACGGCAGCGACGCGCTTCTGCTGAAGGCGTTGCGCGCGGAACTGGAGGCGGAAGGCGCCACGCTTGAGCTCGTGGCGCCGCTCATCACCGGCATCGTGGCGAGCGACGGCCGTCTTGTCGCAGCGCACCATGCCCTCGTCGCGGGGCCCTCCGTGCTATTCGATGCCGTGGCCGTCTTGCCATCCGTCGCTGGCGCTGCAGAGCTTGCCCTGCTGTCAGCTGCCCGCAGCTTCGTCGCGGACGCCTTCGCGCATTGCAAGTTCATCGCGCATGTCGAGGCGGCCGACGTGATCTTCGACAAGGCCGGCATTTCGACATCCGATGGCGGCTGCTTCGCACTCCGCGGAGCAGCCGACGCCGGTCCATTCGTCGCGCGCTGCAGGGCGCTGCGCTTCTGGGAACGCGAATCGGCGCTCGCACCACCGCCCACCGTCTCCAACGGCCGCGCTGCGCGGGACAGGAAGCGTGCGTGACGTCCGTCTGAGCGCGCCCTGGCACGTCCCGCACGGGTGTTGCTGACGTGGCCGGTTCGTCCGCCGACCGAGGCCGTGCCGGGTCCAACCGCGCCGCCTTGCATGCGATCGATGCCATCGAGCCGCTCAAGCTGCGTACGGGCACGCCCGTCTGGCTGGGCGACGGCGCGCGGGGTATGTCGGCGGCTCCGCTCAGGGCTGACTTGAAGGTGGATGTGGCCGTCATCGGTGGAGGCATCAGCGGAGCACTAGCGACCGACGCGCTTCTGCAGGCAGGGCTGAGTGTCGCTGTGTTCGATCGGCTTGGCTTTGTCCGGGGATCGACGCCGGCGAGCACAGCCATGCTCCAGTTCGAGATCGACCAGCCTCTGATCACGCTTGGCCGTCGCATCGGGCATGCGCGGGCCGCCCGTGCCTGGTGGCGTTCGGCAAGCGGTGTGACCCGGCTTCGTTCGCGCATCGCAGACCTGGGCCTGCGGTGCGACTTCCGTGAACGCCACACGGCCTACCTGCCGGGCAACCTCCTGGACCTTGCCGGCTTGCGCAGCGAGGCAGCGGCACGTGAGCGCATAGGCCTGCGTTCAAACCTGATCGATCGTCACGCGCTGATGAGTCTGACGGGCATCGACAAGCCTGGCGCGATCTGGTCGGCAGGCTCGGCGGAGGTCAATCCGGTCAAGCTGGCGCGCGGACTGTGGCGGTCTGCGGCGAAGCGCGGTGCGATGCTTCATGCGCCCGTCGAGATCATCGACGTCGCCCCGGGCGAGCGATGGGTCACCCTGACCACGGATGCGGATTGTAGCATTTCCGCAGGCCATGTGGTTCTCGCGACCGGGTATTCTTTAACGAAGCTGTTCAAGCTGCCGGGCTACAGGATCATCTCGACCTGGGCCATGGCAACGGCGCCGCAGCCGAAGGCCTTGTGGCCGAGCCGTTGCCTGATCTGGGAGGCGTCCGACCCATACCTCTATTGCCGTACGACGCGCGATGGCCGCGTCCTGGCGGGTGGAGAGGACGCGGCGTTCGAGGATGACGCGAGGCGCGACGCGTTGATCGCGACGAAAGTGGCGCGCATCGGTCGAACGCTACGTGGCCTCCTGCCGCAGCTCGACATCGCGCCGGCCTTCGCCTGGGCGGGGTGCTTTGGGGAAAGTGCATCAGGCTTGCCTGCTATCGGCCAGGTTCCTGGTGCGCCGCGTTGCTATGCCGTGATGGGCTTCGGCGGGAACGGGATAACCTTCAGTGCCATCGCAGCGGAGATGATTCAGCGCGCCATCCTGGGGCTGCCGGATCCCGACACGGATCTGTTCCGCCTTGCTTGAGCCAACACCCTTGAATCAACGGAGGTACCATCCAAATACCATCCAGTCAGATGGATGGCGGATGGGAATGGCCGATAACGTTCATACGCTCCGCCCCAAGCCAGGCAGCGATTCGGAAAAGATCACCATCAACCTGGGATATATCGACCTGGGCCATATCGATCTGCTGGTCCAGGACGGCTTCTACTCGAACCGGACGGACTTCATCCGAACCGCGATCCGCAACCAAATCGAACGTCATGCAGACGCGACGAAGCAGGCGCTCGTCAGAAGGCGCCTGGCTCTTGGGCTGAGGCACTTTGGCCGGGCGGATCTGGAAGCGCTTCGCGCGGCCGGCGAGCAAGTCGACATCCGGGTGCTCGGCCTCGCCACCATTGCGACCGATGTCACACCTGAACTTGCCCGCGCCACGATCGCCTCGATCTCTGTCCTTGGCGCACTCCAGGCAACGGCCGAGGTGAAGGCGGCGCTGGCCGACCGCGTCATCTGATCGGTCTAGTCTGTCCGTCCGCGAAGATCCGCCGCGCCCAAGGGGCGGCACCAGCCGACGCATGACGCCAATATCCCGCAAGCGGGTGCGGAACCAGCCGCCTGGCGAGCTGGGCTGCCGGTGTCTGCGCATTGAAAGTCTTTGCCATGAACGAGACGATGTCCAACCAGATGCGCGAGGCGACACGGCTCACCCGCGAAGGTAGGCTGGCTGAGGCCACCGCAGTGCTGCAGCGCGCGTTGCGTGGCGACGGAGAGGCCGAGACCGCGGCAACGACGCCGCGCCGCGATACGACGGCTGCATCGGGACGCCCGGCCGCCATCATCGATGTCGATCCGGATACCGGCGAGACGATGGCTTTCGCGTCGACCGATCGATCCGGCCCTCCATCCGGCGGTTATCCCCTGAAGGCGACGCCGTCCGCACTTCCCGATGCGCTGCGCCGGTTCCTTGGCCAATCCCGGCAAGGCAGGCGGTCGCGCGCGACTGAGACGCTGCCGGATGGCGCAAGCTTCGAGACCCGATCGTTCACCAATCATGCCGGCAGCCTTGGCTACAAGATCTATGTTCCGAGCACCGGCAGGGGCGAGGCGATGCCGCTGATCGTCATGCTGCATGGCTGTACCCAGACACCCGACGATTTCGCCGCCGGCACGCGCATGAACATGCTGGCCGAGGAGTATCGCTGCGTGATCGCCTATCCCGACCAGGCGCATTCGGCCAACGCGCAGAAGTGCTGGAACTGGTTCAGCCCCGGAGACCAGCGGCGTGATCAGGGCGAACCCGCGCTCATCGCCGGCATCACCCATCAGACCATGCACGAACATGCCGTGGACAGGCGGCGCGTCTACGTCGCAGGGCTTTCTGCCGGTGGCGCCGCGGCGGCCATCATGGGTGCGGCCTATCCAGATGTGTTTGCCGCGGTGGGGGTGCATTCTGGGCTCGCCTGCGGTGCAGCCCGGGACGTTCCCTCCGCTTTCGCCGCGATGCGCCGGGGCGCGCCGGGATCGGTCACGACTGGTGAACGGCGTCTCGTTCCGACGATCGTCTTCCACGCCGACAAGGACAGTACGGTGAACCCGCGCAACGGCGACGAGGTCATTGCCCAATCCGCGGGTGCTTGCGGGCTGCGGACCGAGGTCGAGCGTGGGCAGGTGCCGGGTGGACGAGCCTATACCCTGACCGTCCATATCGACGCTGCGGGAAAGAGGGTGCTCGAGCAATGGCTGGTCCATGGCGCCGGCCATGCCTGGTCTGGCGGGAGCACGTCCGGATCATACACGGACCCGGACGGCCCTGACGCATCGCGCGAAATGCTGCGCTTTTTCCTGAGGCATTCCCTGGACCGCGCGTGAGCCGAGCTGTGTTTAAAGGCGGGAGAGGCTTCCAACGAGGTCGCCGTTGAAGTTGCCCCGCATCCGGGGGCGGCTTGGCATGGGCACCTCCCGTGCTTCGAATTCGATCGGTAAGAGGTCGTGACCCGGCAACGGTATCCGTGGCTGCAGGGTGCGCGCAGCCAGCAGATGTCGGGAACGATCAGAGAAATCCTTCGAGAGCCTCGACGAATCCCTGCTCATCCTCCCAGGGACTCATGTGCCCGGCACCAATTACAGTTCGCAGTTCGATGCGTGCGTTCAGCGCACCAATCTCCGCCACATCTTCTTCGGAGACAACACCGCCACGCCCTGCGATGACCAGACGCGTCGGCAAGGTCAGGTGCGGCAGGTCGGCGTGGATGTCTTCTGTATGGAAGCCGGCATGGCTGGCGATCACTGCATGACGATCACAACGACGCAGCCATTCAAGCCGAGTTCGAAGATGCTTCTCGGACCAGCCCGGCACGAAGGGCTTCAGCACCGATGGGTCCGTGCTCTGGTGAGCGAGCGCAAGCGAGTCGAGGAAACAGCTGAGGTCCGTCGGGTAGAGGCGGCGACCAGGGCCGCTCATCGGCGGATCAATCAACACCGCACGTACAACCTCGCAGATGCCCTGCCGTGCAAGCCGAATGGCAATCCGCGCCCCCATGGAGTGACCCATCAGTGCCGGTGCCAAGAGTCCGATGGTGGCTACGAGCGCCTCGATATCTGCCGCGTAGCTATCGAGATCATATGCAAGATGCGCCCCGCCCTCGCTCAGGCCTCGCCCGCGCAAGTCGGGGATGATCGTGCGGTAGCGGACACCGAGGCGCTCGCCAACAAACGCCCAGGTCTGTGCGGGACTGGTGATGCCGGGCGGCAGAAGCAGCGCCGGGAGGTCTGGTGCGCCGTATTGCAGGTAGCTCTGCCGGATGCCGTCGGCCGTCAGGGTTTGACGGGTCATGCGTAGCCCGGAGGCGGCGTGAACCCACCGATCACCTCGCTCACATGTCTGCCGAAGGCGATCGTGCGGTGGTCGTGCAGATAAGGGCCGATGATCTGCAGGCCCACGGGCAGGCCACCAGGCGTGCGGCCTGCGGGCACAACTGTCGCGGGCAGGTTCGGCAGGCTGGCTATGCCGGCCCAGAAGAGCTGGTCATTGTAGTTCTCCTGCCGCCCATTGATGGTGACCGTCCGTGCCCAGCGCGGTCTGTCCTGATCATGCGGAAAGGCAGCAGAGGCGGCCACCGGACACAGCAATACGTCGACCGTCTCGAAAAGCCTGGCGAAGGCATCGCGGATCCGCAGGCGCTCCTCGCTGGCCTGGAACCAGGCACGATGGGACTGGGTGGCGGCGCGCGCCACGCGTGCGCGATAGCTGCCATCCTCTGGGCCGAGAGCGGCGGCCTCCTGCTCGAGCGCCCGGTAATCGGCCTCCGGCAGAAGAGCGCCGCTCGCTCCGCGCAGGACGCGCAGATAGGTATCGTGGAACGCAGCCAGATCCCAGTCCAGCCGCGCTGCGCGATCCACCCTCGCTCCTGCCGAGGCGATGGCGGTGATGGCGCTCTCCAGGCACGCGATCACCGCGTCATCCACGGCGCAGACCGGCGAGTTGAGCAACATGCCGACACGGTAATCGCTGAGGCGGGTCTGCGACGGGCGTGGCAAGCAGACCTGCCATCCCGTCGCATCCTGCGGCTCCGGAGAGACCAGGAGGTCCATGGCGAGGGCGAGATCCTCGGCGCTGCGCGCCAGGGGGCCACACACCAGCACATCGAGCGGCGTACGCGCGACAGGGATCCCGTGTCCCGCCTGTGGCACGATTCCGAAGCTCGGCTTGTGGCCGAACACGCCGCAGTAGTGCGCAGGATTGCGAATGGACGCCCCGATGTCGCTGCCGAGTTCCAGGGCCGACATCCCCGCTGCCAGTGCCGCCGCTGCCCCACCCGACGACCCGCCTGGCGTCCTGCCCTGGTCCCAGGGGTTTCGTGTGACGCCATGGATGGCATTGAACGTCTGCCAGTCGGATAGCAGGTAGGGCACATTGGTCTTGCCGATCAGCACTGCTCCGGCACTGAGCAGTGACTGCACCGATCGCGCCGTGCGCGCGGCAATGTTGCTGCGCAATCCCGGATCGCCCCAGCTCGTCGGCAGACCGGCTACATCGAAGGCTTCCTTGACGGTGATGGGTACGCCGTGCAGTGGGCCTCTTATCTCGCCTCTTGCCAGCGCCTCATCCGCCGCGACGGCATGACGGCGCGCACCTTCGCGATCCTGAACGACGATCGCGTTGAGCGAAGGATTGAAGCGGTCAATGCGGCGGAGATGCAGGTCCAGCAGTTCGACCGCCGAGATCTGCCGCGCACGGAGCGCGGCAGCCATATCGGTGGCCGAGCGGAGTACCCACTCCTTCTCCGGCATCAACCTCTCCGGACATTAAAGAACAGCGGGAAGCCCCTCGGGATGTCGAGGACGTCGCGCCGATACGCCGTCGGCTGCAGGAAGATGCCTAGCGGAACATAGGGCACGTCGCGGAAGGCAACCTCCTGAAGCGCCGCGCAGGCCGCGCGCTGCGTCGCCGGATCCGTGGCATCGAGGAAGGCGGTGCGATGCCGTTCAATGTCGCTGCTGTCCGGCCAGCCCATCAGGCCCCGATCGCCGATGCCGCGGATGAACTTATTGTCCGCCGGCGCAGCGGTGCTGGCCGCGGTGGTGAAGGTGCAGAACGCGCTCCAACCGCCCTGCTCGACTGGCTGACGGCTGTTCCAACGCTGTGCCAGCGTGCCCCAATCCAGGGCCTGGTAGTCCACGTTGAAGCCGATCCGGCGAAGCAGGTCGCCCGTCACGAGGCTCATCGCGTTGATGGCGGCGAAATCGGTCGGCGCCATGAAGACGACGCGTTCGCCACGATAGCCCGCGGCCTGGAGCTGACGTCTGGCCTCATCGATGCTGCGCGGACTGGTCAGGGCCTGCATGCCGGCGTCGTTCGCCATCGGCCCCGGTGTGATGAAGCCGATATTGTCGCGCCACATGGCGCGATCTTCCCCGGCGACCGCGCGCATGACCTCCGCCTGGTCTACGGCCGCCAGTATCGCGCGGCGGATCGCCGGGTTGTTGAAGGGCGGCTGCACGTGGTTGAGCCGCAGGAAGGCGATGAAGCCTGCCTCGTCCTGGATCGATACCCGCACATTGCGATGCCGGCGGAGCACAGGCAGGAGGTCCGGCAGAGGCTGCTCCCACCAGTCGACCTCACCCGACTGCAGTGCTGCGGCAGCGGTGGCGGGATCCGGCATGGTGCGCCATTCGACGCGGTCGAGGTGCGCAATCTTCGGACCCGCGAGGAAGCTCGGCGTTCCGCTCGACCGCGGCACATACCCCTCGAAGCGCGCGTAGACATTGAGCGCGCCGGGCACGCGCTCAGAGGTGACGAAGCGGAAGGGGCCGCTCCCGACCATCTCGGTCAGTGGGCGCATCGGATCGCTGCTCGCAAGCCGCTCGGGCATGATGCAGGGAATATTGGTGCCCGGCTTGCCGAGCAGGTCGGGCAGCGTCGGGAAGGGCTTCTTCAGGCGCAGTACGACGACGCGGTCGGATTCGGCACGAATCTCGTCGACCGCGTCCATGAGGTCGTAGGCGTAGGTGTCGCGCTTGCCCCAGCGGTTCAGGCTCGCCACGACGTCGCGTGCGCGCACCGGTTCGCCATCGTGGAAGCGAAGCCCCTCACGCAGCGTGATGCGCCACAGTTTGCCGTCATTCTCGACGACGTGCCCTTCCGCCATCTGCGGCCGCGAGACGAAATCGGCATCCCAGCCGTAGAGCGTGTCGAACACCATCAAGGCGTGGGCGCGCGTGACGAAGGCTGGGGTCGCGATGGGGTCCAGGATTGCCAGGTCCGCCTGCGGCACGAAGCGGAGAATACGCGACCCCTGCGCGCCGGCTATCGCGGGCCCTGCCAGCACGCCTGCCGCAACATGGAAAGCTTGGCGTCGATTGAGCATCTGGGATGTCCTTTGCAAGCCAGCGTGTGGTCGCGTTCGGATCGGGTCGGGAAGATCGCCCACGCGAAGAATTCCGTTCAAGTGGTCGCCCAACCAGGAGAAGGTTGGCGTGACCGGGCATGGCGCGCAACCTTGATCGGCGTGCCAAGGAATTCCCGAACCATCGACCTGACGGGATGGATGGCGCTGAACGCTCCCTTCACCGCTTCCTGCATTCCGGCAGCTTCATTCACGCGACTACCGGCACAACGAAGGCCGCGCCGGACACCACGGCGGTCTGCTGCGCACGATCGCACCGGCGCATGGCGTGCCGGGTTCAGCCGCCGCGAGCCAAGCCTGAACGCTGAGGCAGCAGGGGGCTAGTGGATGATGTAGCCGCCATCGACAACGAGGTCGTGCCCGACCACGAACCCGCCCTCGAGCGTTGCAAGGACGGCGATGACCTCGGCCACCTCGCGCGGCGTACCGAAGCGCCCCACGGGCACGCGCGAGGCCATCGTCTCCATCTTGCCCGGCTGCTTCCCGTAGGAATCGAGATTGAAGGCGGTGGCAATCGGCCCCGGACTTACCGAGTTGACCAGGATCCCTTCGCGCGACAATTCGAAGGCCATGCACCGCGTCAGATGGATCAACGCGGCCTTCGCCGTGCCATACAGAGCGTTCTCCTCAGAGGCTACGCTGCCCATCTGGCTCGCGACATGGATGATGCGCCCGCCACCCTGGCTGCGCATGGCAGGCAGGACCGCCTGGCTCGCGAAAAAGGCGGCGGCCAGGTTGACCTCCATGAGCGTGGTGAAATCCTCCCGCGTGAAGGTCCCGAAGGCCTTGCGACAGCGGATGCCGGCGTTGTTCACCAGCACATCCACGCGGCCAAGGCGTCCTAGCGAGACGGCAATCATCCGCTCCGCCTCTCCAGGCACGGAGAGATCGAAGATGCCGAAGGCCACGTCGGGCGCGCCGCGTCGCCGGCACTCGGCCTCGGCGGCGGAGAGTTCCTCCGGCTTGCCCTCCGCGGCGAGGAAGATGGAGAAGCCCTTCTCCGAGAGCGCAAGAGAGGTCTCGTAGCCAATGCCGCGCGACGCGCCTGTCACCAGCGCCACCTTGGGATTCGGTGTCATGCCTGTCTCCGCCTTCAATCACGCAGTGCGAGCGCGGTGCCCGGGGACCAGCGCAACCCGACACGGCCGCCGATGGTGAAGCGCTCTGCTGCGCCCGTGTTTCCGGCCTCCGAGATCAACACCAGCCCGCCATCCAGGCGAACGGAACGGCGCAGTGTCGGGCCCATGTAGATCTCGTCCTCCAGTACGCCGCCGAGGAAGCCCTGAGCGGGTTCGACAACCTCGACCCTCTCGTAGCGGAGGGAGACGAGCACATCCTGCCCGGGCAGCGCCCCCTCCGGCGCACGGACCGGCACATGCGTCCCGCCCGGGATCTCGGCGGTTGTGGGGTCCTGCCCGATCCGCGCCTCAATGAAGTTCGAATGGCCGATGAACTCGGCAACGAAGCGGCGGGAGGGATTCTCGTACACATCGCGCGGCGTGCCGATCTGCAGGATGCGCCCGCCGCTCATGACCGCGAGACGATCGGACATCGAGATCGCCTCTCCCTGGTCGTGTGTGACGAAGATGAAGGTGCTGCCGGTCGCGCGATGGATGCGCCTCAGTTCCTCCTGCATCTGTAGCCGGAGCTGCAGGTCGAGTGCCGAGAGGGGTTCGTCCAGCAGTAGCACTTCCGGCTCGTTGACCAGGGCACGTGCCAGGGCGACGCGCTGGCGTTGCCCGCCGGAAAGCTGGTCCACGCCGCGATCGCCGTAGCCTCCGAGGCGAACGAGGCCGAGCGCTTCCTCGACCTTGCGCGCGATCTCGGCCCTTGGCAGTCGCTTCATCTCGAGTCCGAAGGCGACGTTGCGCGCGACCGAGAGGTGGGGAAAGAGCGCACCATGCTGGAAGATCATGTTGGTGCGCCGCCGGTGGGGCGGGTCGCCCAGCGCATCGCGCCCACCGATCAGCAACTCCCCCGAGGTGGGTGTCTCGAAGCCACCTATGATCCGGAGCAGCGTCGTCTTGCCGCAGCCGGACGGTCCCAGGAGGGAGAAGAACTCCCCCCTGGCGACGTCGAGGTCCGCCGCGTCGAGCGCGACAACCTCGCCGAAACGCTTGGTGATGCCGCGGATCGAAACCGCGATCGTGCCGGACTGCACGGGATCAGGCACTCTTTACCCGGCTCCAGGCTTCTATCCACATATTCATGTTGGTCGGGAACTTCAGCAGGTAGTGCTTCACCGAGCCGTCGAAGATCCCGTAGCCGAAGGTCCGTCGCTCCTCGGCCGTCAATCCGGTCTCCGCGAGCTTCGAGGCCGAGATATAGCCGACCGCCTTGGTGAGCTGGCTGGAATAGCGCGCCCCGAGGATGGCGTTGATCAGCCGCGCGGCTGCCGCGGGCTGCTTCGCATCTTTCGGAATGTAGCCGGCGAGCACGAGCGACAGGACGCCTTCCTTCGGGAAGGCGCCGTTGATCGGAAAGCCGCGATTCTGAAGGTCCACGCGCATCGGGACGATGCCGTAGCCCACGACGATCTCGCCGCTCGCGAGCAGGGACGATCCCTGCGCGAAGGTGGTGAAGAAGGTCCGTACATGGCGCTTGCGCGAGATCAGGAAGCGGACGACGTCATTCAGCTGCGCACGATCCATCTTCTCAGGTTCGGCGTGGCCCATGTACAGGCCGGCCGCCATCAGCATCTGATGCGCGACGTCCCACCACCCGATGCGCCCGCTGTACTTGTCCTCGAATAGCGGCGCCCAGGATTGGGTGAACGGGTCATTTTCCGGCACGACGTTGCGGTTGTACAGGACGCTGTCGAAGCCCCAGTAGAGCGGCAGCATGTAGGTGTTGCCGCCCCGCACCTCGATGCCTGCCGCGCGCGATTCGTCGGTGAGATGCGCGAGGTTCGGAATGAGGGAGAGGTCGATCGGCCGCACCTTCTCGTCGCCGGGCCGCGCGCCCATGACGACTGGACGCGAGAAGTCGAAGGTGCTCGAGACGAGGTCCCAGCGCGAGGTGCCGCCCGGCGCGGCCACGCGAGAAACAACGTCCGTGGAGGACTGCCAAGGGCCATCCGTCAGGCGGACATTGGCTTCCTGCTCCAGCGTGCTGCGCAGATCGCCCTGCACCGTGGCATTGACGAGCAGGACGTCCACCGGCGTGGGCGCGCCCTGGCCGAGGGCCCCGTGCGGCAACAGGCCGCTGGCAAGCCCCAAGGCCGCGGCGCCGCCACCGACAAGGCCGCGTCGGCTGAGTTCTGGTGTACTTCGCTTGATCATCTTCGGGTCCTTCCGGCTGGGTTTCAGGCACTGGATCTGCGCGCCCGCCCTCGGTCGGCGCGCGCAGAGATGACGAAGCCCGCAAGCGAGACCAGGACGGAGACCGCCATGACCACGACCCCAACCGCGGGCAGGAAGGGAGCCATCTGTTCGGACAGGAGCGTCCAGAGCTGGACCGGCACGGTCCGGTCGTTTCCGACCACGAACAGCGTGCGGATGAATTCGTCGAAGGACAAGGTGAATGCGAACATCGCCGTCGCGATCAAGCCCGGTCGGACCAGCGGCAACACCACGAGACGGAACACACCCCAGGGCGTCGCGCCGAGGTCCATCGCGGCTTCCTCAATGCTGCGGTCGAAGCCGTGCAGGCGCGGGAAGATCGTCAGAAAGGCGAAGGGCAGGACCCAGGTGACGTGAGCGACCAGGGCCGCAGGCCACAGGCCCGGCGGCACGCCCACCACGCCGAAGAAGGCCAGGTAGATGATGCCGCCGACGATGCCGGGAATGAGGATCGGCAGCAGCAATGCCTTCATGAGAAGCGACTTGCCGGGAAACTCCGCCCGGAAGCCCATCGCCAGCATCAGCGCCAGAGAGGTGGCCACGATCGCGCTCGCGGCACCGAGCATCGTGCTGTTCAAGATGGCGCGTACCAGTGCCGGGGTCGCCCAGACTTCCTCAAACCATCGCCAGGTGAAGCCCTGGAAGGGCAGCCCGATCACCTGGCTGTCGTTCACCGACAAGACAACCAGCAGCAGGATCGGCAGATAGAGAAAGGCATAGAAGGCCCCTGCATAGCCGATCAGCGCCGCGCGCCGGAGGCTTGAGCCCTTCATCCGCGTCAGCCCTTCAGGAACACGTCGTCCAGACGCACGCGGCGCCCGAAGACGGCCAGGCAGAGGAAAACCACCGCGATAAGCACGACCGACAACGCCGCGCCGAGCGCCCAGTTGTTCGTGTGGGTGAACTGGGCCGCGATGACGTTGCCAAACATGAGGCCGGTCGTCCCGCCCAGCAGCTGCGGCGTGACATAGGCACCGCAGGCGAGCAGGAAGACCATGATGCAGCCGGAGAACACCCCCGGCAGAGAGAGCGGCAGCGTCACGCGCAGGAAGGCGCGTACCGGGCCTGCGCCGAGGTCGCTCGCCGCCTCGGCCAGGCGCGGGTCCATCCGGTCGAGCGACAGGTAGATCGGCAGGGTCATGAACAGCGTGTAGACGTAGACCAGCCCGACATGGGTCGCGCCCTCGTTGTACAGCAGCCAGTCAAGCGGGGCGTCGACGATGCCGAGTTGCATCAGCACCGAGTTCACGAGCCCGTTGCGCCCCAGCATGGGCAGCCAGACGAAGGTGCGGACGACGTAGCTCGTCCAGAACGGCAGGAAGAGCAGCAGCAGCAGGATCGACTTGCGCGACCCGCGCAACGAAGCGAGGAAATAGGCAATCGGATACGACACCAGCAGCGAGATCAGCGTGACGGTGAGCGCGATGCGGAGCGTCTGCAGGAGCACGCGGGCATAGACGGAATCGTCCGTCAGGATCCGGTAGTTGTCGAGCGTCGCGTCGCGGCTCAGCCCGAAGATCGACGAGGTCCAGAAGGACATCACCGCGAGCAGCATTAGAGGGGCGACCGCAAATGCCAGCAGCCAAGCGAGCCCCGGCAGCACGAGCAGCGCGCGCCGGTCGAAGCGGCGATCTCCCCGTGACGTACTCACGTGCACCGTCTCTCCCCACTGCCAGTTCGGCCCGCCATGCGGCATGTCCTGTCGAAGGGCGCCCGAACGCTAACATGATGCGCCGCACGCGCAATCCGCCTTCTCACCGGCCCGTGCCGGTCGCCGCCGAGATCATGCGAGCGATCCCTTGCCGGTGATCGATCCGCGCGCGGAAGTCGAAGTCGCGCGCGGCCGCCTCGACGTCCATGGGGCCGCGTGCGACACTTGGAAGCGATGGATCCTCCGTCATCTCGACGCGCAGGCCTGCGGCGCGCAGAGCGACGGCGACATCGTCCAGCGAGACAAGGTCCGGATGGGCGATGTTGTAATGGAGTTGCAGCGGCCTCGTGGGACGGAGCGCCGCGGTAATCGTGGCGTCCGCTGCGTCGTCGATGAAGATGTAGGGCCAGGGCGGCTGCCGCGGCACGCGCACCGGAACGCCGCGAATGGCCGCCGCTACGACATCGCCGATCGGCATCGCGGTTTGCCGGCCGGGACCGTAAATGGCGGTGAAGCGCAGGGAGACCATCTCCATCGGGCAGCGTCCGCTCAAGCCGCTGAGCACTTGGTCGAAGGCCGCCTTGGAAGCGCCATAGGTCGTGTTCGGCCGCATCGGTGGATCGTCCGGCAGCGGTCCGTCCACAAATTCGCCGATGGCCGAAATCGAGGAACAGAAGACGAAGCGCCCTGCCTGCGCGGCCAGGCTCGCATCGAGCAGGTTCAGGCTGCCGCGCAGGTTTATTGCCATGACCCGCTGCGGCGCGTCGGCCAGCACCATCGGCCCGGAGACTCCGCCGGCATGGATAACGGCATCCGGCCGGAAGTCCATGAGCAGGGCCACGATCCGGGATGGGTCGGACAAATCCTCCGCAAGGTGGCGGTGCGGTGCGCCTGCTGCAGGTTCCACCGGGTCCAGCCCGAGCACATCATGGCCTGCCCTGGCAAGCCGTGCGGCGACCGCTGCGCCAAGGAAGCCGCTCGATCCGGTGATCAGGATGCGTTTGCTGTCTTGCTGCATGCTCACTCCGTCAGCGCCAGCAGGTCTGCCGCGGCGCGATCAAGAAGGTCCTCGATGTCTGGTGCGCCGAGCTGGTCGTGGAAGACCTCGTACTCGATGCCGCCTGCATGGCCGGCCTGGGCCGCGAGGCGCAGGATGCGGCGCACCTCCTGGCTTCCCGCCGCACCCAGTTCGGCACGCCGCGGCACGCCGCCGTCGGCGGGCAGGTCGATGCCGCAGATCTGGATCAGCATGACGCGCTGCGCGTGATCCGACATCAGTTGCTCAAGATCGGCATCCCACCACGAATGGTGTAGGTCCAGCGTCAGTCCGATCCATGGAAAGGGTTCGATCGCGGCAAGTGCAGCGGAGATCTGGTTGATGCAGCCGCGCGGGCCGATCGCCATGGGATGGAAGGGTTCGAGCGCCAGGCGCACCCCCTCCCGTTGCGCTCTTTCGGCGAGGCGTGCCAGCCCGTCCGCGACCCGCGCCCGGGCGTCCGCGAGAGGCATGCCCGCTGCCGCATGCAGGAGCCCTCCAGGAATGAAGTTCACCGGCGCATCGAGTTCCGCAGCAGCGGCAAAAAGTCTTGCGTCGAGCTCCGCCTGGCGACGCGCGGCAGCGGCATCGGCATGCAGCACATAGCCGGCGCTGTTCAGCGATGTCGCCTGAAGCCCATAGGCGCCAAGCAGGCGGCGCAGGTCACGCGGTGGCGCTGCGTCCACCTCGCGTGCCGTGAGCCCTATCCCTCCGAAGCCGCGCTCAGCGAGCATGCGGCAGAAGTGCTCCGTCCGGCAGTCTCGCGGCGCGGCATAGGCGCTCACGGCAAAGCCCGCGAGCTGAGCATGCGATATCCGAGCCATCTTTCCGCGCCGGTCCTACGTCAGGACGTCAGTAGGCCCGAGCAGAAGGCACCATGCCAAGCCCCGCCGGTGACCTTGCACGCGCAGCGTAGCGTCGGCAGGATCGTCAACTTCGTCGCGCCAGTGCGGAGGCAACGGGATGCGGTCGGGGCTCGTGCAGTCATTCTTTGCTCCCACCACGCGGCCGCGTATCGTGCGGGCAGAGGGTGTCTGGTTCACGGATAGCGACGGACGGCGCTACCTCGATGCTTCCTCCGGACCCGTCGCATGCAACCTCGGCCACGCTCATCCGCGTATCCTCGATGCGATGATGCGCCAGGCCCGCGACCTCACCTTCGCCTTTCCGACGCAGTTCGAGACCGAGGTGAACGAGCGGCTCGGTGCACGCCTCGCGGAATTGTCCGGACCTGGCCTCGACCGGGCCTTTCTTGTGTCTGGCGGGTCCGAGGCGATCGAGACCGCCATCAAGTTCCTGCGCCAGCACGCCGTCGCGATCGGTGAGCCTGAGCGCTGGAAGGTCATCGCGCTGGAGCCGAGCTACCACGGGAATACGCTCGGGGCCCTGGCGATCTCGGGCGATCCGGTGGCGCGTCAGGTCTTCGCCCCCCTGCTTGCGTCGCAGCCGCATGTTCCGGCGCCCCTCACCTATCGCGTGCCGGAGAACCACAGCGCCGAATCCTGGGCGCGACACTGTGCCGGACTGCTCGATGAGGTGATTCGCAGGGAGGGCCCGGAGACCATCCTTGCCTTCGTCATGGAGCCCGTTGGGGGGACCTCCTCGGGCGCCAACGTTCCGCATGAGCTCTATCACCGTGCGGTGCGCGACATCTGCACGCGGCACGGCATCGCGCTGGTTCATGATGAGGTGATGTGCGGGGCGGGACGGACCGGATGCTTCCTGGCATCGGAACATTGGCCTGGTGTCCGTCCCGATGTCGTCGTCTTGGCCAAGGGGATTTCCGCCGGCTACACGCCGATGGGCGCAGTGTTGGCCCCGGCGTCCATGGTTGATCGCGTAGCGGCTGCCGGCGGCTTCATGCACACCTTCACCTACTTCGCGAATCCGCTGTCCTGCGCGGTTGGCCTCGCGGTGCTCGACGAACTCGCGGCAGGCGACCTGGTCGGCAATGCCGGTCGAATGGGTGCCTTGCTGTGCGAAGGGCTCAACCGTCTCGCGCAGGAGTTCCGCACCATCGGTGACGTCCGCGGGCTTGGGCTGTTGCTCGCGGTCGAACTCATCGCTGACAAGGAAACGAAACGTTCTCTACCACTGGTGCTCAATGCGGTTGGCCGCCTGCAGGAGATCGCACTCGGGCAGGGTCTCGCGCTGTATGCGCGACGGACCGCCGGCGGACGATGGGGAGAGTGGTTCATGGTAGCTCCGCCCTTGACCGTGACAGCGGCCGAGATTGATGAACTGCTCAATAGACTGCGGAGTGCCATGTTCATTTTCGAGGCGGAGATGGAGGCCTTACAGACATCTTGAATTCTGCTGCACCCGTGACGGCTCGGGATGACGGGACGCCGTTCCTGATGAAGCGCAAGACAACGTCGTCGGGAAGGAGGTTGTCATCGAAAGCGCTGTGCGGATCGAGGTGGTGCTGACGTGCCTCCCGGCTCTTGGACTGCGCTGAGCCGAATGATTTCAGTCTATCGCCTGCTTGCCAGCCTTGGGACGCCCTGGCGGGCGTCATCCACCGCTATGCGGTTGGCGTGGGCCGTGTGCCGGCGAGCGGGCTCGCCGGCGTCTCGTTGCAGATCGCGATGTACGCAACGCTCGTTCCTCGCGCCGCTCCAGCGACGAGGAGGAGTTTGATGGTGTTGGCGCGCAGGATTAGGACGCTACCCTAGCGATCGGCGAACTCCGGTTCCTCGAAGACCTCCTTCGCGACCTTGAAGGCTTCCCCAGCTGCCGGCACGCCGCAATAGACGCAGGCCTGGAGGAAGACTTCCTGGATCTCCGCCCGTGTCACCCCATTGGTCAGGGCGCCACGGACATGGATCTTCAGCTCATTCGGCTTGCCGAGCGCCACCAGCATGCCGAGGTTGACCATGCTGCGCGCCTTGCGGTCGAGCCCCGGGCGGCCCCAGACGTCACCCCAGCAATAGCGTAGTGCGAGTTCCTGGAACGGCATGTCGAAGTCGGTGGCGCTGCTCATCGCGGCATCGTGCCGCGCCTGGCCGATCACCTCGGCGCGCAGCCGCTTGCCGGTTTCGAGGAGATCGTCGCTCATCCTGAATGTTCCTTCGCTCAGGGTCGCAGTCGCCCCGACGCGTGGGGCGAAAACAGTTCTAGCAGGGCGTGACGCGCGCGCCTTGCCTCAGCGCGGCAGCGCCGCGCGGTAGGCCTCCAGCACCTGCTGCCCCTCCGGCCCCGCGCGCTGGACCCATTCCTGCGTTTGGCGCGCGCCGACCTCGCGTAGCTGGGTCATGAAGGCGGCGGAGGGCTCCCGCACCTGCATGCCGCGGCTGCGCAGCCGCTCGACCATCTCCCCTTCCGCCGCCCGCGCGAATTCCAGGCCGCGCACGGCCGCGCGCCCTGCGGCCTCGGTCATCGCGTTCCGCGTCGCCTCGTCCAGCGCGCGGAAGGCGCGAGCATTGACGAAGACCAGGTTGCGCGCGCGCATGCCGCCGACATCGGTGAAGTACCGTGCATAGTCCCAGGCAGCTGTGTCGACGCCGGTCTGCGCCGAGGTGAACATCGCTGCGATCACGCCGGTGGCGAAGGCCTGGGGGATTTCCGCCACCTGCACCGTCACGGGCGTCGCGCCGAGCAGTTCGGCCATGCGTAGGGTCAATGCGTTGTAGGTGCGGAAGCGCAGGCCGCGCAGGTCCTCGGCGTTGCGCACCTCGTTGCGCGTATAGAAGGCCTGGCTCGGCCAGGGCACCATGTAGAGCGGGATCATCCCCTGGCGTTCGAGCCGCGCGCGGATATAGGGCTGCGAGACGCGGTCGAGCGCCGCCGTCGCTTCCCATGTGTCCGCAAGGAAGGGGACGCTGTCGAGCTCGAAGAACGGATCCTCGTTGCCGTGCACGGATAGCAGTACCTCGCCCAGCTGGATCTGGCCGGTCTGCACGCCGCGCTTGATGTTCGGCATGGTTAGCAGCGACGCGCCGAAATGCAGCTGGATCTGCAGCCGGCCCGATGTCGCCTGCTGCACGTCGTCGATGAAGGCGCGCACGTTGCGAGTGTGAAAGTTCCCTTCGGCATAGGCGGTCGCCATCGTCCAGCGCGTCTGCGCCTGTGCGGCGCTGCAGCCCAGGGCCAGCATGGCGGCGGCGAGCACCGTCCTTCGCAGTGTCATGGGATCCTCCCTCGCGATCTCGTCGTCGCGCGGCGAGCATCGCATGGCGGCGGCTTCTGGCAAGACTGGGTCCCTGGCCACGCCGGCGGTGCGCGGCTAGCCTCGCGCAAGGAGGCAACGCCATGACTCAGAAGCTGCTGCCGACATCGCTCGTCGGCTCCTACCCCCAGCCCGAGTGGCTGATCGACCGGAAGCGGCTCGCCGGGCGTTTTCCCCCGCGCGTGCGGGCGCGCGAATTGTGGCGCGTGGCACCCGATGCGCTCGACCAGGCGCAGGAGGATGCTACGCTGCTGGCCATCCGCGCGCAGGAGAAGGCGGGGCTCGATATCATCACGGATGGGGAAATGCGGCGGGAATCCTATTCCAACCGCTTTGCCACCGCGCTCGATGGCGTGGATATCGACAATCCCGGCATGGCGCTCGACCGAAGCGGGCATCCGAACCCGGTGCCGCGCGTGGTCGGCCGCATCAGCCGCCGGCACGCGGTCGAGACGCAGGACGTGCAGTTCCTGCGCGCCAACACCGACCGGATGATCAAGATCACCGTGCCCGGTCCCTTCACCATGGCCCAGCAGGCGCAGAACGACTTCTACGCCGACGAGGCGGAGATGGCGATGGACTATGCCGCGGCGGTGAACGAGGAGATCCGCGACCTTTTTGTCGCCGGCGCGGACATCGTGCAGATCGACGAGCCCTACATGCAGGCGCGGCCCGAGAAGGCGCGGCAATACGGCCTCGCCGCCGTCAACCGGGCGCTTGAGGGCATCACCGGCACCACGGCGCTGCACATCTGCTTCGGTTACGCCGCAATCATCCATGCGCGGCCGACGGGCTATTCCTTCCTCCCCGAGCTGTGCAACTGCCGCGTCCGGCAGATCTCGATCGAGACGGCGCAGTCCAATCTCGACACCAGCGTGCTCAAGCAACTGCCGGACCAGACCATCATCCTCGGCGTCGTCGACCTGGCGGACATGAAGGTGGAGAGCGCGGAGACGGTCGCGGCGCGCATTCGCCGCGCGCTGCCGCATGTTGATCCGGCGCGCGTCATAGTCGCACCCGATTGCGGCATGAAGTACCTGCCGCGCGATGTCGCCGACGGGAAGATGCGCGCCATGGTCGAAGGGGCCGCGATCGTGCGGCGCGAACTGGCGGGAGCCGCGTGATGAAGCCCTGCCTTCCCCCGCTCAATGTCGTCCCGAACCCGTCCTGGAAGGCGCCGCCGCTGTCCTGCGACTGCCACTTCCACATCTTCGGGCCCTATGACCGCTTCCCGCTCGATGCGGGACGGCATTACGATCCGCAGGCTGCGCTGATCCCGGCCTATCTCCGCGTCGCCGAAGCGCTCGGCATCGGCCGGATGGTGATCGTGCAGCCTTCGGTCTACGGCACGGACAATGCGTGCTCGCTCGACGCTGCCGCACGCTTCGGGCTGGACCGGGCGCGCGTCGTCGCCGTGGTGGATGACAGCTTCGACGAGGCCGCGCTGCGCAACCTGCACGCGCAGGGTACCCGCGGCGTGCGCTTCAACGCCGTGTCGGGCAACGGCACGCCGCTCGACCAGCTGGAGGCGCTGGCGCGTCGTATCGCGCCGCTGGGCTGGCACCTGCAGCTGTATGCCGAAGGGCACCAACTGCCGGACCTGGCGCCGCGGCTTGCCACGCTGCCTGTGCCGGTGGTGGTCGACCACATGGGCGGCGTGCGCAGCGCGGACGGTGTGAACGACGCCGGCTTCCAGGCGCTGCTGCGCATCCTCGACAGCGGCCGCGCCTGGGTGAAGTTGTGCGGCTACCGCATCTCCTCCTCCGGCCCGCCGTTCCGGGACGTCGCACCCTTCGCGCGCGCGCTGCTCGATTCCGCGCCGGACCGCTGCGTGTGGGGGACGGACTGGCCGCACCCGTCGCTGTCGGCCTGGATGCCGGAGGATGGCGCGCTGCTCGACCTGCTCGGCGAATGGGCCCCGTCGGCGGCCGAGCGGCGGCGCGTGCTGGTCGACAACCCGGCCGCGCTCTACGGCTTCTGATCAGCGCGTGGCAGGCTGGAACATCAGCGCGAAGCCGGGGATGTAGGTGGTGAGGAACAGCACCGCCAGCATCCAGGCGATCTGCGGCCAGATCGCCCGGCTGATGCGCGTGAGCGACAGCCCGCTGATCGCCATGCCGATGAACAGGCAATAGCCGATGGGCGGCGCCGCCATTCCGATCGCGACGTTCGTGACGATGATCGCGCCGAAATGGATCGGATCCACGCCGAAGCGGTTGGCGATGGCGATCAGCATGGGGCCAAGGATCACCATGATGGCGATCTCGTCCATAACGGCGGCCAGCAGGAAGAAGGCGATGTTGAGCGCGGCCAGCGCGAGCCACTTCTCGCTGACCGTGGCCGCGAGCCAGGCGGCGAAGCCCGTCGCGATCTGTTCCTGCGCCACGAGGATGCCGAAGCCAGCCGAGACGGCGATGATGGCCGTGACGATCGCGCTGGTGCGCATGGCGTTCACGAAGATGCCGGGCAGCGCACGGAGCGTCAGCTGGCGCTCAATCAGCAGCCCGACCAGCAGCGCATAGACGCAGGAGATCGCGGCCGCCTCCGTCGGCGTGAAAATGCCGCCATAGATGCCGCCCAGCACCACCAGCGGCGAGGCCAGCGCCCAGCGCCCGCGCGCGAAGGCCGCCCCGGCTTCCCGCAGCGTCGCGCGCGGCAGCATCGGCACATCGTTGCGCTTCGCATGCACCCAGCAGATGACCAACAACCCCAGGGCGAGCACAATGCCCGGCACGATGCCCGAGAGAAACAGCCGGCCGATCGACTGTTCCGCCACGATCCCCCAGATCACGAAGGCGATGGAAGGCGGGATCAGCGGACCTAGCACGCCGGCGCTGACCGCGATTGAGGCCGCGAATCCCTTGTCGTAGCCCGCCTTGGCCATGGCCGGGATCATGATGGCGCCGATCGCCGCCGTGGTCGCCGGCGCCGAGCCCGAGATGGCGGAGAAGATCAGCGCCGCCAGCACCGTGACCATGGCGAGGCCTCCACGCAGGTGGCGCACCAGCGTGGAAGCGAAATCCACCAGACGCTGCGACAGTCCGCCCGCCGTCATCAGCTCCCCAGCCAGCATGAACAGCGGAATGGCGAGCAGGCTGAACTGCTGCGACCCGCTGATGACCGATTGCGCCAGGAAGGCGGGCTCGATGTCCGCCGCAATCAGCGCGCCCGTGATCACCAGCGCGATGGCGATGGCGAAGGGCACGCCGAGGACCACCAGCAGGCCGAAGCCGGCCGTCAGGAACCAGCCGACCTCGCTCATGCCGCCACGCCGCCGGGTCGGAGCGCGCGCTCAAGGCCAAACAGCGCCATCAGCGCCCCGCAGGCGATGGCGAGCGCGTTCAGGATCTCCGTCGGGTACCCCATCGCCGCCGAGACGGAGCCGCCGGTGATGTCGAGGAAACGCCAGCCCGACCAGGCGAGGAAGACGCCGAGCGCGGCCGTCAGGGCATCCAGCACCCGCTCCGCCGCGACCCGCCCGGCGCGCGGCAACCTGTCCGGCAGCAGCGTCAGGCGGACATGGAAGCCTTCATGAACGCCGAGCGAGAGGCCGCCGAGCACGCTCCAGGAGAACAGCAGCACCGCCATCTCCTCGCTCCAGGAGGAGGCGGCGCCGACGACGTAGCGCATCACCACCTGGTAGGCGATGCAGCCAAGCATACCGGCGGCGGCCAGCGCGATGGACAGGCGCGTCGCCGCCGCGACGGCGCGCGCCGCGGCGGCGAGCGCCCTCACTGCACCGCGGCGAGCGCGTCGCGCACGATGTCGGCGCCGATCTGCCCGCGGAAGCTTTCGTACATGGGCAGCACGCCGCGCCGGAACGCAGCCTTGTCCGGCACCTCGTTGATCTGCATGCCATGCCGGCGGAGGCTCTCGAGGAAGCCCGTATTGGCTGCCGCATTGGCCGTACGCTGTGCACGCGTCGCCTCGGCCGCGGCTTCCTGCACCGGGCCGCGCAGGTCGGCGGGCAGACGGTCAAAGGTGCGCTTGGCCATCAGCAGGCCGATCATCGAGTAGATGTGGCCGGTCAGCGACAGGTACTTCGTCACTTCATAGTACTTGTTCTGGTCGATGATGCCGAGCGGGATCTCGAGCCCGTCCACCGCGCCTTGCTGCACGGCGGTAAACGTCTCGCCCCAGGCCATCGGCACGGCGTTGCCGCCGAGGCTGCGGAACATCTCGATGTAGATCGGGCTCTGCAGCACGCGGAACTTGATTCCGCGCAGATCCTCCGGCCGCGCGATCGGCCGGACGTTGTTGATCATGTGCCGGAAGCCGCCTTCCATGTAGCCGAGCGGCACGACGCCGCGCGTTTCCAGCCGCTGCCGCAGCGCCGCGCCCACGGCGCCGTCAAGCACGCGATGGCCCTGTTCCTCGTTCGCAAACAGGAACGGCATATCGTTCACCTGGAAGGCGGGCTCGACCTGCGCGATCACCGCGTTGGTGATGACGCCCATGTCGACCGTTCCGAGCCGCATGCCGTCGAGCATCGGACGCTCGTCGCCAAGCGCGCGGTTGGGGAAAAGCTGCACGTCGACGCGTTCGCCCACGCGCCGTTCCAGCCCCTGCTTGAACAGCCGCGCGCCGCTCGCATAGGGGTCCTGCGCCCCGTCGCCGCTGGTCCAGCCGATGCGCAGCACGGTCCGGCCCTGGCCGTGCAGCAGGGCGGGCGCGGATGCGGCGGCAAAGGCGGCGGCGCCGAGGGCGCGGCGGGTGAATTTCGGCATGGACTGTCTCCTCCGTGTGCCCGATGCGTGCCGGGCCGTTGGGCGCGATGATAGGGGACCGGCGCCGCACGGCAAAGCGGCTCAGGGCATCGCCATCAGGCGGCCGAAGCCGGGCACGGCATCGGCGATGCTGCAGCGCCGCAGCGCATGCCAGGCCATGACCTGGTTGCTCGTGATGACCGGCATGCCAAGTTCCGCCTCGAGCAATGCGATCAGCCCGGCGGAGCGGATCGCGGTGCAGGAAATGAAGCAGGCGTCCGCATCGTCCGTCCTCGCCGCACGGACGGCAGCGGCGATGTGGTCGGGTGGGATCAGCGCCATCTCCGCATTCGTGTTCACGCCCATCATGGCGCTGCCGATCGTCTCGATGCTGTGCGCGGAGAGGAAGGCGACCTCCCGCTCATGCACCGGCGCGATATAGGGCGTGACGAGCAGGAGGCGGCGCGCGCGCAGCGCGGCCAGCGCGGCGAGGATCGCCTCCGCCGTGCCGGTCGCCGGCAGGCCGGTTGCCGCCGCGATGCGCGCGGTGATGCCGCCGGCCATTTCCGGCGCGAAGGTCGAGACCGCGGTGCAGTGGAAGGCGAGAAGCGCCGGAAGCGCATCGGCGAGCAGTCGCGCCGCCGCCTCCAGCCCCTCGATCATGCGCAGCAGTTCCTCCTCGGAACTGCCGCGCAGCTCAAGCCGCGTGACATGCGCCGCGACGCCCGGCGGCATCATGGCGTGCAGTTCCGCCTCGCAGACCTGGTTGCCGGAGGGGACCATCAGCCCGATGCGGGCGCGGTCGCCGTAGTCGATCGCGGTCACAGCGACGCCCGGGCCGCGGCCAGCCAACTGCGGTCGATGTAGTCCTCGGCGCGGGTTCGGGCGCGGCTCGGCAGGTCGCGGATCAGCGCGCTGGTTTCGATCAGGTTCTGTACGCCGGCGGCGCTCGCCTCGCCGTCGCGAGGGAAGATCTCGGCCCGGGTGTATTCCTCCCAGGCGCGGTCCGCGTAGCGCGGCTCGATGCCGCTTTCGGCCACCGCGACGTCGCGCGCGAGATCCCGGTCGGCGAAGAAGTGCTCATGCGCGCGGAGGAAACCGCGCAGGAAGCGCAGCAGCACGTTCCGATGCGCCGCCGCCCAGTCGGCATCGACGTCGAGGCTGGTGAACTGGAAGTCCTGCCGCGGCTCGGCCAGTGAGACGAAGCCCTGGTCGAGCGCCATGTGGTTCAGCGGTGCGCCCTGCAGGCCGGCATCGATCCCACCGGAGCGCAGCAGCTCCCACCGCGCGAGGATCGGCCCACAGGGGATGATCTCGTAGTCGCCCGGATAGTGCAGCCCATGTGCGGCGAGCATCTTCATCACCAGGGAGGAGGACCCGGCGCGGAGCGAAGAGACGCCGATCCGCTTGCCGCGCAGGCCCTCGATGCCCTCGATCCCTGGCCGCGCGATCAGCGAAAAGGGCAGCCGGTTCACGTTGCCGCCGATGATGACCTGCCGACCGCCCGTCTCGGCATCGAGGATGACGTGCTCCGTCACGCCGTAGGCCAGCTGCGCCCGGCCGTCACGGACGCGGTCGTTCACCTCCTCGATCCCCTCGATATGGTCGATCGCGAGGTCGATTCCCTCCGCCGCGAAGAGCCCGGCATGCTGGCCGACCCAGGCCGGCATGTTGAAATAGTTCCGCGAGACGACGGCGAGCGTGAGCTTGTCCATGGCGTTCCTCCGCCCGGCACGGTGCGCGGGCGGCGCCTGCTTGCCAAGGGCCGGCGCGGGCACGATCCTCCGCCGCCTTGAAGGGAGGGACGCATGGATTTCGGCCTGACGCCCGAGCAGGAGGCCATCGTCGAGGGTGTCACCGCCATCGGCAGGCGCTTCGGCGACGAGTACTGGCGCGCCTGCGACGACGAGGCGCGCTTTCCACGGGAGTTCCATGGCGCGATGGCTCAGGCCGGGTTCCTCGGCATCACGATGCCGGAGGCGTATGGCGGCGCCGGCCTCGGCGTGACCGAGGCGGCGCTGATGATGGCCGCCGTCGCGCGCCACGGCGGCGGCATGTCCGCGGCCTCGGCGCTGCACATCAACATGTTCGGACCGCACCCGATCGTCGTGCACGGAACGCCGCAGCAGCAGGCGCGCTGGATCCCGCCGCTCGTCGCCGGCACCGACCAGGCCTGCTTCGGCTTCACTGAGCCCGATGCCGGGCTCGACACCACCAGCATCACGACCTTCGCCACGAAAGTGCCCGGCGGCTACCGCGTGAATGGTCGGAAGATCTGGACCTCCACCGCCCAGGTCGCGAACAAGGTCATGCTGCTGACGCGCACGACGCGGAGGGAGGACGCCCGGCGGCCGTCAGACGGCATCACGCTGTTCTACACCGACCTCGACCGCAGCCGCGTCGAGGTGAAGCGCATCCCCAAGATGGGCCGCGCGGCGGTCGATTCGAACATGGTCTTCATCGACGACCTCTTCGTGCCGGAGGAAGACCGCATCGGTGAGGAAGGCCAGGGCTTCCGCTACGTGCTCGACAGCCTCAACCCCGAGCGCATCCTGATCGCGGCCGAGGCGATCGCGATAGGGCAGGACGCGCTCGAGCGCGCGGCGCGCTACGCGCGGGACCGCAGCGTCTTCGGTCGGCCGATCGGGCAGAACCAGGCGATCCAGCACCCGCTCGCGGAATGCTGGGCCGCACTCGAAGCCGCGTGGATGATGACGATGAAGGCGGCCTGGCTCTACGACAGCGGCCGGCCCTGCGGGGCGGAAGCGAATGCGTCGAAGCTGCTCGGCGGCCGCGCGGGCCACCAGGCCTGCCTGCAGGCGGTGATGACGCATGGCGGGATGGGCTACGCCAAGGAATACGTCGTCGAACGCCTGCTGCGGGAGGTGATGATCACCCGCCTCGCCCCCGTCTCCGAGCAGCTGATCCTGTCCTTCATCGCCGAGCGCGTTCTCGGCCAACCGAAATCCTACTGAGGGGGACACGACGGATGGATGACCTGCACGATCGTGGCGGCGGCCGTCCGCAGGCGCGCAACGTGCTGGGCGGCGCGCTGCTGCCCTGTTCCGTCGCGCCGCTGACCGGCTTCTACCGTGACGGGTGCTGCAACACGGGCCCCGGCGATATGGGCCTGCACGTCGTCTGCGCTGAGGTGACCGAGGAATTCCTCGCCTTCAGCCGCGCGATGGGCAACGACCTGTCGACGCCGCGCCCCGAATACGGCTTCGCCGGGCTGAACCCCGGCGACCGCTGGTGTCTCTGCGCCGCGCGGTGGGAGGAAGCACGCCGCGCCGGCGTCGCGCCGCCGGTGCTGCTCGAGGCGACGCATGAGGCGGCGCTGCAGGTGAGCGAGCGGGCACATCTGCTGGCCCATGCGCTCGACGGCGACTGAGGGGGGTGGCGGACCCGAAAGGATTCGAACCTTCGACCTCTGCCTTCGGAGGGCAGCGCTCTATCCAGCTGAGCTACGGGTCCAACCTGGGCAGCCATAGCCCAGCCGCCGCGGGGAAGGAAGCCCCGCACGCCGCAACCTGGCGACCGGTCATCCGGCTTCCCGCTCCGCATCTCCCCGGCCACCCTTCCGCGATGACGACGCCGACCATCCGCCCCGTCCGGGACGAGGACATCCCCGCGATTGCCACCATCTATGGCCATTGGGTGGCCCATGGCCTCGCCAGCTTCGAATACGAGCCACCCGGCGCGAAGGAGATGGCCCGGCGCCGCGACGCCGTGCTCGCCGCCGGGTACCCCTATCTGGTCGCGGAACGGGACGGCGCCGTGCGCGGCTACGCCTATGCCTCGGCCTACCGCACGCGGCCGGGCTACCGCTACGCGGTCGAGAACTCGGTCTATGTCGCGCCCGGCGCGGGCGGCGCCGGGCTGGGTCTGGCGCTGCTCGAGGCGCTGGTCGCCCGCTGCACCGCGCAGGGCTTCCGCCTGATGGTCGCCGTCATCGGCGATTCCGCCAACGAACCCTCCATCCGTCTGCATGCAAGGGCGGGCTTCGCCCGTGCCGGGCTATTGCCCGCCATCGGCTGGAAGCACGGGCGCTGGGTGGACAGCGTCCTAATGACGCGCCCGCTCGGACCCGGCGCCATCACGCCGGCCGACGGCTGACGGATCGCGCAATCCCTGTATCCTAGCGTGGATGAGCCACGCCCCGCCGCTCGTCGCGACGCTCGTGGTCGCGCTCGCGCTCGCCTTCGCCTTCGGATTCGTGGCCCGGCTGCTCCGGCTGCCGCCGCTGCTCGGCTACATCGCCGCGGGCATCGCGGTCGGCCCCTACACGCCGGGCTTCGTCGCCGATGGCGCCGTCACCTCGGGCCTTGCCGAGATCGGCGTCGCGCTGCTGCTCTTCGCCGTCGGGCTGCATTTCCGCGCCCGCGACCTGCTCGCGGTCTGGCGCGTCGCCCTGCCCGGCGCGGTCGCGCAGATCGCGGCCGGCACCTTGCTCGGCGCTGCGGTCGGGTCGGTGCTGCTGGGGCTCGATGCGGCGGGGGCGGCGGTCTTCGGCCTCGCGCTCGCCATATCTTCCACCGCCGTCGCGACGCGCGCGCTGGAGGAGAAAGGTCGGCTGGCCGGCGAGGCGGGCCGCATCGCGCTCGGCTGGCTCGTGGTGCAGGACCTGGTGGTGGTGCTCGCCCTGGTCCTGCTGCCCGCGCTGGCGGGTCCGCAGGGAGATCTCGGCGCCTCGCTCATGCGCACAACCGTGGAACTGGCCGCGTTCCTGGCCGCCATGGCGCTCGGTGGGCGGGTCATCCTGCCACGCCTGCTCGGCCTCGTGGCCGCGACCGGGTCGCGCGAGTTATTCACCCTCGCGGTCATCGTCGTTGCGCTCGGCACGGCCTTCGGCGCCTCGGCGCTGTTCGGCGTCTCGCCTGCACTTGGCGCCTTCTTCGCCGGGGTCCTGCTGGGCGAAAGCCCGCTGGGCCACCAGGCGGCGGCCGAGACGGCGCCGCTGCAGCGCGTCTTCGTCGCGATCTTCTTCGTCTCGGTGGGCATGCTGGTGGATCCCGGCGCGATGCTCGCCGCCCCAGGGGCATCACTCGCGACGCTGCTCGCGGTGCTGCTCGGCACGGGGGGCGCGATCCTCGGCCTGCTGGTGCTGCTGCGCGTGCCGGTGCCCGCGGCGGCCTCCGTCGCCGGGGCCATGGCGCAGATCGGCGAATTCTCCTTCCTGCTGGCGCAGCTGGGCATCGGTGCGGGGCTGCTGCCGGATGCGGCGCGCGGCCCGCTGCTCGCCGCGGCGACGCTGTCCATCCTCGGCACGCCCCTGATGCAGTGGCTCGCCGACCGCGCGGCGGTGCGGATCGAGGGGACACGCCGCATGCGCGCCTGGCTCGCGCGGCGCGGGCGGGCGCGCCTGTCGCACCCGCCGGCGCAGGGGCTGGACGGCCATGCGATCCTGGTCGGGCATGGGCGCGTCGGCCGCGTCGTCGCCACGGCGCTGCGC